>NZ_MUKA01000534.1 GCF_002150735.1 Streptomyces africanus
CGTACAGGCCGGTCGAGACGGTCGCCCGGCGCGCCGACTGCCCCGTCTCGACCGGCCTGTACGTCCGGCTCGGCGGCGACCGGCCCGTGGGGTGCGCCCGGCCGCTGTGAGCGGCCGGGCGCGGCAACACGGAGGAGCCACCGGCCTTACGGCCGCAGCGTCATCTCCCGCTGCGTCTCCCGCTTGTCCAGCTCGGCGTCGAACTTCGCGAGCGGCTTCGCCGCCTGCGGGTCCGCCTGCACCGCGCTGGAGGCGACGCCGGCCCAGTCGAGGATGCGGGCGGTGGCGAGGGTCTTCTGCTCGGGCACGAGGCCCGCGACGTTGGCGCCGTGGTTCATGCCGGGGGCGGTCATGACGTAGGAGTCCTTCGCGCCCTTGCCGAGGTGGAACGGCTCGGCGCCCCACGGGTCGTTCTGGCCGTAGACGAAGAGCATCCGGCGGGCGTTGTGCCGGACCCAGGTGTCGACGTCCCGCATCGCCTGCGGCTGGAACGTCATGGGGATGTCACGCGGGACGAAGTTCCGCGGCGGCTGGTAGCCGTAGCGGATGTACTTCTTCTCGATGTGCGGGAACTGGATCGTCGGGGCGCCGAGCTGCGTGCCGGCCTGGTAGTAGTACGGCGTGTAGGTCTCAAGGCCCTGGTCGGCGTAGGCGGAGAAGCCGGAGATCGTGTCGACGGAGGTCCAGATCTCGTCGTCGGTGGCGTTCTTCGCGTCGGCGGGGATCTGGTCGCAGTCCTTCAGCAGGCTGTACTGCCAGAAGCCCCACACGTAGTCGAGGACGGTCGCCTCGTAGGCCTTGTCCAGGCTGCCGATGGTCTCGAAGGTGAGGTCGTTCTCCTTCGCGTAGGCCGCGTACTTCTTCTCCAGCGGCTCACGGCGCACCAGCGCCTCGCGCTGCACGGCGTTCAGCCGGTCGCGGCACTCCTCGCTGCCGACGCGCGCGAAGAAGCGGTCGTAGGCGGAGTCCTCGCTGTTGACGACGTCGTTGGGGGCGACGTAGGCGACGACGCCGTCCATGTCGCGCGGGTAGAAGCGCTCGTAGTAGGTGGCGGTCATGCCGCCCTTCGAACCGCCCGTGGAGATCCACTTCTCGCCGTAGATGCCCTTCAGCGCCTTGAAGACGCGGTGCTGGTCGCCGGCCGCCTGCCAGATGTCCAGCTTGGACCAGTTGGCCGGGTCGGGGCGGGACGGGGTGAAGAAGCGGTACTCCAGGGAGACCTGGTTGCCGTCGACGATCTGGGCCGGTTCGCTGCGGCGGGGCGTCGTGGAGACGTTGTAGCCACTGGTGAAGAAGACCGTCGGGCGGGAGACGTCCTTGTGCAGCACGGTGATGCGCTGCTGGAACGTGCCCTTCGACGGCCTGCGGTGGTCGACCGGCTGGGTGTAGTTCAGGACGAAGAAGCGGTAGCCGGTGTACGGCTTCTCCTCGACCAGGCTCATGCCCGGTATGGAGAGCAGCCTCTCCTTGATGTCAGTGCTGCCGGTGGCCTCCGGCTCGGCGGCGGTGGCCGCCGATGCCGTGCTCAACGTGCCTATGAGCACCGTGAGCGCCAGCAGCCATCTGAGCGCCTTGCGCATGCGCACTCCCCTGTGAGACAGATGTGCGCCGGAAGCTAGCGGATCAACTCGCCCCAGCACCAGGGGACATGGGGATTACCGTTCCTAAAGACTGAGTGGGAGTGAGTCCTGGTGCCAGGACACATGCTCAGCCGCGTGTCCCGAACGGTGTTGGGCACGCTGGTCGCCCGCTTTCGCTCCACGGCCGGGCGGCACGCATCTGGTGCGTGGTCCAGTCGAGTGGGGGCGGGGTCCCTCACGCCGCCGGGTCTCCGGTCCGGCCTGGACGCTCCGATGCCCCGCACGATCGCTCTGGTCGTGTGGGGGCGGTGTCGCCCGTCGCCGGATCGGGTGCCCGAGGGCGCGCCGTCCGATCGCCACGGCGGCAGCGTCGTGGCGAGTGGTGGTGCGGGTGGGGGTGGTCAGGGGCTGCTGCCAGTGCCGGGCGCCCCAGCGGCTGGTGTAGGCGGGGTCGACCGCGACAACCGCGATGTCCTGTTCGGCGGCCATCGACACCAGCCGTGACTTCAGCTTCGCGGTGGGGAAACGGGAGAGCAAGCGCCGGAAACGCTTGTTGCGGCCGTGGCGCTCCCGGCAGCTGCCATCGGTGAAGTCGAGGTCCTCGATCGCGATCGCCGCCACCCTGCTGCGGCGGGCAAAGTGCAGTAGCCGGGTCAGGGCGTGGCGGATCTGAGCGTCCCGGTGCTGTGTGGGGCCGGTCAGGTCGTAGAAGAAGCGCTGCGGCTCACCCACAGGGTTGCCACACCTGTCCAGCTGCCAGGCGGCGAGGTGGTCGTCATTCATGTCCACCCCAACCACACCCCGTACCAGGGCCGCCTTCAGCGGCAGCACCGGGGCAGCGGCTCGTTGCCAGGACGCGGTCACATACCAGCGGTCCCGCAACACGTCGTGGTGGATTCGGTAAGCCACCGCCCGGTTCGCCGCTACCCGGTCCAGCCACTCCTCACCTCGGTGCCTGAACTGGACCTTGGCATCGAGGACGTACCGGCCGTACGGGGCGTTGGCCAGGTGGGCGAGCGGCGCGGGGAGCTTGAGTGAGACCTGCCCGGTATCGGTGATGCGGATGGTCTCGTTGCCGAAGCGTTTGCCGGATTCCCCGTCTGCGGCCAGGAACATCCGTGCCGCCCGCCATCGCTCCCGCCACGCCGCTTCGCTCAGCCGGGACTGGGCAAGGTGGTGACGCAGGTGCGCAAGGCGTTTACCGCCGCGCACCACGTGCACGCGGCCCGCCGCCCAGTCCGCCTCCACCCGCGCCAGCCGGGCCTTCAGCGTTTGCAGGCGGCGTGACTTGGCATGCCACTCCCCCCGGCTCCCGTAGCCGCGTACCAGCCCGGCCCGCTTGTCCGCCTTCGCCCCCAGCGGACGCGCCAACCTGGCCTCGATGGAGGCGATCTGCCCTCGCAGCCGCGCGAGGTGGGCGACCTGGCCGCGCCGAGCCAGCGCCCACTGGTCATGCGTGGCCTTGGTGATGCTGCCCGCCCAGCGGGCCGAACAGGACCCGGTCAGCTCCCGCTTACGCACAGCCCATGTGCTGGCGTCATGCGACAGACCCTGCCGGGAGCGGACCGCCAGATCACCGGCGGCCAGCGACCCGAGGAACCCGCCGACCTCGGCCAGTACCGCCGCGTCCGCGTCCGTCACCCGCAGCCGGTCCCGGATGGACACCCCCGACGGGCCAGGCACCACGAACGACGCCGCCACCTCCCGCAACCCGCC
>NZ_MUKA01000535.1 GCF_002150735.1 Streptomyces africanus
CTCCCGAGGAGATCGCCGGTTCGCTCGTCGCCCTGCACGGCACAGACCCGGCGACGGTGTACCTGGCCGTGGGCGCGCGGCTCGCCGACCCCGCGAAGACCGTGGCGGAGACCGGGCGCGCGCTGTACGACGACCGTTCCCTGGTGCGGATGCACGGCATGCGGCACACGGTGTTCGTGTTCCCCACGGCCCTGACCGCCGTCGTGCACGCCTCGACCGGTCTGGCGGTCGCCGCCCGGGAGCGGGCCGCGCTGCTCAGGGACATGGCGGCGGCCGGGGCGCCGGACGCGGCCTGGCTGGCGGAGGTCGAGGAGTCGGCGCTGGCGGCACTCGCCCGGCGCGGGCAGGCCACGGCCGCCGAACTCGCCGAGGACGAGCCGCGCCTGCGGGAGCAGTTCGCGTACGCGGCCGGGAAGCGCTACGAGGGGGTGCACACGGTCTCGACCCGGCTGCTGAGGGTGCTGGGCGTCGAGGGGAAGGTCGTCCGCGGCCGGCCGCTCGGCTCCTGGACGTCCAGCCAGTTCCGCTGGGCCGTCGCGCCCGAGCACCCCGAACTGGACACCGCGCAGGCACAGGCGGAGCTGTTGAGACGGTGGCTTGCCGCGTGCGGTCCGGCGACCGAGGCCGATCTGAAGTGGTGGACGGGATGGCGCGTGACGGAGGTTCGCGCGGCGCTGGCCGCGATCGGGGCGCGGCCGGTGTCGCTGGACGAGGGCACGGGGTACGTGGCCGACGGCGACGTCGACGAGGTGGCCGCGCCCGGCGAGCCCTGGGCGGCACTGCTGCCCGGCCTCGACCCGACGGCCATGGGGTGGCAGCAGCGCGACTGGTATCTCGCGCCGGAGCTGCGGCCCCTGCTGTTCGACCGGAGCGGGAACGTCGGGCCGACGGTGTGGTGGGACGGACGCGTGGTCGGCGGGTGGGCCCAGCGGCCCGGCGGGGAGATCGTCTGGCGGATCCTCGACGAGGAGGGGATGGGCCGGGAGGCGCGCGCGGCGATCGAGGAGGCGGCGGAGCGGCTGAGCGGGTGGGTGGGGACGACCAGAATCACGCCGCGCTTCCGAACACCGCTGGAGAAGGAGCTGGCGACGTAGCCAGGAGGGCCACCGGGCCGCCGCGGCGTGGGCACGACTCCGCGGCGTGGAACGCCGGGGCCTTCGCGGCGTGGAGGCCCGGGCCTTCGCGGCGTGGGGTGCCGCGTCCCGCAGCATGGGGCGCCGGGTCCCCACGGCATCGAGCATCGGACCCGCGGCGTAGAGCGCCAGGCCCGCGGTGTCGAGCGCCAGGCCTTCGCGGCGCGGGTTGCCGCGTCTCCGCAGCATGGGGCGCCGGGTCCCCGCGACGTCGAGCATCGGACCCGCGGCGTAGAGCGCCAGGCCCCGCGGCGTGGGATGCCGCGCCCCCGCAGCATGGGGCGCCGGGTCCCCGCGGCATCGAGCATCGGACCCGCAGCGTGGAGCGCCAGGCCCCGCGGCGTGGGATGCCGCGTCCCCGCAGCATGGGACGCCGGGTCCCCGCGGCATCGAGCATCGGGCCCGCGGCGTCGAGCGCCAGGCCTTGGCGGCGTGGGGTGCCGCGGCGTCGAGCGCCAGGCCCCGTGGTGTCAGGCCCGTACGTACACCCCCGCCCGTGCCGCAGTCGCCGCCGCCTCCGCCGCCCGGTCGGCCGTCGTCTCGTCGAGGCGGCCGCCGCTGATCAGCAGGTGGTAGTAGAGCGGGGCGGAGACGGCACGGATCACTTCGTATGTGTCGGTGCCCTCGGGTACCTCGCCACGGTCGACGGCCTGCCGGACGCAGGGGGCCCACTCCCTGACGCGGATGTCGTAGAAGCGGTGCAGCGCCGCGGCCGTCTTCGTGTCGCCTGCGGCCGCGGCGATCAGCGCCTTGAACAGCGGCCCCTGTCGGGGGTCCGTCAAAGTCCGCTGCACCAGCCGGGCGTTCGCCGTCAGGTCGCCGAGCAGCGAACCGGTCTCGGTGCGCGGCGCCGACTGCTCGGCCATGTCCGCCAGGAGGTCCGCCACCAGCCCGGTCACCGTCCCCCAGCGGCGGTAGACGGTCGTCTTGCCGACACCGGCACGGCGAGCGATGTCGGCCAGGTCCAGGCCGGTGAACCCCTGCTCGGTCAGGGCGTCCTCGGCCGCGCGCAGCACCGCCTCCCGGACCCGTGCCGTGCGCCCCCCGGGCCGTACGGTTCCCGGCTCACCCCCATCAGCCATAACGGTACTCCTGTTCCATTAACTCCCTCGCCCTGCTACCTTAGCGGCACTAACGGAACTACAGACCCATTAAAAGCCAGGTCACTCCCGGAAGGGGATCACGATGGAATACAGGCGACTGGGCGCGTCCGGACTCATGGTTCCGGCGCTGAGCTTCGGAGCCGGCACCTTCGGCGGCCGGGGTCCGCTCTTCGGCGCATGGGGAACCACCGACGCCCGGGAGGCGCGCCGCCTGGTGGACATCTGCCTGGACGCGGGGATCACGATGTTCGACACCGCCGACGCCTACTCCGCCGGCGCGTCCGAGGAGGTGCTCGGGGAGGCGATCAAGGGCCGCCGGGACCAGGTGATCGTCTCCACCAAGACGAGCCTGCCGATGGGCGACGGCCCGGGCGACGCGGGCTCCTCCCGGTCCCGGCTGATCCGCGCCTGCGAGGCAGCCCTGCGCAGGCTGGGCACGGACCACCTCGACCTGTTCCAGCTCCACGCCTTCGACGCCGGGACGCCGGTCGAGGAGGTACTGGACACGCTCGGCTCGCTGGTGCGGGCGGGCAAGGTGCGCTACACCGGCGTCTCCAACTTCTCCGGCTGGCAGGCGATGAAGTCCCTCGCGGCAGCGGAGCGGCACGGCCACCCGCGCTATGTGGCCCACCAGGTGTACTACTCCCTCATCGGCCGCGACTACGAGTGGGAGCTGATGCCGCTCGCCCTCGACCAGGGCCTCGGCGCCATCGTCTGGAGTCCGCTCGGCTGGGGCCGCCTCACCGGCAGGATCCGCCGCGGCACACCGCTCCCGCCCGGCAGCCGACTGCACCGCACCGCCGACTACGGCCCGCCCGTCGCCGATGAGCACCTCTACGGCGTGATCGACGCGCTGGACGAGATCGCGCAGGAGACGGGCAAGGCGGTACCGCAGATCGCCCTCAACTGGCTGTTGCAGCGGCCGACGGTGTCCTCCGTACTCATCGGCGCCCGCGACGAGGCGCAGTTGCGCCAGAACCTCGGCGCCGTCGGCTGGAGCCTCTCCCCCGAGCAGATGGCGAAGCTCGACGCCGCCAGCCACCGCCCGGCGCCGTACCCCTACTTCCCCTACGAGCGGCAGGAGGGCTTCGCCCGCCTGAACCCGCCGGTGTTCGCCGCACCGGACCGGGCGGCATGACGAAGCGCCGGGCGCCCCGCGGAACAGGGCACCCGGCGCTCGGGGTCAGGTCAGCGCGAGTAGCGCATGAACGCCCTCACCATGTGGCACGTCGTGTCCGACGGCGGGTGGACGCCGATCAGTTCCGCCGTGTCGCGGATCGTCTCGTTGCGGGCCTGGTTCGGCATGTGGACGCCGGAGTCGAGCAGGGCGATGGCGAGGCGCATCGCCTTGAGGCGACGGTTGTGCGCGACGTACCACTCGCGCGGCCGGCCCGGCGGCAGCGGCCGCTTCTCCAGGGGGGCGTACGGCAGGTCGAGCAGGACGGGGCGCTTCGCGATGGACTGGGTGGGCAGTGGCTTCGGCTTGAGTGCGGCAGCGGGCACAGGCATCCTCCTGTCGCGGTCAGGGCGGCACTCCGGGGTCCTCGGCGATCCCGGCGCCACCCTCGAACACTGCTTCTATTCTACTGCCCACCACTGACAAAAGGCCCTGGCCACAAGGGCTTTCGGGGGTGCGGGGACACAAGGGGAGAACGAGGTTTCGGCCCCCGCTCCCCGGCGTCACGAGGGCGTACCGTAGCCCCATGGAGATCTGGATCAACCCGGCCTGTTCGAAGTGCCGCAGTGCCGTGAAGCTGCTCGACGCCGAGGGCGCCGACTACACCGTCCGCCGCTACCTGGAGGACGTGCCGAGCGAGGACGAGATCCGGGGCGTGCTCGACCGGCTCGGG
>NZ_MUKA01000008.1 GCF_002150735.1 Streptomyces africanus
TGATGTCCGTGCCCAGCGCGTACGAGCTGCTGGACGCGCTGGGCACGGACATCAGGTCCCTGCTGCTGATGGCGTCCAATCCGGTGGTGTCGGCGCCGCGGGCCGCGCACATCGAGGAGCGCATCAAGTCCCTGGACTTCCTGGCCGTGTGTGACGTGGTCCTGTCGGAGACGGCGGCGCTCGCGGACGTGGTCCTGCCGGTCACCCAGTGGGCCGAGGAGACGGGCACGACGACCAACCTGGAGGGCAGGGTCCTGCTCCGCCGCCAGGCCATCACCCCGCCCGACGGCGTCCGCAGCGACCTGGAGGTCCTCCACGAACTGGCCGCCCGCCTGGGCGTGGAGAAGGGCTTCCCGACCGACCCGGAGGAGATCTTCGAGGAACTCCGCCGGGCGAGCGCGGGCGGTGCGGCGGACTACTCGGGGATCACGTACCGCAGGCTGGTGGAGGAGAACGGGGTGTTCTGGCCGTGCCCTGCGGCGGAGCCGGAGGGTCTGACGGGGGCCGAGGACGGGGCGGGTGGCCCCGGCGCGCAACGGGGCGCGGCGGGCCGCCCGGCCTCCACCGAGGCGGGGGACACGGCGGGCGTTGCCCACCCCGGCACCCCGCGCCTCTTCCTCGACCGTTTCGCCACCCCCGACGGACGCGCCCGCTTCGTCCCCGTCTCGCACCGGGCCATCGCCGAGGAACCGGATGACGAGTACCCCGTGCTGCTCACCACGGGGCGGGTCGTGGCGCAGTACCAGTCCGGGGCGCAGACCCGGCGTGTGGCCGAGCTGAACGCCGCCGCGCCCGGGCCGTTCGTGGAGCTGCATCCGCGGCTCGCGGCCCGGCTCGGGGCGGCCGAGGGCGATCCCGTGGCCGTCGTGTCCCGGCGGGGCCGGGCCGTGGCACCCGCCCGGATCACCAGCACGATCCGCCCCGACACCGTCTTCATGCCGTTCCACTGGCCGGGCGAGGGCCGCGCCAACTCCCTCACCAACCCCGCGCTCGATCCGACCTCCCGGATGCCGGAGTTCAAGGCGTGCGCGGTGCGGCTGGAGGCGGTGCAGCCCTAAGGCCGCCCGGTCAGCGCCGAAGAGGTCACCAGGCCGAGGTCGGGGATGTCGTCCCGGCTGCGCAGGGCCGTCGCCGCCGACCGGTGGGCGCGGCGCAGGCGGGACTCCTCGTCGGCGTCCTCCAGGACACCGGACAGGTACCCGGCGGCGAAGGCGTCGCCCGCGCCGACCGGTTCCACCACCTCGACCGCGGGGGCGGGGGCGAAGGTGACCTCGCCGTCCGCCGCGTACGAGGTCGCGCCGTGCTCCGCGTCCTTGACGACGACGCGCGGTGCCGGGGCGAGCAGGCTCGCGATGTCGTCGGGGTGGCGCGTGCCCCACAGGGCCTCGGCCTCGTCGCGCCCCACGAACACCAGGTCCGCGGCCCGGGCCAGGTCCCGCAACGCCGCTGCCGCGTCGGCGGCGCGCCCCCTCCACAGGGCGGGGCGGTGGTTGACGTCGAAGGAGACGACCGGCCGGGCCGCCGCCGCGCCCCAGGGCGTGCGGCGTACGACGATCTCCTCCAGCAGCCGGGCGCAACTGCCGGACAGCGCCGCGGTGATGCCCGACACGTGCACGACGCGCGGTCCCCGGAGCTCCGGCGCGCAGGCCAGTTCCGGTCCCATGTGGGCCGCGGCCGATCCGCTCCGGTAGTACAGGGGCCGGGTCGCGTCCGGTCCGGGGTCCTTGAAGTACACGCCGGTCGGATGCAGCGGATCGACACCGACGGCGCCCACCTCGACTCCCCGGGCCGCGAGTTCCGCGCGGATGCGCTGCCCGAACGCGTCGTCGCCCACCCGGCTCAGCCAGGCCGCGCGGTGTCCGAGCGCGGCGAGCCCGCAGGCCACGTTGGACTCGGCGCCGCCGACGGAGAGGCGGAGCGCGGACTGGTCGGCGAGCGGCCGGTCGTCCGGCGGGCTGAGGACGGCCATGGTCTCGCCCAGGCATACGACGTCCGCCGCGGCGTGCCCGTCGCGAGCGGGTCCGGCGGCCCGGGAACCGGCGGTCGGGTGGGGCAACGTGCTCTCCTGTTCTCCTGGTGGGGTGGCCCGGGGGCGTGCGTATGGGGTCAGAGCGTGACCGGTCCGCCGAGCCGCAGCATCACCTTGCTGCTCGCGCTCGCCGGGTCCGCCGCGACCGCGAGGGCCTGCTCGGCCTGGTCCAGCGGGAAGCGATGGCTGATGACCGGGGAGACGTCCAGGCCGTCGCGCAGGGCGCGCAGGGCGTCGTCGATCTCGTCGACGAAGCGGTAGGAGCCGATCCAGGTGATCTCGCGGGTGACGAGGTCGCCCAGGACGGCGGGCTCGGCGGTCCCCGGCAGGTTGCCGACCTGCACGAGGGTGCCGCCGCGGACGGTGGCGCGCAGCACCGCCCCCAGGGCGGCGGGTGCGCCGGACGCCTCGAAGACGACGTCGGTGTCCCGCGGCAGTTCCTCGCCCCGGGAGATGTCGACGGTCGCGTCGGCGCCCATCGCGCGGGCCACGGCGAGCGACGCGGCGGACAGGTCGGCCGCGCACACCGACCGCGCGCCGAGGTGCCTGGCGGCGGCGACGACCAGCGAGCCGATCGGGCCGGCCCCGTTCACCAGGACCGTACGGCCCCGCAGTCCGCCCGCCCGGCCCACGGCGTGCAGGGCGACCGCCAGCGGCTCCGCCAGGGCGCCCGACTGGGTGTCCACGCCGTCGGGCAGCGGACGGACCTGGGCCGCGGGGACCGTACGGAACTCGCTGAACCCGCCGTCGGTGTGCGGGGTGTGGGCCGCCGAGCCGAGGTAGCGGACGTGCGCGTGGAGGTTGCTGCGCCCGGCGAGCCGCTCGGGGAGCTCGCCGACGAGCTGGGCCGGGTGGACGGTGACGGGCTGTCCCTCGGCGAGGCCGGTCACCCCGGGGCCCAGCGCGGCGACCCGGCCGGCGACCTCGTGGCCGAGGACCAGGGGGTGGGAGAGGGCCGCCGTGCCGGAGGCGCCCTTCCTCCAGTACGCGACGTCGGAGCCGCAGATGCCGCCCCACTCCATGGCGAGCAGTACCTCGTCCCGCGCGGGCTCGGGCCGGGGCCGCTCGTCGATCCGGACGTCACCGGCGCCGTGCACGACGACGGCTTTCATGGGGGTCATACGGCGTCCTCCAGCCGGACGAGGTCGCGCCCGCGCGTCTCGGGCGAGAACAGTGCGCTGACGAGGGTGATGAGGGAGTAGACGACGAGCATCGCCGCGATGGGCCACCAGCTTCCGGTGGCGGCGGTGAGGCTCGCCGCGAGCACCGGCCCGATCGCGGTGGCGAGGACGCCGCCGATCTCCTTGGCCAGCGCGAGCTGGGTGAACCGGGTGCGGGAGCCGAAGAGTTCGGCCATGGTCACGCTCTCCAGCGCGAACAGTCCGAGGACGCCGATGTTCAGCCCAAGGATCATGCCGGCCATGAGCGCGGGCGTGCTGCCCGAGGTGATCAGCATCATCAGCGGGAAGGCGGCGACGGCCGTGAGCGAGGTGAGCGCCAGGTACATCCTGCGGCGTCCGAAGCGGTCGCCGAGCAGGCCGATGGCCGGCACCGTGAGGAAGCCCAGCAGCGACCCGTACACGATGGCGTCGGTGGGGACGGAGCGCTCGGCCGCGAGTTCGGTCGCGATGTAGCCGACGAGGAACGTCTGGATCAGCCCGGAGTTGCCCGCCTGCCCGAAGCGCAGCCCGAGTGCCAGGAAGAACGCCTTGCCCTTGCGCTGCTTCAGGCCCGCCTCCAGCAGTCCGGTGTCACCGCCCGCCCCCTCGGTGACGGCCGACTCCACCTCGCGGCGGCTCATGGCCACGCCGTCCACGACGTCGGGCCGCTCCTCGAAGACCGGGCTCTCCTTGAGGTTGCGCCGCAGCCACACCGCGAACAGCAGCAGGCCGAAGCTCAGCAGGAAGGGCAGCCGCCAGCCCCAGGACAGCAGTTGCTCCTCGCTGAGCACGGCGAGCAGCACCGCCCACAGCCCGGAGGCGGCCAGGGTGCCCGAGTTGGTGCCCAGCGACACCAGCGAGGAGACCAGTCCGCGTCGCCGCGCTGGGGCGTACTCGGCGAGCATCACGGTCGCCCCGGCGATCTCCGCGCCCGCGCCGAAGCCCTGCGCCAGCCGCAGGACGACGAGCAGGACGGGCGCCATGATGCCGATGGTCGCGTAGGTGGGCAGGATGCCGATGAGGGTGGTCGAGGCGCCCATCAGCAGGATGGTGATCGTCAGGACCTTCTTGCGGCCGAGCCGGTCGCCCATTCTGCCGAAGTAGACCGCGCCGGCGAGGCGGGCGACGTAGCCGACGCCGTAGGTGGCCATCGCGGCGATGAGGCCGATGGCGGGGCTGACGTCCGGGAAGAAGACCTTGTTGAAGACGATCGCGGCCGCCAGCGAGTACAGCTGGAAGTCCATGAACTCCATGGCCGTGCCCAGCCAGCCGGACACGGCGGCCTTGGTCAGGTCACGTGTACTGCGTCGCACGGCACCGGCCGGCTCGGCCGTGGTCGTGGTGTCCTTCATGGTGAACTCCGTTGTTCGTGAGCGGGGACTTCCTCGGGGGTGGGGGGTGGCGGTCAGATGTCCACGTGTCCGGCGCGCAGGGCCGGCAGATGCCGTACGACGGCGGTGACGAGCGCGGAGTCGCCGGCGAGGTCGGGCGCGCCGACGGTGGTGAGGAGCGCGCGGACGACGGCCGTGTCGTCCGCCGCGGTGCGCCAGCAGGCGGCGAGTGCGTCCTGGGCGGGGTCCGGGATGTCCTGGTCCCGGGTGAGGTTCACCCAGCCCGCCAGGGCGAGTTCGAGGACGGGTGTGGCCGCGCCGCGCTCGCGCAGGAGGCGCAGGGCCGGCAGCCAGCGCTCGGTGATCTTGAGCGAACTGTCGGAGGCGATCTGCCGCAGCAGGTGCCCCATGCCGGGGTTGCGGAAGCGGGCGACCAGGTCGTCGGCGTAGCGGCCGGGGTCCGGGCCGCCGTCCGGCAGCGTGGGGGCGACCTCGGCGCACAGGGCCTTGACGAGCCGCTCGCCCCAGCCGTCGGCCATCGCGTCGGCGACGGTGGTGCGGCCCGCCGCGATGCCGAGCGGGGCGAGGGCGGAGTGCGAGCCGTTGAGCAGCCGCAGCTTGGTCAGCTGGTAGGGGGCGACGTCGGGGACGAGGAGGGCTCCGTCCAGGTCCCAGGGGGGACGCGGGGCGGCGAAGCGGTCCTCCAGCACCCACTGCCGGTACGGCTCACCGCTGACGGGCAGCGCGTCCTGGACGCCCAGCCGGGTGGCGGTCTCCGCGAGGTCGGCCGTCGTGGTGGCGGGGACGATCCGGTCCACGACGGTGGCGGGGAAGGCCACGTACCGGTCGATCAGTTCCAGGATCCGCTCCCGGTCCCGCTCCCCCGAGGCGCGCACGGCGTCCTGGACGGCGGTCCGCAGCACGGCGCCGTTGTCCGCCATGTTGTCGCAGGACACGACGCTGACCGGGGCGGCACCGGAGCGCATCCGCGCGGCCAGCCCGGCCGCCAGGCGTGCGATCACCGTGTCCGGACCGGCGGCGCGGTAGCCCTTCTCCGTGATGGTGAGCGTCACCACCGTCACCTCGGGGTCGGTGAGCAGGCCGTCGACGACCGCCCCGTCCCGCCCGAGCAGGTACGCGCCGGTGAGCGCGCCGACGACCCGGGGGGCGTCGCCCTCGGGCCCGCGCTCGGTCACCGAGTACAGGCAGTCCTGCGCGCGCAGGGCGTCGACGGTCGCCGCCGACCGGGGAGCGACCGCGGCGATGCCCCAGGGCTCACCGGAGTCCGCGGCGGCGTTCTCGGTGTAGACGGCCTGGTGCGCCCGGTGGAAGGCCCCGATGCCGAAGTGGACGATCCGGGTGCGCAGTCCGGCGGGGTCGACGCGGGGGCGCGAGGCGGGCGGGAGGGCGCCGAGCGTGGCTCGGTTCAGCCGGTGCATGCCGCTCACCAGTCGTGCACGGAGCCGTCGAGCCGGCGCGCGACCGGGAGATAGCGCCGCTGGTACGGGAAGCGTTCGGCGGCCTTCTCGTCGTACTCGACGCCGAGGCCGGGCTCGTCCGAGGGGTGCAGCATGCCGTCGGCGAAGGTGACGCCCGTGCGGAACACCTCGCGGGCCTCGTCGGGATGGCCCATGTGCTCCTGGATGCCGAAGTTGGGTACGGCGATGTCGAGGTGCACGGCGGCGGCCATGCTGACCGGGGAGAGGTCGGTGGCGCCGTGCGAGCCGGTGCGGACGTGGTACAGCGCGGCGAGGTCGAAGATCCGGCGCAGATGGGTGATGCCGCCCGCGTGGACCACGGTGGTGCGGACGTAGTCGATGAGCTGCTCGGTGATCAGGTGCTGGACGTCCCAGATGGAGTTGAACACCTCGCCGACGGCGATCGGCGTCGTGGTGTGCTGCCGGATGAGCCGGAACGCCTCCTGGTTCTCGGCCGGGGTGGGGTCCTCCATCCAGAACAGCCGGCAGGCCTCGACGCTCTTGCCGAAGCGGGCCGCCTCAATCGGTGTCAGCCGGTGGTGCACGTCGTGCAGCAGGTGGAAGCCGAAGCCGAAGCGCTCCCGTACGGCCTCCAGGTACGTCGGCGCGAAGCCGAGGTAGGCCTCGGTGTCCCAGGGCTGCTCGTCGGGCAGGTCGGTGGCCGCCGGTTCGTAGAGCTTGCCCTTGCGGACGCCGTAGGTGCCGCCGACGTCGGGTACGGCTGCCTGCGCCCGTACCGCCTTGTAGCCCAGCTCCAGGTAGCGCTCGACGTCGTCGAGGAGGGAGGGGACGTCGGTGCCGCTGGCGTGCGAGTAGACCAGCACGCCGTCCCGGGACCGGCCGCCGAGCAGCTCGTACACGGGAAGTCCGGCGGTCTTGCCCTTGATGTCCCACAGGGCCGTGTCGACGGCGGCGACGGCCGTCATGGTGACCGGCCCGCGCCGCCAGTAGGCGCCCTTGTAGAGGTACTGCCAGGTGTCCTCGATCCGCGCCGGGTCCCGGCCGATCAGCAGCGGGGCGACGTGGTCGCGCAGATAGCTCGCCACGGCCAGCTCGCGCCCGTTGAGGGTGGCGTCGCCGAGGCCGGTGACCCCGTCGGTGGTGGTGATGCGCAGGGTGACGAACGTGCGGCCCGGGGAGGCGACGAAGACCTCGACGCGCTCGATCTTGCTCACTGGGGCTCTCCTTACGGCGGCTGAGAGCGGGCGGGGCCGACGGGAACGGTGGGCCCCGCTCCTGTCGTGCAGTGCTTGTATACAAGCATCTGTCGCACAGGTGAGCAATACCCCTGCTGCGATACGTAGGATGTGCACATGGCCCAGACGAACCGGCGGACCAGCCGGCGCTCCATCTACCTGAAGCTGCGTCAGATGGTGCTGACCCTCGAACTTCCCCCGGGCGCGGCCCTGTCGGAGAACGAGCTCGCCGCGTCCCTCGGCGTGAGCCGCACCCCGGTGCGCGAGAGCCTGATCCTGCTGGCCCAGGACGGGCTGGTGCAGATCTTCCCCAAGATCGGCTCGTTCGTGTCCCGGGTGGACCCGGCGCAGGTCGCGGACGCGCAGTTCCTGCGGGAGGCCGTCGAGCTGGCCTCGCTGGACGCCCTGCCGTCGGACCTGGACCACGCGGTGATCACGGAACTGCGGGACAACCTGGCACGCCAGCAGCGCCCGGGCCTGGATCTGGAGGAGTTCTTCGAGCTGGACGAGGCCTTTCACCAGGGCCTGATGCGGCTGAGCGGCCACGGCGACGTGTGGACCACGGTCGCCGCGGCCAAGGGGCACCTGGACCGGGCCCGGCGCCTGGGCCTGCACGAGAACGTCTCGCCCGCGGTCTTCGCCGACCAGCACCGGGAGATCTTCGACGCGGTCGTCGGGGGCGACGTGACGTCGGCCCGGACCGCCATGCGCACGCATCTGCGCGCCGTCTTCAGCGACATCGAGCGCATCCGGGCCCATTCACCCGAACTCTTCGCGACCGGCTCGTCGTCCGTGCCGGTGCGGCGCAACGTGGTGGTCTGGGAGTAGCGGAACGGGCGCACCCGAGGTGCGCCCGTCACGTGTCTCGGTGGAGCTCAGCCCACGTTCACCGCGCTCCAGGCCGCCGCCACGGCCTTCTGCTCCGTGCTGCCGCTGCCGTAGAGGTCCTTCGCCGCGTTCAGGGTGGCCGTACGGGCACCCGCGTAGTCCGTCGAGGACGTCATGTAGACCGTCAGGGCGCGGTACCAGATCTTGCCCAGCTTGGCCCGGCCGATGCCCGTCACCGTGGAGTCGTCGCAGGTCGGGGAGGTGTGGGCGACGCCGTTGATCGTCTTCGCGCCGCTGCCCTCCGCGAGCAGGTACGCGAAGTGGTTGCCGACGCCCGAGGAGTAGTGCACGTCGAGGTCGGCCAGACCCTCGCTCCAGCAGTCGGCGGACTTCCCGTCCGTCGACGGCTTGTCCATACGGCGCAGCGCCTCCCGGCCGAGCCCGGAGCGGACGACGTTCTCGCCGATCAGCCAGTCACCCGGGTCCTCGGCGTTGTCCGCGTAGAACTCCACCAGCGTGCCGAAGATGTCCGAGGTGGCCTCGTTCAGGCCGCCGGACTCGCCCGAGTACGTCAGCGCCGCCGTCTTCGACGTCACGCCGTGGGACATCTCGTGCCCCGCCACGTCCAGCGACACCAGCGGTCCGAGCTGCTTGCCGTCGCCGTCGCCGTACGTCATGCAGAAGCAGTTGTCGTCCCAGAAGGCGTTGTTGTAGTCCTTGCCGTAGTGGACGCGGTTGTACGAGCCCTTGCCGTCGCCGGCGATGCCGTTGCGGCCGTGCGCGTTCTTGAAGTAGTCCCAGGTGACGTCCGTGCCGTACTGGGCGTCCACCGCGACCGTCGCGCGGTCGGCGGTCTCGCCCGTGGCCCAGTGGTTGTCGGCGTCCGAGAAGACCGTCGCGGGAGCGCGGGTCAGACAGATCGTCAGCAGGCACTTGTCCGTCTTGTTCGCCGCGTCGCCCGTGTACGTGCCGCCCCGTGTCGCGTCCTTGAGCTGGTACGACGCCCCGGACTTCGTCGTCTCCAGCGGGACCGTGCCGCCATAGAGGGACTTGCCGTCGCCCGACGCCGACTCCAGGGTGTCCCAGGCGTCGATCCGGTCGCCGGTCGTCGCGTCGGTCAGCACCGTGCGTCCGACCGGGTTGCCGAGCCCGTCGTGCGCCACCGCGTCGGTCTGCCAGGCCAGCTTGGGGGCGCCGTGCAGGGCGTCGACGACCAGCCGCGGCTTGGCGGTCAGCTGCTTCAGGGTCTCGCCGAGGTGCGCGGCGCGCAGCAGGCTCGCGGCGAGGTCGGCGGCCTTCGGGGCGGTCACCTTCGGGGTGACGCTCTTGAGGGAGAGCGCGGACTTGGTGGCCCGGCTCGTGCCCCGGTAGGTGCCGTCCGGGTTCAGATGGAGGACGAAGTCACCGCCGAGGACCGGGAGTCGGTGGTACGTGCGGTCGTAGCGGACGTGGCGGGTGCCGTCCTCGTCGACGACCACGTCCCGGACCTTCGTCTCCTGGGCGGAGGTGAGGCCCAGGGCCGCGGCCCGGTCGGCGAGGACCGTCTCGGCGCTGTCGATCGCGTCGGACCGGGTCGGCCCTTCCCCCGCCAGGGCGGTCGGCGAGAGCGCGGCGGCCAGCAGGACGGCGGTGCCGGTGGCGGCACCGGCCGCAAGGGCGAGACGGGAACCCCGGACGTGACGTATCCGACTCATCGGTCTCCTCATACGGGCGCACCCGGTCGCGTGGGGTCGACCGGGTGCGGCGTTGATGTTGACCGTGAGTTAAGGCGGCCCGGACATGTCATGTCCATAGGCCCGATGTGGAGGTGTGTGAGGGTGGAGAATCGTTCCTGTGACCCTCCCTTTCTTCGTCTACGGCACCCTCCGCCCCGGCGAGGTCAACCACGACCTCTTCCTGCGCGGCCGCACCCGCTCCGAGGTCCCGGGGCACCTCTCGGGCGCGGTGCTGTACGAGGGGCCGGGCTATCCCTACGCGGTCGAGGAGCCGGGCGGCGGGGTCGTGCACGGGGAGCTGGTCACCGCGCACCCGGAGACGTACGCGGAGCTGCTCGCCGAGCTGGACCGGCTGGAGGACTGCGTGCCGGGCGACCCGCGCAGCCTGTACGAACGCGTCGAGCGCAAGGTCGTACGCGACGCGGACGGGGCGGTCGTGCGGGCCTGGGTGTACGTGGCCGCGCCCGCCGTCGCCGCACGGCTGAGGACCAGCGGGAGGCCCATCGCGGGCGGCGACTGGCGGGTGCGGGGCTGACCGGGCCGGGCAGGGACGAGGCCGGGGCTCAGCCCGCGTACGGCCGCTTCGCCCTGGCCTCGCGCAACGCCATGCCCCACCACACCAGTTGGTCCAGCATGGTCTTGGCCGCCGCGTCCGGGCCGGACGGGTCGTGCAGGGTGCCCGCATCGTCGAAGGACGCGCCGGCGTTGTGGAAGGAGACGGTGTCACGGACCGTCACGGCGTGCAGTTCGGCGAAGACCTGCCGGAGGTGCTCGACGGCGCGCAGGCCGCCGGCCAGTCCGCCGTAGGAGACGAGGGCGACGGGCTTGGCCCGCCACTCGCCGAAGTGCCAATCGACCAGGTTCTTCAGGCCCGCCGGGAAGGAGTGGTTGTACTCGGGGGTGAGGACCACGAAGGCGTCCGCACCGGCCAGTTTGGGGGTGACGCCCGACCGTGCGGCGGTCGCCTCGGGGGTCGGTTCGAAGGACGTCGGCAGGTCGACGTCGGCGACGTCCACGACCTCGGCGACCAGGTCGTCCCGGCCCTGGAGGTGGCCGAGGAGCCAGCGGGCGACGACCGGGCCGAAGCGGCCGTGGCGGTTGCTGCCGACGACGAGGGTCACCCGGAGGGGCTCGGTCGCGGTCCGGGCAGGGGTGGATGCGTGCGGAGCGGCTGTGTTCATGCCGCACAGCCTCATACCTCAAGCTTTCTTGAGGTCAAGGCCGGAGGGGCGCGACGCCCGGGTCACCCGTTCACACGCGCGCCCCGCGCTTTTCCGCGCCCCGTCCGCCGATCGCCTGTGACCTGCCCAAACGTCCGTGAAGACCAGTCGGCCCGCCTCCCCCTGACACCCATTCACCCCAATTCTGACGCTCCCTCAGAAAGCGCGAGTGCCCCGCTGCCCGTTACCTCGGAAGGGCAGGTGCACGACCGAACCGCTCGAAGGAGCACCGATGCGACGTACCGCCCGGCCGCTGACCGGCACCGCGCTCGCCGTCGCCGCAGCGGCGCTCGCCGTCGCCCCCGCGCACGGCACGCCCGCCGGCGACATGGAGGTGGAGCCGTCCTCCGCCGTCCCGGGCGGACAGGTCACGGTGCGCACGGCGGCCTGCGGCGACGGCGGTTCGGCGACGGGTGACGCGGGCGCGGTCGGATCCGGTTCCCTCAGCCTTGCGCCGGGCCCGCACGAGCAGGACGCGACCGGGCGGTTCAGGGTGCCGCCGAGCGCGCAGCCGGGGACGTACGAGATCACGGCGACGTGCACCGGGAGCGGCCGGCGGATCACCGGTGACCTGGTGGTCACGCTGACCTCCGGGGGATCCGGGGTCCATCCCAGGGGGAGTGTGAAGACGGGGGTCGGCGGTGCCCTGGGCCCCGATCCCGTGCAGACCGCGGCCGGTGTGGCGGCCCTCGCCGTCGCCGCCGCGGGCGGTACCTGGCTCCTGCATCGCCGGGCGAGAGGCGACGGGATCTGACGGACACCCTCCGCTGTCCGTCGCCGGTACCGCATGTCCCCTCCCCCTCCGGGTCCGACGCCCCTCGCGGCCCGGAGGGGGGTACGGGGTGCACCCCGGACGGGAGCCGGGGCCGGGGGTCGCGGGCCGGAAACCGGCGACTGTCGGGGATCAGGAAAGGTCGGCCATGCGCAGGTTCCCCAGGTACGGCACGAGATTCGGCAACCCGGCCGACGCCGCCATGGCGGCCCTCACGGTGTTCGCCCTGTGCTCCGGGGCCTGGCTGCTGCGCGACGGCGCCGAGCCGCACGCCCCGCCGCAGCCCTCCGCCGCGCAGGCCCGCGCCGGGCAGGACGGCCGGGCGGGACAGGACGGCCGGGCCGGTGAGCGGCCCGCCGTGCCCGCGCTGCCGCCCTCGCCGCCCGACCGCATCCGCATCCCGGCGATCCGGGTGGACGCGCCCCTGACCGGCCTCGGCCTGACGAGGACCGGCAGTCTCGACGTACCGCCCGCCGAGCGGAAGAACCTCGCCGGCTGGTACGAGGCCGGCACCACGCCAGGCGAGCGGGGCACCGCGATCGTCGCGGGCCACGTCGACAACGCCGACGGTCCCGCGGTCTTCTACCGCCTCGGCGCCCTGGCCAAGGGCGCCACGGTCGAGGTGGACCGGCGGGACGGCGGCGTCGCGGTGTTCACCGTGGACGCCGTCGAGGCGTACGCGGCGAAGGACTTCCCCGACGAGAAGGTCTACGGCGCCGCCCGCCGCCCCGAACTGAGGGTCATCACCTGCGGCGGCGGCTACTCACGCGGCTCCGGGTACCAGGGGAACGTCGTCGTCTTCGCGCATCTGACCGGCAGCCGGTGACGCTCCCAGGACATTGGCCCTCCCCCAGGCCCCCAGCGGCTTCAGTGCCTCGTTCAGGCTCACGCCCCGGGGTGTCAGCGAGTACTCCACGCGGGGCGGCACCTCGTCGTACGCCTCGCGGTGCACCAGGCCGTCGGCCTCCATCTCCCGCAGATGCGAGGCCAGCACCTTCTCGGTGACCCCCGGCAGCTCGCGGCGCAGCTCGCCGAAGCGGCAGGGCCCCTCGTTCAGTGCCCAGAGGATCAGCACCTTCCACTTGCCGCCGATCACATCCATCGCCGCGTCGATCCCGCAGACGTACGCCCCCGGCCGCCGCCCCGTCGTCCCCATGCCCGAGCCCTCCCCTTGTCCTGCCTGGACCCTTTCCCCGGGGTAACCGCCCACTTCGAAGTACGTACTTGAGCAGGCGCTTCCCCTGGGACGAGCCTAAACGCCATGACCGACAACGCAGTTGACCCCCGCACGCCTCTCACCCTCCTCGGCACCGGCGACATGGGCACCGCCCTGGCCCGCGCCTGGCTTGCCGCAGGACACCCGGTGACCGTCTGGAACCGCACCGCCTCCCGCGCCGAGCCCCTCGCCGCCGAGGGCGCCACCGTCGCCCGGACCGCCGCGGAGGCGGTGGCCGCGAACCGGCTCGTGGTCGTCTGTCTGCTCGACGACGCCTCCGTGGGCGAGGCCCTCGACGGGGCCTTACTCGCGGGACGGGACCTGGTGAACCTCACCACGGGCACGCCCGGCGAGGGCCGCAGCCGCGCCGCCTGGGCCGAAGCGCGCGGCGCCCGCTTCCTGGACGGCGGGATCATGGCCGTCCCGCCGATGATCGGGTCCCCGGAATCCGGCGGGTACGTCTTCTACAGCGGCTCCCCCGAGCTGTTCGAGGAGCACCGGGACACCCTCGCCGTCCCGGTCGGCGCCCGGTTCGCCGGGGCCGACCCGGGCTTCGCCGCGCTGCACGACGTGGCGCTGCTCAGCGCGATGAGCGGCATGTTCGCGGGTATCACGCACGCCTTCGCGCTGATCCGCCCGGAGGACATCGCACCGAAGGACTTCGCGCCGCTGCTCGTGGACTGGCTGACCGCGATGGCCCAGGCCGCGCACCAGACCGCCGGCCAGCTGGAGAGCGGCGACTACACCAGGGGCGTCGCCTCCAGCCTCGCCATGCAGGTCGCGGGCAACGCCACGCTGCTGCGCACGGCCGAGGAGCAGCGGGTGAGCCCGGAGCTGCTGACGCCGTACATGGCGCTGATGGAGCGGCGCCTCGGCCAGGGGCACGGCGACGAGGGCGGCACGGGGATCATCGAGCTGCTGAAGGAGGGGGCACAGTGACGTCCGCGGGCGTATAGTCCGGTTTCCGCGCCGGCCCGAGACAGCTAGGTGGCTCCTTGGACGAGGTAAGCCGGCGGGAAAGTGCGAGCCCCGAGCTCGACCGCGTCCTGCGCATCCTGCTGGACCGGATCGCCGGCGGCACTTTCCCACCCGGGTCGCTGCTTCCGACCCAACGCGAAATGGTCAGGGAATTCGACGTTTCGCGCGACACGGTGCAGCGTGCGCTCAGACGGCTGGCCGACGAAGGGTACATCCAGTCCCGGCAGGGCAGCGGAACCCGTGTCCTGCGGTCGCCGCTGGGAGACGAACGACCGGCCGGGCCGGGCCTGCTCCATGCGTCGCTGGGCCGGCTCGTCCAGGATGCCTTCAGCGCACAGGTCGTCACCATCGACGTCTTCTCCTTGACAGGTGAGTCGCTCGACATGCATCTGCGACTGAGTGCCGAGAGGATCCTGGACGGGCAGATCCGGCCCGAGTCGATCAGCGTGCGGCTGCTGCTGGCCCAGGCCGACGGCGATCACCCCCTGTTCAGGGTCGTGGGCGAACCCGAAGACCGCCGGGCAATCGATCGGCTGCAACGAACAGCGGCCATGCACACGACCTCCATCAGGGACTTCCTCAGTCACCTTCAGTGGGACGGGCTGGTGCCGAACGTGCGGTTCGAGCTCGCTCAGACCTCGGTCGCTCCCCTGCAGAAGCTCTATCTGCTGAACGCCACCGACGTCGTCACGGACTACTACCAGGTCGTACGGCGCCGGGTGGTCCTCGACACCGCGGACGAGGTCGAGGTCCACGACATCGTCGAGCTGGGCGCGCCACTCCACCACCACTCCGTGGCCGGCATGGACCCCGATCCGGAAAGCGTCGCCATCGTGAACAGCGCCAAGCGGTGGTACGAGCACGCGTGGGCGAACGCGGCACGGTCGGAGACGGGCTGACGCAAGACCGATTTGCGGCTGCCCGTGCCGCGCTATGGTCGTAGCCCGCAGAGGGAAGGGCCGAGGGGGCGAACGGGTTTGCGGGTCCTTTTAGTGCACGGCACCGGTGTCCGGCAAAAGCGCTTCGACGCGACGTTCGACCTGGTCGCCCGCTCCCTGCGCGGTCATCTCCCCGACGCCGACCTGGTCCCCTGCTACTGGGGAGGGGACTTCGGCGTGACGGTGACCGGCGGGCTGAAATCGGTCCCCGCCGACCAGGTGACGCGGGGAGTGCTCGACGACGTCCCGGTGGCCGGGCCACTGGAGCAGGAGGTCGCCCTGTGGTCGCTGCTGCTGGCCGACCCGTTGTGCGAACTGCGCGTGCTGGCGGCGGCGTCCGGCAGCGAGGACTACGGCATGCCCGGAGTGCGGTCCCCTGGTGAGGCGGTCGCCCGGCGCCTCACCGACCTCGCGGCACATCGCCCGGAGACGGGTGAACTGCGCGCCCTCCTCGACTCCTTGGGCATCGCCGGACACTACGGTCCGGTCCTGCGCCGCATCGCGGGCGCGACGGAGTTCGCCGAGGCCTGCGCCCACGCCCGTGACCCCGTCGACGCGCGTGAGGTGGTCGCTGCCGTCGCCCGAGCCGTGACGGCCGGTCTGCTCTCCGCGGCGAAGGAGGAGGCCGTGTGCACGGGTGCGGAGCGGGACCGGCTGGCGGACCTGTTCAGCGGACTCCTGGGCGGAACCGCACGGGCACCCGGCGGACGGGCCACGGCCGTGCTCGGCACCCTGGCCCTGCGGATCCTGACGCAGCCGGCGCTGAACCACTGGCGGGGGCCGATCACCGGCGGTTCGGCACCCGCCCTCGGCGACATCCTGCGCTACCAGGCGCGGGGCGGGCCGCTGCGGGACCACCTGGAAGGCGTGCTCAGGTCCGGGACGGGACCGACCGTCCTGATCGGACACAGCCTCGGCGGGATCGCCCTGGTGGACCTCCTGGCGATGGCGGCGGCACGGCAGGCGCCGTTGCCCGGCGTGCGGCTGCTCGTCACGGTCGGATCGCAGGCGCCGTTCCTGCACGAGTGCGGCGCCCTGACCGGACTGCGACCGGGCGCCGGCCTCCCACCGGGCTTCCCGGACTGGCTGAACATCTACGACCGGCAGGACCTGCTCGCGTTCCGGGCCCAACCGGTGTTCCCCGGCGACAAGCGGGTGACGGACCACGAAGTGACCAGCCGTCAGCCGTTTCCGCTGTCCCATGGCGCCTACTGGAAACTCGAGGCGCTGTACCAGCGCATCGCCGAAGCCCTCCCGGCGTCCGGCAGGCCGGGGCCAGGGGCCGCCGAGTGATCCACCAGGCCGACGACCTGCCCGACGTCGCCGCCGAACGGACCTACGCCCTGGTGGTGGGGGTGGAGTCGTACGACGTCAGCAACGACTGGCGACTGCCCGGTGCGGCGCATGACGCCCAGCGCTTCGCCGCCTGGCTCACCGGTTCCGGCGGGGTACCGCCCGCCAACCTTCGCCTGTTCCTCTCGCCGTTGCCCGACACCGACCTGCCCTGCGCCCAGCACCTGCCGAAGCACCGGCCGGCGACCGAGCACCACATCAAGCAGGCCCTGCTTCACGACCTCCCGTCGCGCGACGGCGACCTGCTGTGGATCTACTGGGCGGGACACGGCTTCCACGACGACGGCCACCTTCTGCTGCCGTACGCCGACGCCACCGGCCCGCACACCGTCCACCTCAACCTGGAGGCCGCGCTGCGCTGGTGGGGGTCGACCGACGTGGACAGGAGGCGCTTCCGGCACCAGATCGCCCTGACCGACGCCTGCCGGGTGGATCGTCGGCGCACCCCTCGCCTGAACTTCGGGAGCGTCGACTACGGCGGCGGTGACCTGGCCGAGGGACGCGGCCAGTTCGTCCTCTACGCCGCCCGGCCGGGCGAGGCCGCCAGAAACCAGGAGGAACGGCGGGCAGGCCTGTTCACCGACAAGCTGCTGGACGTCCTGAACGGCATGACGGTCGGGCAGGGCGCCCGCGGCCTGACGGACCTGACCCGCGGGCTCCAGGCGGATTTCGACGTGCTCTGCGCGCAGGAGAAGGCCTGGCAGAGGCCGTCCTACCTGATCCGCGGCTGGGACGGCTCCTCGGCCTACGGCGGCGACTGGACGGACAGTTCGGGCACGGCGCCCGTCCTGGACCAGAAGGCCTGGCACGACCTCGCCACCCTGACCCGGGGCCGTGACGTGCCCTCCTGCGTCCACGACGCCTACCGGTGGGCCTTCGAGGTCTGCGGCTGTGCCGCTCCGCTGCAGGACGCCACGGCCGCGGGGAGCCTGACGGAATTCGTCCGCGACCTCGACGACCGGCAGGGAAGGCCGGGCAAGCCGCTCAGTCTGCCGTTCATCCGGTACCTGGCCGCTCACGCCGAGGACCGTGAGTGGGGCACGCGCCTGGACGACTGGGTCGACCGCACCCGGGAGCGGATCGGTGCCCGGCCCGTCCCCGCCGCGCCGGAACGCCCCGCGGAGCCCGCGCAGGTACACGTACAACTCACGGAGGCCGCTGAGAAGGGCCGGTACTTCGTGCGCGTCTGGCTCTATCAGGGGAGGTTCTCGTTCGAGTGGGAGTCTTCGGACCCTGTTCCGCTGTCCGACGCCCGGAACGAACTCGGCGAGCACATCGGTGCCGTCGCCGCGAAGGACACCGCCAAAGGCACCGGGCGTGTCGAGTTCCACATCCCGGTGGAACTGCTCGACGAGGAGTTCGAGGCCTGGCCGCTGCCCTTCGGGCCGGGCGAGCTGCCCCAGGAAGTGGGCCAGCTGTTCGAGGTCGTGGTGCGCTGCCCCGATGCGAGAGACGGATCCACGGCCAAGTGGCAGGAGAAGTGGCGGTGGTTCGAAACCCATGGCGAAGGCGAGTGGGAACCGCCCACGCTCGACGCCTGCCGCCCGATCTGGCTCGTCACCGAAGACCGGATGCCTCCCAACCTCGCCGCGTTCCTGCGTTTCGCCGAATTCCCCGTCGGGGTCTTGGTCCAGGTCGGCCGCGAGCGGCTCCCGGAAGCACTGGACGCCGTGATCGCCTCAGGCGTCCCGATAGCCCTGTGGCACCGGAGCGGACCGCCGAAAGACCCTGCCGGCACCAGCGACCTGGCCACCGAACTCGCGCCCCCCGGAGCCCGGAGCCTCGACCTGCGGAAGCTACCGAGGACACTGCTCAAACTACGCATCCAGGCCGGCGCCGCGCCCTCGGACGAGAGCTGGAGTCACCCCCTCGCGCTCCTGTGGGACGACCCGAACCGAAGACCCCGGCTCCGGCCACTGAAGTGAACGCGTCTCAGGACACCGCCCAGGACGGGAGCGCAGTGAAGCACTGGTGGATCTACCAAGGCCCGGGATCCCGCACACAACGGCTGGAGCGGCTGAGCGGCAGCCTGCCGCCCTGGCGCCGCTTCACCGGCGTCCAGGACCCCGACTACCGGCCGCCCGCGAGCGGAGCCGCCTGGGAGGAGACCCGGCGACGCGGACTCGGTTACGTCCCGGACGACTCCGAGACCGACGTCGTCAACACCGCCCTGTACCTGCGTCGGCCGCTGCTCGTCACCGGCAAGCCGGGGGTCGGCAAGTCCACCCTGGCCTACAGCATCGCCGCCGACCTCGGTCTCGGGCCCGTGCTGCGCTGGCCGATCACCAGCCGGACCGCCGTACGGGACGGTCTCTACCAGTACGACGCCATCGGACGGCTGCACGACGCCAACCTGAGGCAGCTGGCGGCCGCCCCCGGGAGCCCGTCGATCCGGGGGGTGGCACGCTCCCGGAGGCCCGGCCGGGTCTCCTCGGGCGCGGCGTCGATCGCCCCCTATCTGCGGCTCGGCCCTCTGGGCACCGCCCTCCTGCCCCAGGAACAGCCTCGTGTGCTGCTCATCGACGAGATCGACAAGGGCGACATCGACCTCCCCGGCGACCTGCTGACCGTCTTCGAAGACGGCTCCTTCGAGATCCCCGAACTGGCCCGGGCCGCGGCGCACCACCCCCACGTACGCATCGGCACGCAGGACAGCCCGGACCCGCACGTGCGGGTGGAGCGCGGGCAGGTGCAGTGCGGAACCTTCCCGGTCATCATCCTGACCAGCAACGGCGAACGCGACTTCCCGCCGCCGTTCCTGCGCCGGTGCATCCGGCTGCACATCGGTCCGCCCGAGAAGGAGAAACTGGAGGAGATCGTGCGCCGGCGGCTCAACGTGTCGCCGACCGAGGAGCCCTGCAGGGATCTGATCCAGAAGTTCCTCGACCGGCAGGCCGACGGCGACCTCGCGACCGACCAGTTGCTCAACGCCATCCAACTGCGCCTGAGCGGAGCCTGGCCCGATCCCTCCGACTACGGAAGGCTGCTGAACATCGCGATGCAGCAGCTGACCGGCGCCCCTCGTCAGTGACGCCGTGATCGACAGGTTGCGCCGGGCCATCGCGGACGCGGGAGCGGAGGCGGGCGCCGAGGAACTCGCCGACATCCTGTGGCTGGCCCGGTGCATGGCGCATCCGGACGCAGGCTCGGAGCACGTCCGCCGCGAAGGCCCCGAGACCGGCCGAACGGACGGTGTCCAGCGGCCTCGCCCCGCCGGGCCGTCCCCGCCGAAACCCCCTGCCGACCCGTCGGCGGGCCATGCCCTGTTCACCGCCCCCCGGCCCGACACGGGAGGGTCCTCGACTCCCCGGCCTCCCGGCCCACCTGATGCGCCTGGTCCGCAGCGTTCGCCCGGTTCCCAGCCGGAGCGCGGCACGCCGGTTCGTGTCCGCAGAGCCGCATCCCTGGACGATCCGCTCGCCGTGATGCGTGCGCTCCGGCCCCTGGGCCGCCGCCGCGTCCCCGGTAACCGGATGGAGCTGGACGAGGAGCCGACCGTGTCGGCCAGCGTGGACCATCACATGCTGTTGCCGGTGCTGCGCCCGGCCCGGGACCGATGGCTCGATCTGACCCTGGTCGTGGACACACACCGCTCGATGCTGCTGTGGCACGACCTGCTTTCCGAACTGCGCACGCTCCTGACCCAGACCGGTCTCTTCCGCGCGGTGCGGACGTGGTTCCTGCACACCTCCGGCAACACGGGCCGGACTGCGCGGATCACCGTGTCGACCAGGCCCGGGGGCGAACCGCGCCGTCCCCAGGAGGTCACCGCCGGTCGAGGGCACGGCCTGATCCTGCTCGTCACCGACACGGTGTCCGACGTGTGGCTCTGGCCCGAGCTGCGCGAGGCCGTCGGCCAGTGGTGCGCGCATCGTGCGGTGGCACTGCTGAACGTCCTGCCCCAGCGTCTGTGGGGCCGCGGTGCCGTCCGGCCGGCCCCCTGCCTGATGCGCGCCACCGGTCCCGCCGCCCCCACTGCCTCCTGGAGCCTTGCCGTGCCGCCCCGCGGCCGCACGTGGCGGCACCCCGGTGCGCCGGCGGCCCCGAGGGCCGCCCTGCCGGTGGTCGACGTGTCTCCGCACGCGCTGTCCGTGCTCGCCTCGCTGGTCTCCGGCAGCGGGCGCTGGCACCGCCTGCCGTGTCTCCCACTCGATGCGGACTGGTCCGCGGACGAGGCTCCCGACGAACCGCCGCTCCAGCTGCACGAGACGGGGGCCGCCGATGACGTGGACCGGGCCGCGCTGCGTGCCGTGCGCTGGTTCGAGGAGAGCGCCTCCCCGGTCGCCAGGGAGCTGGCGGGATACCTCTCGGCCGTGCCGCTCACACTCCCCGTGATGAACCTCGTCCGCCGCGCCATGCTCCCCGGTTCGGACCACGGGCACCTCGCCGAGGTCGCGCTGGGCGGGCTGCTGGAGCGTTGGGAGGCGTACCACCGGGCCGACCCGGCGTATCTGGAGTTCCGCTTCCTCCCTGGGGTCCGCGACACGCTCCAGGGCAGTCGGCTCAGGCAGGAGATCACCTCGGTGCGGGCACTCGTCCGCCGAGAGGTGTCCACCTACCTGGACGGGCTCCGCACGGCCGGTGACTTTCCGGCGCTCCGGCTCACGTCCGCCGGGGACGGGACGCGCCCCATCGCCTCCGACGCCCTCCCCTTCGCCCATACGACGGCTCCCGGCACGGACGACGGCTCCCCGCGCCGCCCCGCGTACCTGGCCGTGGCCGCGGTGCTGCGGGAAGAGATCCTCTCCGGGTTTCCCCCCGTGGGAAGCAGGCTCCCCACGCACCAGATGCTGGCCGAACGGTTCGGTGTGTCACGTGGAACCGCGCAGCGAGCCCTCAGGGAACTGGAGGCCATGGGACTGGTGCGGTCCCGGCAGGGCAGCGGAACCACGGTCATCGCCCGGGGCCCACGTCCCGTCGAGGTACCGGACGATCCCGGCCCGGGCCGGGATGCCGGACTGGGCGATGCTCTGCGTGATGCGTTCGAAGCCCGCGACGTCAGCATCGACGCGGTGGTCGCCACTGCGGCGGCGCTGCTCGCGGCCCTGAGGCCACAGGTGTCGCGGGTCGCCGAGGGCGGCGTGACGCCTGCCTCGATCCGCGTGCGTGTGCTGTGCATGGGCGGCGACGGGGGCAGCCGTGACCTCGAGGAACTGCGGCACCTGCTGGAGGACACGGCGAGGCGCGAGCACAGCGAGGTGGAGTTCGAGCTCCGGACGTACGCGTCCCAGCCCCCCACGGAGGTGTATCTGATCAACGACCGGACCGTGCTCACGTCCTACTTCCACGTGCCCGGGCCGAGTCCCGGCCCGCTGCACCTGCTGCCCGAGGACCGGGTGGCGGAGACCCGGGGCTGGTTCGAGTCCTGGTGGGACCTGATCGGAGGGAATTAAGCCACCCACTGCTCATACGCCAGGTTCCCCACCAGGGCGAACACCACCGTCAGCAGCACGACGCGGACGAAGCCGCTGCCCTGCTTCAGGGCCGTGCGGGCGCCCAGGGTGCCGCCGGCCAGGTTGAACACGGCCATCAGGGCGGCCAGTTGCCACAGGACCGCGCCCTGCCAGGCGAACGTGGCGAGGGCGCCCGCGTTGGTGCAGCAGTTGACGATCTTGGCGGTGGCGGAGGCGCTGACGAGGTCGAGGTGGAGCACGGCGGTGAGCGCGAGGACCAGGAAGGTGCCGGTGCCGGGGCCGACGAGACCGTCGTAGAAGCCGATGCCGAGGCCCGCGAGGCCGATCGCCGCGAGGATCCGGCGGCGGGTGGCCGGGCCGGTCGCGGGGGCCGTGCCGAAGGCGGGCCGCAGGATCACGAAGGCGGCGACCCCGAGCAGCACCACCATGATCACCGGCTTGAGGACGTCGGTGCTCATCCCGGCCGCGAAGAACGCCCCGGCGGACGACCCGGCGAGCGCGGCCAGCCCGATGCGCACCGCCGTACGGACATCCACCGGGGCCTTGCGGGCGTAGGTCACCGCCGCGCCCGTCGTGCCTACGATGGCGACCGCCTTGTTGGTGCCCAGGGCGTGCGCGGCGGGCGTGTGCGACGGCAGTCCGAGCAGCAGCACCGGCAGCAGCAGGAGGCCGCCGCCACCGACCACGGCGTCGATCCACCCGGCGGCGAGAGCCGCCACACAGAGCACGGCGATCATGGTCAGCGGTATGTCGGGCATGATCGGGAGCCTATGCGACGGCCGTGCGACGCTGTCCTCACAGCCCGGCGTCGCCGCACTCCAGGAACCCTCACATCCACCCCCGGCCCCCGCTGAGGGCAGCGTTCCCCGCGGGAAACAGTCGTGATGCTGCCGGGAAACACCGGCACCGCACGCTCAAGGACATGACCTCGAATGAGCGTGTGGTGGTGATCGGCACCGGCCTCGCGGGCGTACGGCTCGCCCGGCGGCTCGGTGAGCTCGGCACGCCCGCGTTGCTGATCGGCGAGGAGGAGCACGCGCCGTACAACCGCGTGCTGCTCGCCGAGGTGCTGGCCGGACGCTACAGCCCCGAGGTGATCGCCCTGCCTGCGCCCGCGCAGGCCACGCGCGGCCGGGTCGTCGCCATCGACCGCGACGAGCGCACCGTCGAGTGCGCCGACGGCACGGTGATCGCATACGACCGGCTCGTCCTCGCCACCGGATCCAACCCCGTCCTGCCGCCCCTGCGCGGCCTGTTCACCCCCGACCACGTGCTGCCCGAGGGCGTCCACGCCTTCCGGACCATGGACGACTGCCTGGGCCTGTCCAAGGCGGTCCGGCCGGGGGCGCGGGCGGTCGTCATCGGCGGCGGGCTCCTCGGTGTCTCCGCGGCCCGCGCGCTCGCCCTGCGCGGCGCCCAGGTCGTCCTCGCCCAGCAGTCCGAGCGGCTGATGGAGCGCCAGCTCGACCCGGCCGCCTCCAAGCTCGTCAAGCGGCACCTGACCGACCTGGGCGTCGAGGTGCACACCGAGTGCCGCGTACGGGACGTGCGCTGCGTCGGCGGCGCCGTCCGCTCCGTGGAGATGGCCGACGGGTACGCGCTCGACGCCGACCTCGTCGTCGTGTCCTGCGGCGTCCGCCCCCGGGTGGGCCTCGCGCAGGCCGCCGGTCTCGACGTCCGCAAGGGCGTCGTCGTCGACGACGAGCTGCGCACCTCCGACCCGTACATCCACGCCATCGGCGACTGCGCCCAGCACGACGGCGTCCTCTACGGCCTCGCCGCTCCCGCACTCGAACAGGCCGACGCGCTCGCGGAACTGCTCGCCGGCGACGCGGACGCCCGCTACACCGGCACCCGCTCCCTGACCCGACTCACGCTGAACGGGCACGACAGCCCCTTCGACCTCGCCGCGTTCGGCGAGACCGAGGCGCTGCCGGGCGACGACGTCGTCCAGCTCACCGACGCCACCCGCGGCACCTACCGGAAGGTCGTCGTCCGCGACGACCGCCTGGTCGGCGGGGTCCTCGTCGGCGAACTCGGCACCGTCGGCGCGCTGGCACGCGCCTGGGAGGGAGCAGAGCCGCTCCCCTCCGACGGCGGCCCGCTGCTCCACCTGCTTACCAATGACGGAGGCTCCTGATGTCCAAGGACACCCCCACGATCGTGCTCGTCGGCCATGGCATGGTCGGCCAGCGCTTCCTCGAAGCGCTCGCCGAGCGCGGCATGACCGCCACGCACCGCGTGGTCGTGCTCTGCGAGGAGCCGCGCCCCGCGTACGACCGGGTCCAGCTCACCTCGTACTTCTCGGGCAAGACGCCCGAGGACCTGTCCATGACGGACCTGCGGTTCATCGAGGACCACGGCATCGAGCTGCGCGTCGGCGACCCGGCGGAGACGATCGACCGCGAGGCGCGCCAGGTGACCGCCCGCTCCGGTCTCGTCGTCGACTACGACGTGCTCGTCCTGGCCACCGGCTCGTACCCGTTCGTACCGCCGGTCCCGAACAAGGACGCCGAGGGCTGTTTCGTCTACCGCACGATCGAGGACCTCCTCGCGATCGAGGAGTACGCCAAGAACGCGACGACGGGTGCCGTGGTCGGCGGCGGTCTGCTCGGCCTGGAGGCCGCGGGCGCGCTGAAGGGCCTCGGACTCACCTCCCACATCGTGGAGTTCGCGCCCCGTCTGATGCCCGTCCAGGTCGACGAGGGCGGCGGCGCCGCCCTGCTGCGCACCATCGAGGAGATGGGCCTGAGCGTCCACACGGGCGTCGGCACGCAGGAGATCGTCGTCGGCGAGGACGGCGCCGTGACCGGCATGAAGCTGTCCGACGGCTCCGAACTGGCCACCGACATGGTGGTGTTCTCCGCCGGTGTCCGCCCCCGCGACCAGCTGGCCCGCGACTGCGGCCTGACGGTCGGCGAGCGCGGCGGCATCGCGGTCGACGAGCAGTGCCGCACGGTGAACGACCCGCACGTGTTCGCGATCGGCGAGTGCGCGCTGGCCGCCGACGGCCGGGTGTACGGCCTGGTCGCCCCCGGCTACGAACAGGCCGAGACGGCCGCCGCGACGATCGCCGCCGACGAGGCCGCCTTCACCGGCGCCGACCTGTCCACCAAGCTGAAGCTGCTCGGCGTGGACGTGGCGTCCTTCGGCGACGCGCACGGCACCGCCGAGGACTGCCTGGACGTCGTCTACTCCGACTCCCGCGCGGGCCTGTACAAGAAGCTGGTCATCGGCCGCGACGGCACGCTCCTCGGCGGCATCCTGGTCGGCGACGCGGAGGCGTACGGCACGCTGAAGGCGTTCACCGGATCGGTCCCGCCGGTCGCGCCCGAGGCCCTCGTCCTGCCCGCCGGCGCCGGCGCCCCGGCCCAGCTCGGCCCGTCCGCGCTGCCGGACGACGCGATCATCTGCTCCTGCCACAACGTCTCCAAGGGCGCGATCCGCGGCGCGGTCACCGACCACCAGTGCACGACCGTGCCCGAGGTGAAGAAGTGCACCAAGGCCGGCACCGGCTGCGGCTCCTGCGTCAAGGTCCTCGGCCAGCTCGTCAACGCCGAGCTGGAGGCCGGCGGCATCGAGGTCGACAAGGGCCTGTGCGGCTGCTTCGCGCAGACCCGCGAGGAGCTGTACGAGATCGTCCTCGCCCTGCGCATCAACAGCTACCAGGAGCTGCTGGACCGCCACGGCCGCGAGGAGGCCAGGGGCGGCGACGGCTGCGAGATCTGCAAGCCGGCGGTCGGCTCGATCATCGCCTCCCTCGCCCCGGCGATCGGCGCGAGCGGCTACGTCCTGGACGGTGAGCAGGCCGCCCTGCAGGACACCAACGACCACTTCCTGGCCAACCTCCAGAAGAACGGCTCGTACTCGGTCGTCCCGCGCATCCCGGGCGGTGAGATCGCCCCGGAGAAGCTGATCGTGATCGGCGAGATCGCCCGCGACTTCGGCCTCTACACGAAGATCACCGGCGGCCAGCGGATCGACATGTTCGGCGCCCGCGTCGAGCAGCTGCCGCTGATCTGGGCCCGCCTGGTCGACGCCGGCTTCGAGTCCGGCCACGCCTACGGCAAGTCGCTGCGCACGGTGAAGTCCTGCGTCGGCCAGACCTGGTGCCGCTACGGCGTCCAGGACTCCGTCCGCATGGCGATCGACCTGGAGCTGCGCTACCGCGGGCTCCGGTCGCCCCACAAGCTGAAGTCGGCCGTCTCCGGCTGCCAGCGCGAGTGCGCCGAGGCCCAGTCGAAGGACTTCGGCGTGATCGCCACCGCCAACGGCTGGAACCTCTACGTCGGCGGCAACGGCGGCGCCACCCCGCGCCACGCGGACCTGCTCGCCCAGGACCTGTCGGACGCCGAACTCGTCCGCCTGATCGACCGGTTCCTGATGTTCTACATCCGTACGGCCGACCGCCTGGAGCGCACCTCCACCTGGCTGGAGCGGATCCCCGGCGGCCTGGAGCACGTGCGGGACGTCGTGGTCCACGACTCGCTCGGCATCTGCGACGAGCTGGAGAAGCTGATGCAGGCGCACATCGCGCACTACCGCGACGAATGGGCCGAGACCATCAACGACCCCGAGAAGCTGTCCCGGTTCGTGTCCTTCGTGAACGCGCCGGACACCCCGGACCCGGTCGTCGCCTTCGTGCCCGAGCGCGACCAGATGAAACCCGACCTGCCGCTGCTGTCCATCGGCATGCGACCCGCCGAAGACGTACTGGAAGGAAGCGCCCAGCGATGACCCTGGCTCCCGAGACCACCGATCTGAAGGTCGAACTCGCTCTGGAAGGCGACTGGTTCACCGTCTGCGACCTCAGCATGCTGCTCCCGGGCCGCGGGGTGGCGGCACTGCTGCCGGACGGCCGCCAGGCGGCGGTCTTCCGGGACCGCACGGGTGAGCTGTTCGCCATCGACAACCGCGACCCGTTCACCGGCGCGGCGGTCCTCTCCCGCGGCCTGACCGGCACCCACCAGGGCCGCCCGTTCGTCGCCTCCCCGCTGCTGAAGCAGCGCTTCGACCTCGCGTCCGGGCAGTGCCTGGACGACGAGGAGGTACAGGTCGCGACGTACAAGGTGCGCACCGCGTAGGAACGCGGACGCCCGGCTCGGAACGCCCCTCCCCGGAGGGGCGTTCCTGCTTGTCCCCTGGCAGGCTGGGGCCATGGTTGCGCAGCCGAACGACAGGCCCGGCCTCTCCCGGCTCGGCGCCCCGATCGACGCCCGCCCGCTGTTCGGGCCGGAACTCGGTGCGCTGCTGGGCCTGTTGCGGGGACTGAGGCCCGGGCAGTGGGGCGAGACGGCTGTGCCGGGCTGGACCGTGCACGACGTCGCCGTACACGTCCTCGGCGACTACCGCGCCCGCCTCGGCCGCCGGGAGTTCGGCGCCTTCGCGCCGGGAGAGACCCTGGAGGCGTTCATCCACCGCGCCAACCAGGAGTGGGTCGACCGCCACCGGGACATGGACCCGGCCGCGCTCGTCGACGCCCTGGAGGAGGCCGGCACCGAACTGGCCCGCCGCTTCGCGCACGCCGACCTGGACGCGCCGTCCCTGGGCGTGTCCTGGGCCGGGGCGGACCCGGCGCCGATGTGGCTGGACTGTGCGCGGGAGTACACCGAGTACTGGACGCACCGCCAGCAGATCCGGCACGCGGCCGGGCTGGGCACCGACCCCGAGCCGCGGGCCCTGTCCCTGGTCCTGGACACCTTCATGCGGGCCCTGCCCCACACGCTGCGCGACACCGCCGCCCCGGCCGGCACGCGGGTGGAGGTGACGGTGCCCGGGCCGGGAGGGGGCGCCTGGACCGTGACCGCCGGGCCGGACGGCTGGTCCCTGGCGGAGGATCCCGGCAGTCGCCCGGCGGCAGCCACCGTGGAGCTGGACCCGGAGACCGCCTGGCGGCTGTGCACGCGGGGTCTCCGGCCGGCCGACGCTCTCGCCCGGGCCCGGGTCGAGGGGGACCGGCGGCTCGCCGGGGCCGTGTGCCGGATCGTGTCGATCGTCTACTGAGCAACTGCCGGGCGTGGCTGTCGAGTTGCTGTCGAGTTCGCTGGTTCGACTGCCGTGCCGGGAGGCCTTCGCGTTTCATCGAGTCACACCCCCACCTTCCTTCCACGGAGGCCCGACCATGACTCGGAACCACCCCCGGCCGTCCCGGCGGAGCGTGCTCGGCGGGGCCGTCGCCGCGCTCGCGGTGGCCGCCGGCACCACCGGCACGGCGCAGGCCGCCCCCGGGACCGACTGGCCGGCCGAGTTCCCGCTGCCCGACGGCTGGCTCCCCGAGGGGATCACCATCGGCAGCAGGCCGTACGCGTACATGGGCTCGCGCGCCGACGGCGCGATCTACCGCACCGACCTGCGCACCGGCAGGGGCGGTGTGCTGCACCAGGGCACCGCCGGTCTCGCGTCCATCGGCCTGAAGCTGGACCGTGACGGCCTGCTGTACGTGGCCGGGGGCGCCGCAGGCACCGCTAGGATCGTCGACGCGCGCACCGGCGAGCTGCTCACCACCTACCACCTCACCCGGGACGCCGCGCCGTTCATCAACGACGTGGTCCTGCACGAGGACCGCGCCTGGTTCACCGACTCCCGTGCGGCCGTCCTCCACGGTGTGCCGCGCGGGCGGCGGGGCGAGGTCCGCGCGCTGCCGCTCACCGGCGAGTGGGTGCAGGCGCCCGCCGGGACCAACAGCGCCAACGGCCTGGTCGCCACGCCCGGCGGACGCGGGCTGATCGTCGTCAACGCGGGTCAGCTGTACCGCGTGGACCTCGGGACCGGCCACGCCGTCAAGGTCGTGCTGGAGGGCGCGCCGGACGTGGCGGGCGGCGACGGCCTGGTCCGCCTCGGCCGCACGCTGTACGTCGTCCAGAACCGTCTGAACAAGGTCACCGTCTGGGAGCTCGGCCGGAAGGCCGCCACCGCCAGGCTGACCAGGACGATCACCGACCCCCGCTTCGACGTCCCCACCACCGCCGCCCGTCACGGCGACCGCCTCTACCTGGTCAACGCCCGCTTCACCAGCCCGCAGACGCCGGAGACGACGTTCGACGCGGTGGCCGTGCCGCTGTGAGCGTCATGCCGTCAGGGCGCCGTACGTCACCCCGGTCAGTTCCTCGGACGCGGCCCACAGCCGCTGCGCCGCCGCGTCGTTGAGGGTCCAGGGCGCCCGCCAGGACGGTGCGGGCGCCCCGCGCCACATGGCGATGCGCGGGCCGGTGAAGGAGTCGGGCCGCACGCCGGGTTCTGTCGCGGCGTACAGGATCGGCAGCGCGCCCGCCTCGGCCGGCTGGGCGACGACCCGGTTGGCGATCCGCACGAGCCGCTCGGCGGCCGGGCGTCCCTCGGCGAGCGGTCCGGTGGTCTGGAGGTTGGTGGCCGCGTACCCGGGGTGGGCCGCGGCCGCCACCAGGTCCGTGCCGTGCGCCGCCGCCCGGCGTGCCAGCTCGTGCGTGAACAGCAGGTTGGCCGTCTTGGACCGGCCGTAGGCGATCCAGCGGCGGTAGCGCCGCTCGCTGTTGAGGTCGTTGATGTCGATGTTGCCGAGGGCGTGCATCCCGCTGGAGACGACCACGACCCGGGCCCCCGGCGCCGCGAGCAGCGCGGGCAGCAGCAGGCCGGTGAGGGCGAAGTGCCCCAGGTGGTTGACCCCGAACTGCGTCTCGAAGCCGTCCGCCGTCGTCCCGTACGGCAGCGCCATCACCCCGGCGTTGTCCACGAGCACGTCCAGCCGCTCGTACGGGAAACCGGCCGCGAACTCCCGTACGGAGGCCAGATCCCCGAGGTCGAGCCGCCCCAGCTCGATCCGGGCCTCGGGCAGTTCCGCACGGAGCCGGTCCACGGCCGCGTTCCCCCGGGCCTCGCTGCGGCACGCGAGCACCACCCGCGCGCTCTTGCGGGCCAGCTCCCGTGCCGTGACGAACCCGATCCCGCTGTTGGCGCCGGTGACGACGGCGACGCGGCCGCTCTGGTCCGGGATGTCCTGTGTGTTCCAGCCCGACATGGCAGGCTCCCTCCGTCGGTGGCCGTGATCCAGCCTACGAGGGAGCGTGGGGGCGGGGCGGGCCCGGCCCACCGGCTGCTGGCGGCTCCGTCAGCCCACCGGGCTCGACCGCTGGTCGTCGGGGAGGGGACGAGTGTCGAGGTAGAACCACTCGGCGTCGGCGGTGGGCCAGGGGGAGGATTCCCCCGCTGCTTCGCCCCATGGTTCTTCGGCCATCGCCGTGACAGGTCGTTTGGGCAGCGGTGCCTGAGTGTCCCCCGAGGGTGCCGCGCCCCGCTCTCCGGCCGGCTTCGCCTCCCCCGGCATCAGCAGCTCCACCCGCAGCCCCAGTCCCCGCTGCTGGGCGGTGAACTCCTCGACCTGGTTGCGGCAGGCGTGGTCCAGATGGGTCACGCCGGTCAGGTCGAGCCGGATCCTGGGCTTCCCGGCCGCGGCGGCGGCCTCCAGCGCCTCGATCACCTTCGGCAGCCGCAGGAACGTCGCGTTGCCGGCCATGACGACCTTCGCCGTGTCGTCCTCGACGTGCTGGCGGATCGCGGTCTGGGACATGCGCAGCGCGGCCAGCACGATGCCCGCGGCGAGGCCGATCAGCACGCCCTCCAGCAGCGCGGTCACCACGATGACCAGGGTGGTCAGCGTCATCACCGCGAACTCGCCCTTGTCCTGCCGCCACATCTTCGGGAACTCGGCGGGCCCGAACAGCTTCCAGCCGCTGTGCACGAGGACACCGGCGAGCACCGAGATCGGGATCAGCGCGAGCACCTGCGGCAGCAGCAGCGCGAACGCGAGCAGCCACAGGCCGTGCAGGGTGCGGGAGAGCCGGGTCTTGGCCCCGGCCTGGACGTTGGCCGAACTGCGGGCCACGACCGCGGTGATCGGGAGCGCGCCGAGGATGCCCGCGACGGTGTTGCCGGCGCCCTGGGCGATCAGCTCGGTGTTGTAGCGGGTGCGCGGGCCGCTGTGCATACGGTCCACCGCGGCGGCCGTGAACAGGCTCTCGGCGGACGCGATGACCGTGAAGGTGAGGATGGCGGTGATGATCGCCCCGTCCGCGAGCCCGGCGAACTGCTCCGGCCCGGGCAGCGACACGGAGGCGAGCAGATTGCCCACCTGGAGCGTCTTCACGTCCACGCCGGGCAGTGCGGCGACCACGATGCCGATGCCTACCGCGACCAGCGCGGCGGGGACCTTCCCGGCCGGGCCCGGCACCTTCTTCCACAGGAAGCTGAGCACGATCGTGACGACGCCGAGCAGGGTGGCGATCATCGCCTGCGGGTCGGTCAGGATGCCGGCCAGCAGTGCGGGGATGCCGGCCATGTTCTCGATCGCCGTGCCGGGGGCCTTGGCGTCGGCCATCGGATAGGCCTGGCTGAACATCAGCGGCACGCCGATGCCGGCCAGCATGCCCTGGACGACGGCGACCGAGATGGCCTGGAACATCCGGCCGAGCCGCACGAGTCCGAGGACGATCTGGAGGAGGCCGGTGAACAGCACGATGACGCCGAGCATGGCCACGCCGACCTCGGCGACGGTCTCCGACACGAGCGCGGCGAGGCCGGCGGCCGGCCCGCTGACCTGGAGCGTACTGCCACGCGCCGCGCCGACGACCAGACCGCCGATCACCCCGGAGATGATCCCGAGCTCGGCGGGCACGCCGGAGGCGACGGCGACACCGATGCACAGCGGCAGGGCGACGAGGAAGACGACGAGCGAGGCGGTGATGTCGGTGACGAGGTCCCCCTTGGCCCCTGCCTTGCCGCCCCCGCCCTTCACACGGCCGATCAGCCCACCCAGCACACCACCCAGCGCACCGCCCAGGCCGCCCCCCGGGGCGCCGGGGGGACCGCCCGACCGCCGTCCCGCGACGCCGCCCGCCGAGTCCCACGCCGGGCCACGGCCGGCACCGCCGTACGGGCCGCCACCCGGGCCACCCGACCGACCGCCCCCAGCACCGCCC
>NZ_MUKA01000076.1 GCF_002150735.1 Streptomyces africanus
GCCCTGCTCCTCGCCACCGCCTGCACCAGCCAGCGCGGGCAGGACGACAAGGACGCCGCCGCCGACGGCGCGTGCCGGGGCCAGCAGACCACCGGCATCACCGACAAGAGCATCAAGCTGGGCGGCATCTACCCCCTGTCGGGACCGGCCTCCGCGTACGGCACGATCAGCAAGGGCGTGAGCGCCTACTTCAAGCACGTCAACGACGAGGGCGGCATCGACGGCCGNNCGCGACGACGGCTACCAGCCGCCCAAGGCGGTCGAGGAGGCCCGCAGACTCGTCGAGCAGGAGAAGGTCTTCGCCGTCTTCCAGACCCTGGGCACCCCGTCCACGGCCGCCGTGTGGGACTACCTCGACAAGCGGAAGGTGCCGCAGCCTTTCGTCGCCACCGGCGCCTCCGTCTGGGGTACGGACCACAAGCACCCGTGGACCACCGGCTGGCAGCCCAACTACGTCGCCGAGGCACGCGTGTACGCCAAATACCTCAAGGAGAAGAAGCCGAAGGCCGAGGTCGCCGTCCTCTACCAGAACGACGACTTCGGCAAGGACCTGCTGGGCGGGTTCAAGAAGGCCGTCGCCGGCAGCGGCATCAAGGTGGTCGCCGAGGAGAGCTACGAGGTCACCGACCCCTCCGTCTCGGCGCAGATGACGAGCCTCGCCCGGTCCGAGGCGGATGTGCTGCTCGACGTCACCACGCCGAAGTTCGGCAGCCAGGCCCTCGCCGCCGATGCCAAGAACACCCGGTGGAACCCGCTGCACATCGTGAACAACGTGTCCTCGTCCGCCACCGTGCTGAAGCCCGTCGGGTTCAAGAATGTCCAGGGCGTGGTCTCGGCGACCTACTTCAAGGACCCCGCCGACCCGCGGTGGGCGGACGACGCGGAGATGAAGACGTACCGGGAAGCGCTGCGCAAGTACGCCCCCGGCTCCGACCCGGCCAACCAGTTCAATGCCTACGGCTGGGCCGCCGCCTCCAGCCTGCACAAGGCCCTGGACGCGATGAGGTGCCCGACCAGGGAGGGGCTGCGGGACGCGGTGCGCAACCTCGCGGACGTCAAGGTGGACATGCTGCTCCCCGGTGTCACCCTCTCCACCGGACCCGATGACGCCTTCCCGATCGAGACGATGCAGCTGATGCGGTTCAAGGGCGAGCGGTGGAGGCTGTTCGGCAAGCCGGTGGACACCCGCAAGGAGTTCGGCCCGCTGGCGAAGTGAGCGGGCTTCCATAGGCTTACAAGGTCAGCAGGAAACATCGGCGACCGAGCACACGGTGGTGTCCAGCGGTGGAGAAGCCGACGGAGCTCAGCGAAAGCCACGACGATCCGTTCGCCCTGCACCTCGCCGCCCTGGTGGTGCTCGACGACCGGGGCGTAGTGGTCGGCTGGAACCGGCGGGCTCAGGAGCTGCTCGGCCATCCGGACACAGCCGTGATCGGTCGTCACGCGTGCGAGGTCCTCGTCGATCCTCGTGATCTGCCGGCCGTCACCGAGGCCGCGGCGAAGTGCAGGAGAGCCGGCGGCTGGTTCGGCGTACTCACACTGCGCCACCGCGACGGGCAGCTCGTGGAGCTGGGGCTCAGGGCCCACGAGCTGTCACGCGGTGACCGGGGCCGTGAGTGGTTTCTTGCGGGGGCACCCGCGGATGACGTCCTCGAATGGCAAAGGGACCGCGCGGTTCTCGACGGTCTGTACCGCCAGTGCCCGATCGGCTTGGTCGTCCACGGCCCCGACCAGAGGATTCTCCGGGTCAACCGGGCCATCGAACGGTTCAGCGGCGTCCCGGCAGCGGACTTCCGGGGAATGTCCACCGGCCGGATGCTCCTCTCCGACGACGCGCGCAAGGCCGTGGACCGTGTGCGCCAGGTGATGCAGACCGGCAGACCCCTGGTCTACTCCGAGCAGTTCGTTCGCCTGGAGCAGGATCCGGCACGAGAGCGGGTCGCGTTGGTCTCGTCCTTCCGGATGGAGGATCCCTCCGGCCGCGTCCTGGGCGTGGCCGAGATGATCGAGGACATCACCGACCGCCATCGGGCCCAGCGTCGGCTCGCGCTCCTCGACCAGGTGGGCAGCCGTATCGGAACCACGCTCGACGTGGCCGAGACCGCCCGGGAACTGGCCGAAGTGATGGTGCCTCACCTCGCCGACCATGCGTCGGTGGACCTGCTTCAGGCGGTGACGCGCGGTGAGGAACCGACGCGCGCCGGGGCAGGGCCCGTGGTCCGGCTGGGGACCTGCAGCGTCGGTGCCCAGCAACCCGGTCCGCCCCACCCCGAGGGCAAGCCCGTGGAGTTCGGGCCCGACACACCGCAGGCCGGATGCCTGACCGAGGGCCGGCCCGTCCTGGAGCCGGTTCTCCCGCCCGGCTGGGTCTCGGCGGCAGGCCGTCAGGGGGCCCAGGCTCCGGACCTGAGCGCCCACTCCCTGATCGTGGTACCTCTGGCCGCGCGTGGCCTGGTGCTCGGCGTGATGACCCTGTGGCGCTCGCGCCGCCCCGACGCCTTCGAGGCGGACGATCTCACCCTCGCTCAGGAACTCGCCTCGCGCGCCGCCGTCGCCATCGACAACGCCCGGCGCTTCACCCAGCAGCAGCAGACCGCGTTCACCCTGCAGAGCAGCCTTCTGCCCCGTTCCGTTCCGGACCAGCCGGCCGTCGAGGTGGCCCTGCGGTACCTGCCGGCCAGCGCGGGCCCGGGTCTGGGCGGCGACTGGTTCGACGTCATTCCCCTGTCCGGGGCCCGGGTCGCCCTCGTCGTCGGCGACGTCGTGGGACGCGGCATCCATGCCGCCGCCACCATGGGCCGGCTGCGCACCGCCGTCCACACGCTCGCCAGCCTCGACCTGGAACCGGACGAGGTCCTCTCCCGCCTCGACGACCTGGTCGACCTGCTGGCGGCCGAACAGGAAGCAGTCGGCGAACGGCCCGTGGGCGAGCAGGTCGTCGGCGCCACGTGCCTGTACGCCGTGTACGACCCGGTCTCCGGACGCTGCTCCGTGGCCCGCGCCGGTCATCCGCCGCCGGTGGTGACCGCTCCGGACGGCCAGGTGGCCCTGCTCGACCTGCCCGCCGGCCCACCGCTCGGCCTGGGCGGCCTGCCCTTCGAGGCCCGGGACATCGAACTGGCCGAGGGAAGCCTGCTGTGCCTGTACACCAACGGAATCATCGGTGAGCGCCACCTCGATGCCGACATCGGCCTGACGAAGCTGTGTGCGGCGCTCGCCCGCCCCGCGGGCGCGCTGGAGCGCACCTGCCAAGCGGTGGTCGACGCACTGGTGCCCTCACGGCCCAGGGACGACGTCGTCCTGCTGATCGCCCGCACCCGCATGCTGCCACCGGACCATGTCGCCTCCTGGCGTCTGCCGCCGGAGCCTGCCAGCGCCGGCCAGGCCAGGGCTTTGATCTCGGCCAAGCTGACCGAGTGGGGGCTGGAGCACTTGGCGTTCACCACCGAGTTGGTCGCCAGCGAACTGGTCACCAACGTCTATCGCTACGCCGGCGGCCCCGCGACCCTACGGCTGATCCGTGAGCAGTGTCTGGTGTGCGAGGTCAGCGACACCAGCCACACCTCACCACACCTGCGCCACGCCCGTACGACCGACGAGGGCGGGCGCGGCCTGTTCCTGGTGGCCCAGATGACCGAACGCTGGGGTACCCGCTACACCCGCGACGGCAAGACCGTGTGGACCGAACAACCGCTGACCGGCACGCCCGTCTGACCGTCTCGGGCCGCGGCCGGCGCGGGAGGCCGCCCGGAGCCGGCCCGCCCGCGCCGCCGTGGTCATTCGGCCGCGGCGAGCAGCCGTGCCTCGCTCTCCTCGTACAGGCGCCGCTGCACATGGCTGTCGGCGGCCCGGCGACGGTGGTCCAGACGGCTGCCCAGCCAGCCCGCGAGGTAGCCGAACGGGATGGAGACCAGCCCGGTGGACTGCATGGGGAACAGGTCGAAGTCGGCATGCGGGAAGACGGCGGACGGCGTGCCCGAAACGGCCCTGGAGAAGACCATGAGCAGCAACGCGCAGGCGGCGCCGCCGTAGAGGGTGGCGAGCAGGCCGGTGCGCGTGAACCCTCGCCAGAACAGGGAGTAGGTGAGCGCGGGTGCCACCGCCGAAGCCCCGATGCAGATGGCCAGCGTGGTCAGCACGCCGACGTCCCAGTTCTGCACCACGGTGGCGAGCCCGATGGCGACGATCCCCACGGCCACGCTCGTCCACGCCGCCACCGTCATCTCGGTACGCGGCTCGGCCTGTCCCCGCCGCACCGCATGGGCGAACAGGTCGTGGGCGAGTGACGAAGCCGCGGCCAGGGTCATCCCCGCGACGGACGACAGCAGGGTGATGAACACCATGCCTGCCACGGCCGAGTACAGGATCGTCGCGCCCGCCGAGCCGGGCGCCCCGCCGAGCACCTGGGGCAGCATGAGCACCGAAGTCCTGCCGTGCGGGTCGGCCGCGGTGATGTACCGCGATCCCACCAGGGCCGCCGCGCCCGTACCCATGACGATCACGAGCAGGCAGAACGTGGTGACCGTGCCGACCGCCCAAGACATGGAGCGACGCACGGCCGGTACGTCCTGTGCGGAGTACAGGCGCATCGTGATGTGCGGCAGGCAGGCCACGCCGAGGATGACGGTGATCTGGAGACTGACGAAGTCAAGCCGGCCACCGGTGGAAGTGCCGAGCTGCAGACCCTGCTGAAGGTAGGCGGGGCCCGCGCCGCTGCCGTGCTGGGCGGCCCTGAGGATGTCGCCGGGGCTCCAGTCGAAGCGTTTGAGCACGAGAGCGGCGACGACGATGCTGGTGCCGAGCAGGAGCACGATCTTGATCATCTGAATGAGCGCGGTGCCCCGCATCCCTCCGATCGCCGCATAGATGATCATCAGTGTGCCGACGATGACGATGGACGCAGTCCTGGCGCCCGCCGCGTGCGGGATGTCAAGGATGAAGGTGAGCAGCGACCCGGCCCCGGAGAGCTGGACGACCAGGAAAGGAAGGGTGGCCGAGAGTGTCACCAGGCAGGCCGCGATACGCACGGCCCGTCCGGGCATGTTGCGGGCCAGGACGTCGCCCATGGTGAACCTGCCCGCGTTGCGCAGGGGTTCGGCCAGCAGGAACATCAGCAGCACCAGGGACAGGGCGGTGCTGACGGCGAGGACGTAGCCGTCGTACCCGGTGAGCGCGATGATTCCGGTGGTGCTCAGCACCGTGGCGGCGGAGATGTAGTCGCCCGCGATCGCCAGGCCGTTCTTGAGCGGGGTGAGCGACAGGTAGCCGGTGTAGAAGTTCGCCAGGTCGTCGCGGTCCGGTCCCGCCATGACGCACATCAGGAGCGTGACGGTGACCAGCGTGGTGAACAGGACCAGGACGAGGGCCTGTGTCCCGGAGTCGAAATCGTTCATCTCGCCGTCCCCGCGTGCCGGCCGGCGGGGACCGCCCGCTCCTCCCTGACGGCGCGGGCCAACGGATCCACAGAGCGTCGTGCGCTGCGCCCGTACCAGAAGACCGCCGCGAAGGTGACGACGAGTTGGAGGACGCCCAAGGCCATGCCCAGGCTCAGCTCTCCGGTGACCTTCGATCCCATCAGGGCGGGCGCGTAGCAGGACAACACGACATACACCACGAAGGACCCGAGCGCGGTGAGCGTGGAGGTCCTCCGGAGCAGGCGGTAGGCCGAGCGGAGGGCGGCGAGGTCGGCGTCTTCGCGATGGGTCTCGTACGCGTAGGGGGAGTAGGGGGCGTCCCAAGGGGCTTGCCACCCGTACGCGTCGTATCGCGGTGCGTCGTGCCCGTACGACTCCGGCCATCCCGTAGGTGCTGAGGTCGGGTACCGGTTCTCGTCTGCGTATGTCATCGCCTGGCCTTCCACTGCGGCACGGATCCGTGCGGTGAACGGGAAAGGATGCTTCAGGCGGCGCACCATACCGACTGGTTGGAATGCCTGTAAGTCTGCCGTAGGTCACATTTCGGCCATGAGCCGACCACACCAGCAGACTGTCTTACCCCTGCTCGTCGACGGCCATCTCGCCCAGGAGCGACCAGTCGTCCTGCGGAACGTTCGCGTTCACGATGCGGGGTGTCTCGGCCAGATGGGGCGGCAAGGTCTGCTGCGCGGTCCTGAAGTGCGCCGACTGCACGTGAGCGGCGCCTGCTTCGTCATCGCGGAAGGCCTCGACCAGGACGTACTCCGTGGGGTCCGTCAGGCTTCGCGACCAGTCGAACCAGAGGCAGCCGGGCTCTCGGCGCGTGGCTTCGGTGAAGTCGGCGGTGATGTCCGGCCACCGGTCGGCATGCTCGGGACGGACCCGGAACTTGGCGGTGATGAAGATCATCAGCCTTCCTGTCTCCTGGTGAGGCGTGGTGACAAGACCGTACGACGTCAGCCGCGCATGGGCAGCTCACCCGCGGTCAGCGGGTGGGATCGAGGAGGATCTTGCGCACGCCGTCGGAGCGGTCCGCGAACAGTTCGTACGCCGCCGGGCCTTCCGAGAGGGCGAAGCGGTGGGAGACGACCACCTCCGGCTTGATCCGGCCGGCACGGGTCAGGGCGATCAGGGGAGGGAGTTCGTAGTGCACCGAGCACAGTCCGATGGCGAACTCCAGTTCCTTGACCTGCGCCAGCCCCATGTGGAAAGGGAACGCCTTGCTCTGGCTGACCCCGATGACGCTGACCCGGCCGGCCTGCCGGACGGCCTTGAGGGCGAGTTCGATGGTGGCGTCCGAGCCCACGGCCTCCACCACGGCGTCCGGCCCGCGTCCGCCGGTCATCTCCCGAACGGCCGTCCGCGCGTCCTCGCCCTCGACCGGCTCGACACCCAGGGTGGCGGCGAAAGCCCGGCGTTCCGCGACCAGGTCCGCGCCCAGCACCCGCGCGGCGCCCATCGCGAAGGCGCCCTGGGCGGCCATGAGACCGACCGGACCGAGCCCGACGACCAGGACCGTCTCACCGGGCCGGATGCGGGCACGGCGGCAGCCGTACCAGGCCGTGGGGGCGTTGTCCGTCAGGACGACTGCGGCCTCGTCGGAGATGTCCTCGGGCAGGTGCACCAGATTGACGTCGGCGTACGGCACCGCGAGGGCCTGGGCCTGGCTGCCCTGAAGCTGCGGGCTCACCCCGTAGCAGAGTTCCGTGCTGGACTTGGCGCGTTCGCACCGGGCGGTGAATCCGGCCGCGCACGACCGGCACTCGGCACAGCCGACCGAGGCCGGCACCAGAACCCGGTCGCCGGGCTTGAACCGGGTGACCTGGTCGCCGGTGTCGGCCACCACACCGACGCACTCGTGTCCCGGTGTGTAGCCCAGCTCCGGGCTGAACGGGTTGCCGTGGTAGATGTGCAGGTCGCTGCCGCAGATGCCGGCCGTGGTCACCTGGACGACCGCATCGGTGGGGTTGGTGACGGCGGGCTCGGGGACGTCCCCGTAGCGGATGTCGTGACGTCCGTGGTAGCTCAGTGCTTTCACCGGATTCCTCCCTCCCTGCGCCCGGTCAGTCCGCGATCTTCAGCACGAGCTTGCCGTGGTTCTCGCCACGGAAGAGCCGCATCAGGGTGTCGGGGAACGCCGCCACGCCGCCGGACACCACGTCCTCCAGGGACGTCAGCCGGCCCTCTGCGCGCCATGCGGCCAGTTGAGCGATGCCTTCGGCGTACCGGTCGGCGTAGTCGAACACCACCATGCCCGTCATGGAGGCGCGGTTCACCAGCAGCGACAGGTAGTTGCCGGGGCCTTGCGGTGCCGTGCTGTTGTACTGGGAGATCGCGCCGCACACGACGATGCGGGCACCGCGCGCCAGCCGCAGCAGCACGGCGTCCAGAACCTCACCGCCGACGTTGTCGAAGTACACGTCGACGCCGTCGGGGGCGTGCTCGCGCAGCGCCTTGCGGATGTCCTCCTTCTGGTAGTCGATCGCGGCGTCGAAGCCGAACTCGTCGACCACCAGCCGGCACTTGGACTCGCCGCCGGCGATGCCGATGACCCGGCAGCCCAGGATCTTGGCGATCTGCCCGACGACACTGCCGACCGCCCCCGCCGCTCCGGAGACGACGACGGTCTGACCGGGCTCGGGACGCCCGATGTCGATCAGGCCGAAGTAGGCCGTCAGGCCCGACATGCCGAGAGTGCCGAGATAGGTCGGCAAGGGGGCGGCCTCCGGGTCGACCTTGGTCACGTCGCGGCCGTCCGACACGCAGAACTCCTGCACGCCGAACGAGCCCGACACGTGGTCGCCGACCGCGAACCCGGAATGCCGGGAGGCGATCACCCTTCCCACCGCTCCGGCGCGCATCACCTCACCGATCTCCACCGGCCGGATGTAGGACCGGCCCGCGTTCATCCAGCCGCGCATCGCCGGGTCGATCGACAGGCAGAGCACCTGCACCAGGAATTCCCCGTCGCCCGGCTCCCCTGCCGGCTCCTCGACGTGCTCCCAGTCGGTGGGCCGCGGCTCGCCCACGGGACGTGCGGCCAGACGCACCTGGTGGTTGATTCTGCTCATCTCCGGCGGCTCCTTCGACGGTCGCGGGTCGCGTACCGGCCCCGTGCGCCTGACATACCGGCCGGTCGGTACGAGCGGTGAGCGTACGGTGCCGTCCCGTCGGAGGCAAGAGGGGCCCGGTGTGGTGTGACCGGTGACGCTGCGGTGCGAGAAGGGGCCGGCCCGGAGCGCGGGCTCCGGAACCGGCCGTGGGGGAGGGCGCGTCAGCCGGCGGCGGGCACGGGGTCGCGGTCCGTTCCCGCCGCCGCCTTCGGGTCGGCATCCGCGGGCCGCTCGCCGGGGAGGGGGCCGGCCTGCGGCTCGGTGGTGTGTTCGTCCTCGGGGATAGAGGCGTACGGGACATCGCCGCGGAGGACCGCCTTGGCGCGGTCCTCGTCGAGCTGTCCCTCCCACTTGGCCACCGCCAGGGTGGCGACACCGTTCCCGATCACGCTGGTCAGGGCGCGGGCCTCGGACATGAAGCGGTCGATGCCGAAGATGAGGGCCAGGGCGGCGACGGGGACGTGCGGAACGGCGCTGAGGGTGGCTGCCAGGGCGATGAAGCCGGAGCCGGTGACGCCGGCGGCGCCCTTGGAGGTGAGCAGCATGACGGCGAGCATCGTCAGTTGCTGGGTGAGGCTGAGGTCGATGCCGAGGGCTTGGGCGAGGAAGACCGAGCCCATGGTCAGGTAGATCGCGGTGCCGTCGAGGTTGAAGGAGTACCCGGCGGGCAGCGTGATGCCGACGACCGGCTTGGAGGCGCCCGCGTGCTGGAGTTTGGCCATCATGCGCGGCAGCACCGGCTCGCTGGACGAGGTGCCCAGGACGATCAGCAGTTCCTCCTTGATGTAGCGGAGGAAGGGCAGCAGGCGCAGGCCGTTGATGCGCATGACCGTACCGAGGACGACCAGGACGAAGAACAGGGCGGTGAGCCAGAAGGAGCCGACCAGCAGGGAGAGATGGCGCAGGGTGTCCAGACCGTAGCTGCCGATCGTGAAGGCCATGGAGCCGAAGGCGCCGATCGGGGCCAGCCGCATGACCCAGCGGATGAGCGTGAACAGGACCTTGGACAGCTTCTCGACGCCCTGGGTGATGCCCGCACCCGCCTCGCCGGCGGCGTTCAGCCCGAAGCCGAACAGGACCGAGATCAGCAGCACCGGCAGGATCTCGTGGCCGGTCAGCGCGCTGGGCAGCGTGTCCGGAATGATGGACAGGACGAACGCGGAGACGCTCTCGTGGCTCTGGGTCGCTTCCGGCGGCAGGCCCTCGGTGGAGAGGGTGGAGGGGTCGACGTGCAGTCCGCTGCCGGGCCTGACGATGTTGACGACGACCAGGCCGATCACCATGGCGACGGTCGTCAGGACCTCGAAGTAGATCAGCGCCTTGAGGCTGACCCGGCCCACGGCACGCGCGTTGCCCATGGAGGCGATGCCGTGGACGACGGTACAGAAGATGACCGGCGCGATCATCATGCGCACCAGGGCGATGAACCCGTCGCCCAGGGGTTTCAGATCGGCTCCGAACGACGGCCACAGCCAGCCGACCGCAGCCCCGGCGAGAACGCCGATCAGGCACTGGACGTAGAGCAGGGACAGTGCGCGGCGGATGCGGCCGGGCGGCGCGGCGACGGGACCCGGGGCGGCGTCGTTGCGGCTCATGCGGGGCGTCCTTCCAGGACGGGAACGAGGAGTTCGGCTCGGGCGATGCGGCGGGCGGCGCGGTGCAGCAGCACCGTGGGGGAAGCGCCGTCCGCCGCGGGGACGGCTCGGGCGGTGATGACACCGGCCGGGGTGCCCAGGCGGAGCGTGCCGTCGGCGGTCTGCCGGGCCACGCGGTGGGCGAGGGTGCCGGGGGTGGCGGCCGCGGTGGCCAGGGCGACGGCCGAGGTGAGGCCGATCGCCGGGTGGGGGGCGTGCATGGAGACCATGCGTACGGCCAGGTCGTAGTCGTCCTCTCCGACCGGGGTGCCGTCGGAGGTGCGGTAGGGGGCGGGGCGGGCGACCACGCCGACCTTCGGCACGGCGTGGCTGACGGGATCGTGCTCCTGGACCAGGCCCATGGCGAGGGCCGCCTGACGGCGCAGCACGGTGAGTGCGGGCAACGCCGCGGCGAACTCCGCCAGGGACTCGGTGCCCTGCAGACCGAACGCCTTGGCCTCGAACAGCGCGGCCGGGGCTCCGGCGTCGACCAGAGACGCCTCGACCCGTCCGGTGGGTCCGCTCAGGGTGTCCAGGGCGCGGCCGGTCGGCAGGGTACGGCCCGTCGTCGAACCCGCCGGGTCCTCGAAGCCGAGCAGGACCGGCACGCCGAGTGCGGCGGTGCCGGGCACCGCGGCCGTGCCCTCGTCGGGAGCCGTACGCCCCGGGGTGGGGATGGTGCCGGTGAGCCGGGCCCCGGTGTTGACGTTGCGCATCCGCACCGTGGTGGCCTCCGACGTGACCGGCACCAGGCCGTTGTGGACGGCGTAGAGGGCGACGGCCGTGGCGCAGTTGCCGCAGTTGCTGGCCCACTCCACGCGCTCGTCACCGATGCCGACCTGCGCGAAGGCGTACTCGACGTCGACGCCCGGCTCGGCCGACGTCCGGACGATCGCGGCCTTGGAGGTGGTGGAGGAGGCACCGCCGACGCCGTCGATCTGGCGGGGGTCGGCGGCGTTGTAGGCGGCGAGCAGCAGGGTGTCGGCGTCCACGCCGGTCGCGGCCACCTGGTGGTGGTCGAAGATCCAGCACTTGCTCGTACCGCCGCGGATCATCTCGCCCTGCAGACGCAACACAACAGACTCCTCATGGCAACCCCGACGGCACTTCCGTGCGGGGTGCGATCCACACTGGGCTCGAAGAGCGTGAAGTACAATCTCGGAAATCTGCACAGCTATTAAGCTGTAGTTAAGGCTGGAGGTGCTGTGGTGCTGGACGTCCGGCGCATCCTGCTCTTCACGGAAGTCGCCCGCCGGGGCTCGGTCACCGCGACCGCGCGGGCCCTCAACTACACGCCGTCAGCCGTGTCCCAGCAGGTCAGCCGCCTGGAAGCGGAGGCCGGGCAGCCGCTGCTGGAACGCCATGCGCGGGGCGTCACACTCACCGACGCGGGCCGCGCCCTGGCCGAACGCGGCGAGCGGATCGAGCGGGAACTGACGGCCGCGGAGAACGAACTCGCCGACTTCGCGGGACTGCGCGCGGGCACTCTCCGGGTCGGAACCTTTCCCACCGTCGGCGCCTCCCTCCTCCCGCGGGCCGTGATCGCCTTCCGGGAAGCGCACCCCGAGGTGCGGCTGACCGTGCGCAGCGCCCGCATCGCGGGCCTGTGGGCGATGCTGGAGAACCGCGAGATCGAGATGTCCCTGATGTGGGACTACGACTGGAACCGCATCGACCGCGAGGACATCGTCGTCGCCCCACTCGCCGACGACCCGCCGGCCCTCCTCGTCAGCAAGGACCACCCCCTCGCCGGCCGCTCTTCGGCCGCCCTGGCCGATTTCGCGGACGACCCCTGGATCACCCGTGCCGACCACCACCCGGTGGCCGAGGCCCTCGCCCGCAGCTGTCACGCGGCCGGTTTTGAACCGCAGATCGCCTACGAGGCACATGACTACCAGGAGGCCCAGGCCATGGTCGCCGCGGGCATCGGCGTCGCCCTCGCGCCCACCCTCGCCCTCGAAGGCACCCGAGCCGGCGTCAGCGTCCTGCCTCTCCAGCCCCCCGCCCCCGTACGCCGTATCCTCCTGGTCCGCATGAGCGACCACGTCCTGACGCCCGCCGCCCAGGCCTTCGCGGGGTTCCTGCGCGACGCCGCCTCGGCCGGCACGGCGTCATGAGCGCCACCCGGGACCCCGGAGGCGGGCCCCACCGCGCAGGGCGGCTACGGGGTGCGGCTGCGGATGCCGCTCAGCGCGGACCGGCCGCCCACCAGGAGCTGAGTGGCCGCCAGTTGCGCGTACAGCCGGTCCTGGGCCACCAGTTCCTCATGGGTGCCCACCGACCGGACCCCACCTGGCCTGCGCGCTGGCGGTGTTCGGCATGTACGTCGTGCACATCGGCCCCCAGCTGCCGGCCACGGACGGCGTCGCCAGCTGGATCCGCTACCTGGCGGACGGTCACCCGTCGGTCCTGTTCGCCACCCTCGCCGGGTTCTCACTGATGCTGATCGCCGGCCGCCGGGCATCCGATGAGGTCGGCCAGGGCGGCCCGGCCGCCCCGGTCAGCGGTGCTGAAGGCTGCTCGACCGGCCGGGCATCAAACGCTGAGTGCGGTGCGCAAGGTGGTTGCCATGATGTCGATGGCCGCCTTCCCCGCCGGTACCGGACCGGTGTGGGTGAAGTAGTGATCGACTCCGTCGAAGACTCGGTGGATGACCGGAACGCCGGCGGCTTCCAGAGCCTTGGCGTAGGCGTCGCCCTCGTCGCGCAGGCGGTCGTTCTCCGCGGTGATGACCAGGGCGGGAGGGAGCCCGGCGAGATCATCGGCCAGTGCGGGCGAGACGAGGGGATCGGCACGGTGGGCGGGGTCGGGGACGTAGGCGGCCGTGAAGACCCGCATGAGCTGCGGGCTGAGCAGCGGCTTGGCGATGAGGGACTGCTTGGTGGCAGGGTCGGCGAGCTGATCGAGCGGAGCGGAGTCGATGATCTGAAGCCGTGGCGAGAAGGTGCCGCGGTCCCGGGCCATACGGCAGACCGCGGCCGTCAGATTTGCCCCGGCGCTGTGTCCGCCCACGGCAATGCGCGAGCCGTCCCAGCCGCCCCCGGGGCCGTTCTCGGCGGCCCACGCGGTGACGTCGTACGCCTGGGTGACGGGCACCGGAAACCGTCGCTGCGGGGCGACGGCATAGTCCACGTTGATCACGACACAGCCGGCCATGGCGGCTATGTAACGGCAGATGTGGTCGTCCTGCTCCGGGCGGGCGACCACGAAACCGCCGCCGTGGAAGTTGACGTACACGGGGGCCGGAGTTCCGGTGTCGGCCGGCGGTCGGTAGACCGTGCAGGGCACCGGGCCGGCGCCGGTCTCCACGATGACGGCTTCGGTCCGCTTCGGGATGTCCGCGAAGCGCAGGTCCTTGTGGACCCGCGACATCATCCGACCGAGCAGCAGTTGGATCCCTCTGGCCTGGATCCTGGGACTCAGTGGCATACTTCGGCCCACCCTTCGCTACAACTTTAAAATAACAGGATTCCTGATAATGGACGCTCTCTCTTCGTCGCGCAACAGGCAGACACCAGGGGAGCTGCGGGACGGCAGATAATGTGCGGGTATGGCGATGACGGGGGAGCGGCGGGTCCTTTACCGGCAGGGCACTGGGTTCTGGCGGATGACGGCCAAGTGGGTTCTGGTCTTCGGGGCCCTGTACCTGTTGGACGGCGGAGTGCTCCGGACGTGGGGCGACGCTCTGTTCTGGCCGGTGATCGGAATCCTGCTGTGGGTGCCGTTCGGGATCGGCCTCGTCTGGTATCCGAGGAAGGACCAGCGCGTCGAGCTGACGACGCGTGAACTGCGTGTACGGCGCAAGCGGCTGCCGATGGAAGAGGTGAACCTGCTGCACGTGGCGCGGTTGTGGCTGGAGGGGCGGTCGACGGCGGACGATCAGCCGGTGCTGGAATGGAAACGGTTCGACCGGGTGGTGTGGGTGCCGCTGCTGGACGGCCGGGCGTTCGGCGTGGAGTTTCGCGACCCGGCCGCGTTCGCCAAGGTTTTCGGCGCCTTCGCGGTAGCGGCGTGCGGCGGGCCGGAAATCGTCCGCGCGAGGGCCGCGGCGGCAACCTACCCGGAGCCGCGCCCGATGCGGGCCCGCTCCGCGGACGACGGCTCCTGGCCGGACATCCTGGACATCTTCGACTGAGGGCCGCACATGCACGGTACGGGGCAGCGGTCCGCAGGGCCGCGAAGAACTGCGCAGGGCCGGAGGTGTGGCGCCTGGCCGCCGAGCCCCGAGCCGTCACCCGCCTGTGACATCGCACTGATCGCGTGACGCCGGGGTCGATGTTGTAGTGCCCGTCCACGGATACCCGCAGGGTGATCTGGGTCTCCGCGAGGTGAGGAACTCGCGGACTTCGGCACAGTTGTCCACACCCCGGCCGCACGCCGCCCGCTCGGGCTCAGGGATGTACTGCCAGTGCATGGTTCATCAGTAACTGGTTGCCCGCCCGGGACACCTGTTACCTGGATGCCGTCGCCCTCAGTCGCCCGGCCGTCGGACGTGGCCGGTTACCCGTACGCAAGGACCACCCCCATGCCCCCGGCAACGACCTGCGAGCCACACGAGCGGAGCGCCTCTACGCAGCAGCGCATCGCAGCACACCGCGACCAACTCAACTCCGGTGCGCTGTCCCTGCAACTCGACGACGAGGTCATGGAACGCCTCGACCGCACCTGGCCGGGACCAGGGGAAGCATCGCAGGCGTATGCGGGGTGAAGCCGGCCCCGGGCCGATCGACACCCCGGGCCGCCGTGCCGACGCAGCGCCGAGCACTGCCGGGCGGCGATCCGCCGATGGCGTGGATCGCGGGGACCCCGGCCCCGACCACCTCGCCGCCAACCGCGCCGACATCCGGGACTTCCTCGTCGGCCGACGAGCCAGGATCACCCCGGAGCAGGTCGGACTGCCCAGCAGCGGTCCACGCCGGGTGCCCGGGCTGCGGCGCGAGGAAGTCGCGCAGCTGTCTTCCATCAGCACCGACTACTACACCCGGGTCGAGCAGGGGCGCATGCGGGCGTCCGTCTCCGTCCTGGAAGCGGTGGCCCGGGCCCTGCACCTGGACGAGGACGAGCGCAGGTACCTGTTCGACCTGGCCCGGGCAGCCGGTCCCGCCCGGAGCGCACCTCGGCGCCGCAGGGATGTCGAGGTGCCGCCCTCCGTCCAGTGGATGCTCGACTCCATGACGAAGTCGTCGGCCTTCGTACGTAACGGCCTCATGGATGTCATCGCCCACAACGCGCTGTTCCGTGCTCTGCACGCGCCGATGTTCGACAGCGACACCGTCGACCGGCGCGGCCGGCCGAACATCGCCCGCTACCTCTTCCTCGATCCGGGCTCAGCCGATCTGTTCGTCGACTGGGAGGCCGCCGCCGTGACCACTGTCGCGCTGATACGCGCCGAGGCCGGTCGCGAACCCCGCGACCGGGCCCTGCGTGAGCTCATCGGCGAACTGTCCACGCTCAGCACCCGGTTCCGCACCCACTGGGCCGCACACCCCGTCCGCATCCGCCACCACGGCACCAAGCGGCTGCAGCACCCCTACGCCGGACGACTGGAGCTGGCGTACCGATCCATGGATCTGCCGCTGTCGGACCGCGCCGTGTACGACCTGACTGTCTATACCGCCGAGCCCGGCACCTCTTCCGAAGACCGGCTCGAGCTCCTCGCCAGTCGGTGTCCGTCGCGGCGGCCTCCCGGGGCGGGTGCGACCTCGGATGGCTTACGGTGAGCTGGGCGAAGTGGACGGGGCATGCGGCTATGCGCCGCCGGCCAGTGGACAAGGCGGGGAAGCGTGACGTCACAGCGCGGCAAGCAGCCGGCGGTAGCCGCCCGGGGCCGTACGGCGGCCGGTCGGGCTCCGGGACCGCGTGCGGTGGAGATCCGGAACGCCGCCCTCGTCCTGTTCGCCGAGCGAGGGTACGCCGCCACCACGATGGCCGACATCGGCGAAGCGGTGGGGATGCGCGGGCCGAGCCTGTACAAGCACGTGGGGTCCAAGCAGGAACTGCTCACCCAGATCATGACGGGCACGATGGACGACCTGCTGCGGAACCACCGCGCTGCCGTCGCGGGCTGTGAGGACGTGGTGGAGCGGCTGCGCCGGGCCGCCGAGGCCCATGTCCGCTACCACGCCCGGCACCGCCTCGAAGCGTTCGTGGGGACCCGGGAGATCCGCAGCCTGGAGGAGCCCCACCGTGCGGAGGTCCTTCAGCGGCGTGCCGCATACGAGCAGGCATTCCGGACGTTGCTGAGCGAAGGTGTGCAGGCCGGGCGTTTCAGTATCACCACGGTGAAGCTGACCTCCTACGCGATCCTGGATCTCGGGATGGGCGTGCCTGTCTGGTACCGCGAGGACGCGGACCTGACGGAAGATCAGGTCGTCTACCAGTACGGCGACTTCGCCCTGCGGCTGGCCGGCGCGCGCTGACTCGACGGGAAGAGTCCGTCTCGGCGGGGTGCCCTAGATGTAAATCGAATCGAGTTCAAAGTCATCACTCCGTTCTCGGTCTTGCCTCAAGAAAATCGCCGCATCGGGCTAGCTGTACTGAGTTCAGTTCTGTAGCGTCCCCGGCGTCGGCAGGTACGGGACCGTGCCGGGAAGGAGAGTCGGAGCATGAGTGCTACTCAGCGTTCCGCCACATCAGGGGCGGAGTCGGCGGCGTATGAACCTCGTACGGTGCGCCGCGCGATGCTCGCCGGCAGCCTCGGCACCCTGATCGAGTACTACGACTTCAGCGTCTACGGCTATCTCGCCGTGGTGATCGCGCCGCAGTTCTTCCCGAGCGAGGAGCCGGCGGCCGCACTTCTGGCGACGCTCGCGGTGTTCGCCACCGGACTGGTGGTGCGGCCGGTCGGCGGCGTCTTCTTCGGATGGCTCGGCGACCGATGGGGGCGCCGCAAGGCGCTGGTCTCCTCGGTGCTGTGCATGGGAGTGGCCAGCAGCGCCACCGGACTGCTGCCGACCTACAGCCAGATCGGCTTCAGCGCCGCGGTGCTGCTCCTTCTGTGCCGCTTGATGCAGGGCATCTCCACGGGAGGCGAGTCGGTCGGCGCCTACACCTACATCTACGAGTCGGCGCCGCCCCGGCGCAGGGCCTTCCTCGGTGCCGTCACGCCCATCGGGTCCAACCTCGGGTTCATGTTCGCGGCCGCCACGGCCGGGGTGATCTCCGCCCTCGCGACGAAGGACCAGATGGCCGACTGGGGCTGGCGGCTGCCGTTCCTCATGGCCGTGCCGCTGACCCTGTTCTGCCTGTGGGCCCGGCTGCGGATCGAGGACACCCCCGAATTCGAGGAGGCCGCACGGCGTGCCGACATCCCCACCGCCCCGATCCGGGAGGTCCTGTCCACCCACCGCGCGGCACTGCTGCAGTCCATCGGCCTGTCCATGGCGCAGGGCGGTGCCATTTTCCTCGGCCTGACGTACATCGGCATCCACCTCACCAGCGACCTGGGATACGACTCCACGCAGGTGCTCTGGCTGAGCGCGGGTGTCGTGCTCGTCACCGTGCTGCTCATGGTGCCGGCCGGCCTGCTCGCCGCCCGGTTCGGCTCTCGTCGCATCCTGCTGTGCGGGTTGCTGGGATTCCTGGTGACCGCCTATCCCGCGATGATGCTGATGGACCGGCACAACCTGGCCCTGGCCGGCGTCGCCTACCTGCTGTTCATGGTGAGCAGCGCGTTCGTGCAGGTCCCGGCGGCCAGTCTGTGGCCGCACCTGTTCGAACGCCGGGTCCGGTTCACCGGCATGGCGATCGGCTACAACGTCGGCACCGTCCTCGCGGGCGGTACCGCTCCGTACATCGCCACCTTCCTGGTCCAGCGGACCGGGAACCAGCTCTCCCCGGCGTTCTTCGTCATGACGGTCTGCGTGATCGGGATCGGGGCCCTGCTCACCGTCCGCAAGGATGTCGGCGCGAAGATGGGCTGAGACGTCCGTCGCGGTGACCGCCGGTGCCAGGAGCCCGGCGGTCACCGCCCCGTGCTAACCCGCTGCCTTGCCGCGGGCGTGACCGACGTGGCCGATGGTCTGGCCGCCGTCCACCAGGAACTCGCCGCCCGTGGTGTACGAGGCGTCGTCGCCGGCGAGGAAGAGCACCATGCGCGTGACCTCCTCGGGCTCCCCGATACGCGGCACCGGCTGATCGGCGAAGAGCGCGGGTGCGGCGCTGTCGCCCATGGGCGTGCGGATGACGCCCGGGTGTACGGAGTTGACACGCACCCCGGTGCCCGCCATGTCCAGCGCGGCGGCCTTGGTCATTCCCCGGATCCCCCACTTGCTCGTCACGTAGCCGATGCCGTCGGCGAAGCCCATGAGGCCGGCCGCCGAGGAGATGTTGACCACCGCCCCGCGCCCGCGGCCTCGCATACCGGGCAGGACGGTGTGCATGCCGAGGAAGGTGCCGACCACGTTCACGTCGAGGATCCGGCGGAAATGCTCGGGCGACTGCTCTTCCACGCCGCCGAAGTGAACGATCCCCGCGTTGTTGACCAGGACGTCCACGGGACCGAGGGTGTCCTCGACGGTGCGGACGACGGTCTGCCACTGCTCTTCGTCGGTGACGTCGAGGTGGTGGTACCGCGCCCCGGGAAGACTCTCGGCCAGGGTCTTTCCCTCGTCGTCCAGCAGGTCGCAGACGGCGACCCGGGCGCCTTCCGCGGCCAGCCCGCGCGCGTGCGAGGCGCCCATGCCCCGGGCCCCGCCGGTGACGATCGCGACTCTTCCGTCGAAGCGCATCCTGAACTTCCCTTCCGCGTATACGTAGATGACCGAACCCGGCCGGTCGGGTCCGCACCCGGTCAGTCGGGGACGAGTACGGCCCGTCCGCGCACCCGGCCCCGGCGGAGCCGGTCGATCGCCTCCGGCGCGGCGGACAGCGGGAAGCGCTCCGTCTCGACGTGGAGCGCGCCCGAGCGAGCCAGTGCGACGACCTCGGCGAGTTCGGGGCGCGTCCCCCAGAAGGGCAGGGACAGCCTGAAGCCTGGCGGGAGAACACCCGGCTTGGAGACCGTCAGACGGCCGCCTCCACTGCCGACGACGGCGAGTTCGCCGCCCGGCCGCAGGACACCGGCCCCGAGTTCCAGCGTCTGTGCGGTGCCGACGAAGTCGAGCACGGCGTCCACTCCCGCGCCACCGGTCCGCGCCCTCAGAACCTGGGCGGTGTCCGCCCGCACCAGGGTGCCGAAGTCCGCGCCGGAGCGGTCCGCGAGAGCCAGGGCCTCCTCCCGTACGTCGACCGCCAGCACACGGCTCCCGGTGGTCGCGCGCAGGATCTGCACGGCCAGGTGGCCCAGCCCTCCGACGCCGATGACGGCGGTGGTCGTGCCCTCCCCGAGTGCGTGCCGGAGACCGGCTACGGCGTGGTAGGACGTCAGGCCCGCGTCCGAGAGCGGAGCCGCCTGATCTGCGGACAGGTCGTCGATCGGCACCAGATGGCGGGCGGACGGGACGAGTACGTACTCGGCCATGCCGCCGTCCCGGCCCAGTCCCGCCCCGTGCCAGGCGAGGGTGTCGCGCCGGTCGCAGTAGTTGTCCCGGCCCGTCGCGCACCGGTCGCAGACGCCGCAGCCCCACGGTCCGTAGACCACCACGCGGTCACCGGCCCGCACACCGCCGGCGTCGGGCCCAAGGGCGGCGATCCGCCCGGCGACCTCGTGGCCGAGCGTGAACGGGAGCCGGTACGGGAGGGCCCCCGGGACCGCTCCCATGACGTGCAGGTCGGAGTGGCACAGGCCGGTGGCTTCGACGCGCAGCAGTACCTCGCCGCCGCGGGGGACGGGCCGCTCGACCTCGGCCGGGGCCGGGGGTTCGCCCCATGCCGTCAGTCGCAGTGCCCTCATCTTCACCGTCCCGGGTCTTGTCAGTCCAGCAGCCGCCCGCCACCGTAACAGAGGTGAAGTCAGTTCAATACGGTAAGTGCGGCGAGAGGGAGATCGTCTTGACCGGGACAGACGTGCGGACGGACAGGTTCGCGGGCAAGGTCGCGATGGTGACGGGCGCCGGCTCCGGGATGGGTGCGGCGGTCGCCCGGAAGCTCGCGGCGGAAGGGGCGCGGGCCGTCGTCCTGGCGGACCTGAACGGCGACGGGGCCGAGGCCGTCGCGCAGGAGCTGCCCGCCGCTCGGGCGGTCGCGCTCGACGTGGCGGACGCGGCTCGGGTCGACGGCGTGGTCCAGGACGTACTGCGGCGGCACGGGCGGCTCGACATCCTGGTGCACGCGGCCGGCGTCGACGACCCCGAGGCCAAGGCGCGTATCGCGGACGCCCTGGTCGAGGGGCGGCCGGTCGAGGTGACGGGGTCGCTCGACGACGCCGCCTGGCGGCGCGTCATGCGGGCGAACCTGGACGGCACGTTCCATGTGCTACGGGCTGCGGTGCGGGCCATGCGCCCCGTCGAGGCCGGGGCGATCGTGGTGATCGGCTCGTCCTCGGCCATCGACACACCCGTAGGCTATCCCCACTACGCCGCCTCCAAAGCCGCTGTGCACGCGCTGAGCCAGGCCGTGGCCAAAGAGGTCGTCGCGTCCGGGATCCGGGTGAACGTGGTGGCCCCGGGCCCGACGGAAACGGGAATGGCCGCGCGCACGCCGGAGGTGCTGCGCGCGGGTTTCGCCGACCCGAGGGTGCGCCCGTACGCGACCGCCGAGGAGATCGCCGACATCGCGCTGTTCCTGGCGAGCGATGCCGCGGCGAACCTGGTCGGCGCGGTGCTGCTCGCCAACGGCGGCCGGTTCACCGTCTGAACGGCATCAACCCGTGCACAGGTCTTGCCCGGCCGGATGCCCTGCGCCTACGGTCAATGAATTGAGTTCAGTTTTGTGAGGAGCTCCCATGCGCCGTCGTCACCCCGAGATCGACCCCCAGTCGCTGTCCGAAACCGACGAACAGCGGCAACTGCGCGCCGTCCTGCGGGACTTCTACACCGGGACAAGTGGTCCCGAGGACGTCCGCAAGCATCTGGCCACCCCGCGTGGACACGACGAGCAGCTCTGGGCGCGGCTCGCGGGGGAGATCGGCGTCCACGGGCTGGCCGTACCCGAGGAGTACGGCGGGGCGGGCTTCACGTTCGCCGAGCTGGCCATAGCCCTGGAGGAAGCCGGGCGCGCCCTGTACTGCGCGCCGCTGCTGCCCACGGTGGTCCTCGCCGCTCACGCCCTGCTGTACAGCGGCGATCGCACGGCGTGCGAGCGCTATCTGCCGCGGATCGCCGACGGCACGCTGACCGCGACCGTGGCCGGGTTCGACGCCGCTTCGCCCGCCGGGCCCGACGAGCCCGGCGGGCCCGGCGGGCTCGGCGTCACGGCCGAGCAGAGTGGTTCGCGCTGGGTGCTACGCGGTCAGGCGGACTTCGTACTCGACGGGGCCGGCGCGGACCTGATCCTCGTAAGGGCGCACACTCCTGCCGGGCCGAGACTGTTCGCCTGTGAGCCCACGCCGGACACCAGCCGGCGGACCGCGCGCCGGGTCCTGGACGAGACGCGGCGCCAGGCGCTGGTGGAGTTCCGGGGGACACCGGCCACCACGGTGGGCACGGCGGAGGGCACCGAAGACACCGTCGCGGCGACCCTCGACACCGGGCGGGCCGCGCTGGCGGCCGAACAGGTCGGCGGCAGCGGACACGCGCTGGACGTCACGGTGGAATTCGCCGCACAGCGTCACCAGTTCGGGCGGCCCATCGGTTCCTTCCAGGCCGTCAAGCACCGGCTGGCCGACGTGCTGGTCGCGCTGGAGGCGGCACGCTCCGCGTCCTCCTACGCGACCGCCTGCGTCGCCGTCGCCTCGCCGCAGCTGCCGGTGGCCGCCAGTGCCGCCGCCGTGGTCTGCTCCGAGACCTTCCGTCTGGCGACGGCCGAGTACGTCCAACTGCACGGCGGCATCGGCTTCACCTGGGAGCATCCGGCCCACCTGTACGTGCGCCGCGCGCGCAGCGCCGAGGTCCTCTTCGGCACGTCGGACCGGAACCGGGTCCGGCTCGCCGAACTCATCGGTCTCGCCACGGCCTCCGCCGCCTGACTCGACAGGTGCACGGACAACTCGGCAGGTGCACGGACAAGGAGAGAGCCGCAGCCGTATGACACCGACGCCACACCCCCCGCTCGCCCTCGCCGCACCGTTCACCCTCGGCGGTCTGACCCTCCGCAACCGCCTCGTCGCCACCGCCCACGCCACCGCCGCCGTCAGCGACGGCGCTCCCACCGGGGCTGACGCGGCCTACTGGCGGCGGCTGGCCCAGGGCGGCGCCGGCATGGTGATCACCGGAGGCACCGCCGTGGCCCCCGAGTCGACGCTGCCGCAGCGCTATCTGACCGAGGCGTGGCGCCCTGAGATCAAGGACGCCGTACGCCGCCGCGCCAAGGTCATCACGGATGAGGGCGCCGTGGCCGTCGCACAACTCGTCCACCTCGGCCGGGAGACCCTGGGCGCCGGCACCTACTACGCGCCGGTCTCCGCCGCGGCCGTCCGCTCGCCCCGCGAGGCGACGGCGCCGCATCCGCTGAGCGCCGAAGAAGTACGCGGCGTCGTCGACGCGTTCCGGATCTCCGCGGCGAACAGCGTGCAGGCCGGTTTCCACGGCGTGGAACTGCACGCCGGCCACGGCTACCTGCTCGCCCAGTTCCTCTCCCGGGCCACCAACACCCGCGACGATGCGTACGGCGACCGCATCACCCTGCTCGCCCAGGTGATCGACGCCATCCGCACCGAGATCGGTGAACTCCCCATCGGCGTACGGGTGTCGGTGGAGCCCGGCGAGGACTCCGGACTCGGCCTGGACGACCTGACCGAGCTGCTGCCACTGCTGTACGCCGCCTCGCCCTTCGCGTACGTCAACGTCACCACCGGCGTCCGCAACACCTACGTCCCCGGTATGGCCACCACCCGCCCGCCCCTGCTGGAGTCCGTGACCCGGCTCCGTTCGGTGCTCGCACTACCGCTCCTGGTCAGCCAGGGCTTCCGGTCGGTGGCCGATATCGAGCGGGCGCTGGACTCGGGGGCCGATCTGGTCGGGATGGCCCGGCCGTTCATGGCCGACCCCGACTTCGCCCGCAAGGTGATCGCGGGCGACGAGCGATCCGTACGCCCCTGCACCGGCTGCAACGAGGGCTGCCGGACCTTCGAGCCCACCGGGTCGTGCTCGGTGAACCCCGAGCTCGCTCCGCCGGGAGCCGCGACCCGCCCGGCCGTTCCGCTGCTGCTGACCCGGCCGGGCGGCCGCAGAGGTCCTGTCGCCGTCCTGGGCGCTGGCCCCGCCGGCATGGAGTGCGCGCTGGCGCTTGCCCGCTCCGGCACCGAGGTGACCGTCTTCGACACGGCACAGCACGTCGGTGGTCAGGCACGCCTCGCCTCCCTCGCCCCGCACCGTCCCGGGTGGCAGAAGTTCGTCGACTACCAGCGCGAGCGACTCGCCGACTTCGGCGTCCGAGTGCTGCTGGGCAGCTCGCCGGGGCCGGACGACCTGGAGGCGTACGCCGAGATCGTGCTCGCCGCCGGCGCGGAGGAAGAGCCCGTCGCCGTGCCCGGTGAGCTGTGCACACTCACGAGCTCTGATTTCCTGCGCGGCTCCACGGACGTCGTACCGGACGCGCCCGTCGTCGCCGTCCTCGACGACGGCTTCGGCTGGTGGCAGGGCATCAGTGCCGTGGAGAGCGCGCTGGCGGCCGGCGCGAGGGAGGTCATCCTCATCACCCCCGGCGCCGGTTTCGCGGCTGGCCTGTCGCCGGAGAACCGCACGCAGCTGATGAACCGGCTCACCGGTGCGCCCCTGCGCGTCGTCGCGCTGAGCACCGTGACGTCGACGACCGCCGAGGGCGTGCGCCTGCGCCATGTCCTGGACGGTCGGGAGACGTCCCTCGCCGCCGATGTCCTGGTCACCGTCGGCGAGCGCCGCCCTCGCCGCCCCGACATCTCTCCGGCCGCCCACCAGACCGTCCGCGCGGTCGGCGACTGCGTCGTACCGCGCCGCATCGCGCATGCCGTCGCGGAGGGGCGCGCGGCCGCTGAGGCCTTGGCCGCGCGGGCCGCGAGGCCGCTGTGACGGACCGGGGACGGTCGGCGCTCCACTCCTCCGCAGTGTTTCCGCGTTTCCGCGTTCCGCAGAGAGGCAGTCCCCGCATGGCACACCACTACGACCGCATTCTCATCGGAGGGCGGCTCACCGCTCCCTCCACCGATCGTGTCGCGCAGGTCGTCTCACCCAGCACCGAGGAGGTCATCGGCGACGTCCCCCTGGCCTCCACGGCGGACGTCGACGCCGCCGTGGCCGCGGCCCGTCAGGCGTTCGACGCCGGCCCCTGGCCGAGGTGGAGCGTCGAGCAGCGCGCTGCGGCCCTGCGCGACCTCGCCGACCGCCTCGACACGCGTGCGGCCGAACTGGCCCGACTGGCCATGGCGGAGACCGGCTGCCCGCGCGGCTTCGCCGAGGGGTACTTCGCCGTCGCCCCCTCCCACTACCTCCGCTTCTACGCCACGTTGGCCGAGGGGCATGTCTTCGAGGAGGAGCGGGTCGACGGGCCGGCCCGCACCCTCGTCGTTCGCGAGCCCGTCGGCGTCGTCGTGGCCATCCCCGCCTGGAACGGGCCGCTCCCGCTGACCCTCCAGAAGATCGCTCCCGCCCTCATGGCCGGCTGCACGGTCATCGTCAAGGCGCCGGTGCAGGATCCGCTCGCCTGCCATGTGTTCGCCGAGGTCGTCGCCGCATCGGCCGTTCCCGAGGGCGTCATCGGCCTGTTCGCCGCCGATGCCGCGGAGAGCGAGTACGTGGTCGCCCACCCGGGTGTGGACAAGGTCAGCTTCACCGGAAGCACCGCTGTCGGCGCCCGTATCGCCGAGGCCTGCGGCCGTGACATCCGCCGTGTGACCTTGGAACTGGGCGGGAAATCGGCGGCGATCGTGCTGGAGGACGCCGACATCGACACCGTCGTCCCTGGGCTCGTCGGCTGCGGCGCCGCCTTCATGCAGGGCGAGATCTGCACCGCCCAGACCCGCATCCTGCTGCCGCGCTCCCGCTACACCGAGTTCACCGAGGCTCTGGCCCGTCACATGAGCGCCCTGCCCGTCGGCGACCCGGCCGACCCCACGACCGTGATCGGACCGATGATCACCGAGGCGCACCGGGCGCGCGTCGAGGAGTACATCGCCCTCGGCAGGAAGGAAGGCGCCACCGTGGCCTGCGGCGGAGGCCGCCCCGCAGGCCTGAGCACCGGCTGGTACCTCGAACCCACCCTCTTCACCGACGTCACCAACGACATGCGCATCGCGCAGGAGGAGATCTTCGGCCCCGTCGTCGTCGCCATCCCGCACGACGGCCCCGACCACGCCGTCGAACTCGCCAACGACTCGCCGTACGGACTCTCCGGAACGGTCTGGACGCAGGACGAGGAAACCGCCCTGAGGATCGCCCGCCGCGTGCGCACCGGAACCTTCAGCATCAACACCTACACGCTCGACATCAACGCCCCCTTCGGCGGCAGCAAGAAGTCGGGCATCGGCCGGGAGAACGGCCCCGAAGGCCTCGACGACTTCCTCGAACCGAAGTCGATCGCCTTGTCGGGCGCGCCCCTGGGCTGAGGAACGGCTTCCCCCTCGAAGAACAGCCTCATCTCCACTCGACGAAGAGAAGAAGAGAGGTAACCATGGCACGTCGCATAGTGGTCTGCGGCGGAGGTTCCGCCGGTGCTGTCCTGGCCGCCCGGCTCAGCGAGCACCCCTCGAACACCGTCACGCTGGTCGAGGCGGGTCAGGACTACCGCACCCCGGAGGAGACCGCCCCGGAGGTGCTCGACGCCGACCAGTTCGGGTTCACCACCCACGACTGGGGTTACGAATCGGCCGACCACGTCGTCGACGCCGAGAGCATCCCGATGTTCGGGATCGTCCAGCAGGGCATCGTGCCCGTCCTCCGCGGCAAGGTCATCGGCGGCTCGTCGTCCGTCAACGGCGCCAACGCCCTGCGGCCCACTCCCGAGGACTTCGCCCGCTGGACCGGACTGGGCAACGACCGCTGGTCCTGGGACCAGGTCCTTCCGTATCTGAAGAAGCTGGAGGACGACCCGGTCGGCGGGGAACTGCACGGCACCGGGGGCCCCGTACACATCGAGCGCTTCACCGAGGGCAACGGGCTGCGCCCGGTCATGTCCGCGTTCCTGGAGGCCTGTGCGCAGGCCGGTCACCCCATCCACCAGGACATCAACGGCGCCCGCCGGCGCGGCGCGGGCCCGATCCCCTTCAACCGCAGGAACGGCGTCAGGCAGAGCTCGGCCATCGCCTACCTCGGCCCGGCCCGCCACCGCGAGAACCTGACCGTACTGGGCGGACGGACCGTCGACCGCGTGGAGTTCACCGAGGACGGGACGGCCCGTGCGGTGATCCTCGCCGACGGCACCGCTCTCGAGGCCGACGTGGTCGTCCTCTCCGCCGGAGCCATCGGCAGCCCCGCCATCCTGATGCGCTCGGGCATCGGCCCGCGGCGGTTGCTCGAAGAACTGTCCATCCCCGAGGTCCAGCCCCTCGAAGGCGTCGGCAGGAACCTCCGTGACCACCCCATGGTGTACCTCACCTACGCCGTGGACGAGGAGGCGGTCGGGGAGCTCAAGCCGCCGCTGCAGACCGCCCTGGCGTTCTCCTCGGCGGGAGCGGGCGGCGAAGGCGAAGTCGACCTGCACGCGCTGCCGTTCACCATGGAGCCCGGTGTGATGCTCGTGCCCCTCGCAGTGGTCCGCCCGTACTCGTTGGGCAGGGTGGAGATCACCTCACGCGCTTCTGAGGCCGACCCGAGCATCCGGTTGGGGCTGTTCGACCACCCCGACGACGTACGGCGCATGGTGGCCGGCATCCGGCAGGTTCGGGAGATCATGGGCTCGGGTCCCCTGGAGAAGTACGTACGTGCCGAGACGTGGCCGGGCCCCGAGGCAGCCACGGACGCCGACCTCACCCGAGCCGTCCTCCAGGGCAAGAACACCTACTGCCACGCGGTGGGCACCTGCGCGATGGGCGGGGAGGGCACCCCGGCCGCGGTGGTGGACCAGGCCGGCAAGGTGCACGGGGTCGACGCGCTGTATGTCGTCGACGCGTCCACCATGCCGGACATCCCGGCCGTGCCGACCAACACGACGGTCATGATGATGGCTGAGCGCTGGGCGGACCAAGTGGGGCGCGGCGACTGACGGTTGGCGGCACCGTGCCGCCGGTGAGGGTGACGGAGGAGCGGTGCCGGTCAACGGCGGGCCATCCGGCCCATGAACCGGACGATCAGGCGGCGCGGCAGGAACCTGCCGGCGAGGGCGAGCGGGCGGCCGTTGGTGATCACCGACGGGGGCGCGGAGCGGCGGTCGAGCGTGTCGAGGGCCATCTTGACGACGTGCTCGGGGGTGACTCGCTTCGCGCCGTAGTCGGCCGACTGACTGCCGGCGGCGTCGTAGAACTCGGTCTTCGTGGCGCCGGGGCACACGGCGAGGACGTGCAGACCGGTGTCGTGGGTCTCCTCCCACAGCGATTCGGTGAAGCTGAGGACGAAGGCCTTGGTGGCGCCGTAGACGCTCAGGTACGGGGTCGGCTGGAAGCCCAGCAGGCTCGCGACGTTGATCAGGACGCCGGTGTCGGCGGAGGTCAGCGGGCCGATGTAGGCGCGGCTGAGGTCGACCAGGGCACTGACGTTCAGCGCGATCATGCTCTGCAGGCGGTCCGGATCCTCGTCGGCGAAGGCGTCGTGGGTGCCGAAGCCGGCGTTGTTGACGAGTCCGGTGGCGTGGATGCCACGGGATTCCAGATCGGCGCGCAGGGTGCGGCCGGCGTCGGGCTGGCCGAGGTCGCGGGCGACGACGGTCACCGTGACGCCGTGGGCGCGGGTGAGTTCGTCGGCCAGGTCCTTGAGCCGGTCCGCCCGGCGGGCGACGAGGACGAGATCCGCGCCCCGACGGGCCAGCTGGCGCGCGAATTCCGCGCCGAGCCCGGAGCTCGCTCCGGTGACGATGACGGTCTGGCGGCGATAGTCGATTTTGCTCATGCCATGCACTCTACGCACTGCTTTGCACTAAGTGCAAGAGAGTGCATCGAATGAAGAGATGTACCATCGGTGCATGGCTAAGAAACCCGCACCTCTTCGCGAGCAGACCCGCTCGGTGGTTCGCGCGCTGCTCGCCCGGACCGCCCTCGAACTGTTCGCTGCCAAGGGGTACGACGACACGACACTCGAGGAGATCGCCGCCGCGGCGGGTGTCTCCAAACGGACCCTGTTCAACTACTTCCGCAGCAAAGAGGACCTCGCGCTCAACGGCCTGTCCGAGCAGGGGGAGTTGATAGCCGCGCGGCTCGCCGAGCGCCCGGCCGACGAGGACCCGTGGACGTCGCTGCGTGCGGCGTTCCAGGTGCTTCAGGAGATCGACATCACCGCCGAGCGCCGGCTCGAGATGACCACGCTGCTGTTCGGCAACGAATCCCTGCGCGCCGGGCACGCCGAGAAGCAGGCCCGCTGGCAGGACCTGTTCGCACCGCTGATCGAACCGCGACTGCCCGACTGTGACCACCGCGCCCTGCAGGCGCGCGCGATCGCGGCCGCGGCGATCACCTGCCTCCAGGCAGCGACAGAAGAGTGGATGCGCCTGGGCGGACAGGCCGACATCGTCCACCTCTACGACACGGCCGTACAGGCCATCCGCCGACCCGCCCCGCAACCAGAGAAGACAACGACATGAGCAAGCGCCTGCCCCCGCCGACCTGCACAACCTGGCCGCCGCGCTGCGCGCCGAACGCGCCGAGATGCTGGACTTCACCAGCAGCCTCACCGACGACGAATGGACCGCGCCCAGCGCCGCGGCCGGCTGGCGCATCGCCGACGTCGTCGCCCACATCGGCGCGACAGCACGGAACTTCTACACACCCCCCTCTCGGGAGGCGCTGCGGGCCACCAGCCTCGAACGACTCAACGAAGGCCCTGTCGACCGGCGCCGCGACTGGAGCCGGGCACAGGTCATGGCCGAGTACACCCGCGCCACCCGCCGAGCGACCACGCTCCTCGACCTCATCCGACGCACCCCCGCCACCCGGCTGCGCATACCGCTCGTCGAACTCGGACGCTACCCCCTGGGCCTGTTGATCGGCGGCGCGCTCGTCTTCGACCACCACACGCACCTGCGCCATGACATGGCCCCGGCGCTCGGCCGGCCCACGCCGTCCACCGATGCGGACAGGATGCGCGCGGTCCTCACGTGGATGATCGCCGTACTGAGCAATCAGGTCGCGCAGGCGCCGGCCGCCGGGCTCGACGCCCGCGTCGCACTGACTCTCACCGGCCCCGGCGGCGGGACGTGGTGGTTCGACGAGGCAGGCGGCCTGGCTCCGGCCGGCGGCGCGGTCGCCGCGCACGTCACCGCCCCCGCGCTGGCCTTCCCCGACTGGGGCACGCAGCGCTCCTCCTGGCGCGACAGCGACGTGACGATCACCGGCGACACCGACCTCGCCGCCCGCTTCCTCGACGCCGTCAACGTCATCTGACGGCGTTCTCCGTCCCTCTCGGACCTGAATCAGATTCGGTTTGGTTGATCGCAAGGGTTGACAGGGCCCTTCATGCCTTCCAGACTCGGAGTGAATTCAGTTCAGTTCGGGCCTGGAGGGTTGGAAGATGGCAGTGGAAGACGAGATCCAGTTCGAGCGCGACGGCCACGTCGCCCGTGTGTGGCTCAATCGCCCGTGGAAGAAGAACTGTGTCACCGTGCCGATCCTGGACCGGCTCGACGAGATCATCACCGAGGTCGACGAGGACCCCGAGCTGCGGGTCCTGGTGGTGCGCGGCCGCGGCGGCACCTTCTGCTCGGGCTTCGACCTCGACAGCCTGAAGGCGGAGTACGTCGGCAAGTCGAACGCGATCGACGTCGCGGTGAAGTCCGCGAAGGTGTGCGACCGCCTCTACTCGATGAAGACCCCCTCGGTCGCGGTCCTGGAGGGCCACGTCACCGCCGGCGGCTTCGAGATCATGATCTCCTGCGACTTCGCCATCTCCGCGGACGACGCCAAGATCGGGGACTTCCACATCCGCCGCGCGCTGTTCGGCGGGGCCGGCCCGATCTACCGGGTGCCGCGCATGATCGGCATCCGCAAGACCAAGGAGCTGATGCTCACCGGCAAGCTCCTCTCCGGTGTCGAGGCCGCCGAGTTCGGGCTGATCAACAAGTCCGCGCCGGCCGACAAGCTGGACGCGACGGTCGAGGACTTCATCGGTGACCTCGTCGACAAGAGCCCCTTCACGATGTGGCTGACGAAGATGACGATCGACCGCAGCCTGGACGCCGACACCCAGTCGCTGATGGTGATGGAGCACCTCGCCGTGGGCGTGGCCCTCAACTCCGAGGACGCGAACGAAGGCGTGTCGGCGTTCCTGGAGAAGCGTGAACCCAAGTGGCAGGGACGCTGATCCGGATGGCCACGGATCCGCGGAGTCCGACCGTCACCGTCGGGCTCCAGGGCTCACGCTGCTCCGGCTGCTCGGTGACGGCCTACCCCGCGGAGGACGCGTGCCCGCGCTGCGGGGGACCGGCCGACCCGGAGTTCCTCCCGGGCGCGGGCACGCTGTGGACCTGGACAGTGCAGCGGTACGCCCCCAAGTCGCCGCCCTATCAGCCCCCGCCCGGCGGCTTCGAACCGTTCGCGCTCGGCTACGTCGAGCTGGCGGAAGGCGTGCGGGTGGCCGCTGTCCTGGACGTCGAGGACCTCGACGACATCCGCATCGGCATGCCCCTCACCGTGACCGCCGAGCACGGCGTTCCGCGGGCCAGGCCCACGAGCGCCGGCGAGGAGGGCTCATGAGCACCGACGTCCTGATCTGCGGCGCCGGACGCACCCCGTTCGGCCGGTCGGAGGCGAGCGGCCGGCAACTGGCCATCGGCGCGGTGAACGCCGCGCTGGCGGACGCCGGGATCGAGTGGTCGCGGGTCCAGGCCGCGTTCGGCGGCAGCGACAGCGCCGGCCTCGCCGACACGCTGGTGGCCCAACTCGGCCTGACCGGACTGCCGTTCGTGAACGTCAAGAACGGCTGCGCCACCGGCGGCAGCGCGCTGATCTCGGCCGTGAACGCGATCCGCTCCGGCATGGCGGACGTCGTCCTCGCCGTCGGCTTCGACAAACACCCGCGCGGCGCCTTCGACCCGCGGCCGGAGGACTGGGGGCTGGGGGCGGAGTACGGCAGCGACGGGCTGATGGTGACGACCCAGTTCTTCGGCATGAAGATCCAGCGCTACATGCACGATTACGGCATCACGCCGCGGACCCTCGCCCTGGTCGCCGAGAAGGCGTACCGCAACGGCGGCCTGACCCCCGAGGCGTGGCGCCGCAAGCCGGTGGACGCGGACGAGATCCTCGACTCCGGCATGGTCAGCGATCCGCTGACGCGCTACATGTTCTGCTCCCCGGGAGCGGGCGCGGCCGCCCTGGTGCTGTGCTCACCCGAGGCCGCACGCGGCCTGGAGGGTACGCCGGTCACCCTGCGCTCGGCGGCCGTACGCACCCGGCGCTTCGGCTCCTTCGAGGTGTTCAGCCCCTGGATCCCCGGGGGCCCGCTCACCAGCGTCAGCCGTGACGCCTCGGCCGCCGCCTTCGAGGAGGCCGGGGTCGACCCGGGCGACGTCGACGTCTGCCAGCTCCAGGACACCGAGAGCGGCGCCGAGGTCATGCACATGGCCGAGTGCGGGTTCTGCGAGGACGGCGAGCAGGAGCGCCTGGTCGCCTCCGGTGCCACCGGGATCGGCGGGAGCCTGCCGGTCAACACCGACGGTGGCTGCATCGCCAACGGCGAGCCCATCGGTGCCTCCGGGCTGCGCCAGGTCTACGAGATCGTCCAGCAACTGCGCGGACGGGCCGGTGAACGCCAGGTCCCGGGCGAGCCCAGGGTCGGCTTCACGCACGTGTACGGCGCCCCGGGCGTGAGCGCCTGCACCGTGCTGTCCCGCTGAACGGAGGTGGAGGAAGAGATGAGTGCCATCCCGGAACCCGAGGAGTTCCGTGCCCAGGCCAGGCAGTGGCTCGCCACCGTCGCCCGGCCGCGCGCCGCCGACGGCGAGTGGGGCAGCGGCTCCGACTCCGTCGCCGTCTTCGAGAACTGGACCGAGGAGCAGGAGCGCGAGCACACCGCCCGCACCCAGGAGTGGGAACGCATCCGCTACGACCAGGGGTGGGGTGCGCTCAACTGGCAGGAGACGTACGGGGGGCGTGGCCTGCCCGCGTACTACGAGCAGCTCTACCGCACCGAAGAGGCGGCCTTCGACGTGCCGCACCGCACCGAGGTCTTCCCGGTGACGCAGCAGCTCGTCGCCCCCGCGATCGGCATCTGGGGCACCGAGGAGCAGAAGGAACGCTGGCTGCGGCCCATGCTGCGCACCGACGAACTGGCCTGCCAGCTGTTCTCGGAGACCGAGGCCGGCTCCGACCTCGCCGCCGTGCGGACCAGGGCGGTGCGTGACGGCGACCGCTGGGTGCTGACCGGGCACAAGGTGTGGACCTCCGGGGCGCGCGTCGCGACCTGGGGCGTGGCGGTGTGCCGTACCGATCCGGACGTACGCAAGCACGCCGGCATCACCGTCTTCCTGGTGCGCATGGACGCGCCGGGCGTGACCGTACGGCCCATCCAGCAGATGACCGGCGGCACCAGCTTCAACGAGGTCTACCTCGACGGCGTGGTGGTGCCCGACACCGACCGGCTCGGACCGGTCGGTGAGGGGTGGCGGGTGACGCTCAGTGTGCTGGCCGCCGAACGGCTCGACTCCGGCAACCTCGGCCTGGACAACGCCGACCAGGCACTGGAACTCGCCGGGAACCTGCCCCGCCCGCTCACCGGCAGCGAGCAGCAGCGGGCCGCCGACCTCCACATCCGCACGCTCGTCCAGCGGCTCATCGGGCTGCGCGTGACCGCCGCCCTCGTCGCCGGACGAGAGCCCGGCGCGGAAGCCTCGGTCGGCAAGCTCTACGCCACCGAGACCATGCGGCGCACCAGCGATCTGGTCTCCGAGCTGCTGGGGTCACGCCTCGTCGCGGACACGGGCGAGTGGGGCACCTACGCCTGGACCGAGCACCTGCTCGGCGCCCCCGGCTACAGCATCGCGGGCGGCACCGACGAGATCCAGCACAACATCCTCGCCGAACGCGTGCTCGGCCTGCCCAAGGAGCCCGTCCGATGAGCACGACGGCCACGCAGGGGTCGGAGCTGTCCGTCCGGGTGCGTGACCGGCTCACCCGCCTCCATCCGGGTGCCCCGGTCGGCGAGTTGAAGGTGCTGCCGGGCGGACACTCGGGGCTGACGTACTCCGTCACCGCGGGGGACGCCCGGTACGTCGTCAAGGCGGTTCCTCCGGGGCAGCGCCCCGTCGGGCGCAATGACGTGCTGCGCCAGGCGCGGGTGCTGGGCGCGCTGGCCGGGTCCGCCGTGCCGGTGCCGGGCGTCGCCGCCGTCGACGGGACACAACCGGCGTGGTTCGCCATGGACTTCGCGGCCGGGGAGGCCGTCGAGCCGGTCCTCGACGAGCCCGAGGTGCCTGCCGCGACGGCCCGTGCCCGGATGCTGGAGATCGCCGCCGTGCTGCGGCGGCTGCACGCCACCGACACCCGCACACCCGGGCTCGATCCGCCCGAACCGCTCGACGCGGCGGGGGAGCTGGAACGGTGGAGCCGCACCCTGCACGCCGTCCCCGCCGAACTGCGCCCTGGTGGAGAGGAGTTGCTCGCACGCCTTGCCCGTGATGTGCCCGACGGCCTCCCCCCGGTGCTGCTGCACGGGGACTTCCGGCTCGGCAACGTGCTGTGCGTCGACGAGCGCGCGGTGGCCGTCGTCGACTGGGAGATCTGGAGCATCGGCGACCCGCGCATCGACCTCGGCTGGTTCCTGCTCTTCGCCGACCACCGCAACTTTCCCCAGCTGGGGCGTGCCGTGCCCGGCCTGCCCGGCGAGGCCGAACTGCTGGACGCCTATCTCGACGGCCGGCCCGCGCTGCCCGCGATGGACTGGTTCCGGGCGCTCGGCCGCATGAAGATGGCCGCGATCATGGGCCACAACCTGCGCCGGCACCGTGAGGGCAAGCACCACGACCCGGACCAGGAGCGACTGCCGCCCACCATCGCCGCGATGATCCGCACGGCGCGCGACATCCTCGGCTGATCCGCACCCGCCAGGCACACCACAGCATGAGGAGCACCTCGTGGATTTCGGATTCTCACCCCGCGCGAGTGAACTCCAGGACCGCATGCGGTCGTTCATGGAGCAGCACGTCTTCCCCGCGGAAGCGGTCTACGACCGGCAGCTGGCCGAGGCGGACGACCCGCACGCCCTGCCGCCGGTGATGGCCGAGCTGAAGGAGAAGGCGCGCGCCGAGGGGCTGTGGAACCTCTTCATGGCGCACGGCGACTGGGGCGCGGGGCTCACCAACCTCGAATACGCGCCCCTCATGGAGCTGGCGGGCCGCTCGATCATCGGCCCCGAGGTGTTCAACTGCTCGGCGCCCGACACCGGCAACATGGAACTGCTCGCGCTGTACGGCACACCCGAGCAGCAAGAACGCTGGCTGCGGCCCCTGCTGGAGGCGGAGATCCGCTCCTGTTTCGCCATGACCGAGCCGGAGGTCGCCAGCTCCGACGCCCGCAACATCCGTACCCGTATCACCCGGGACGGCGACAGTTACGTCGTCAACGGCCGCAAGTGGTACACCTCCGGGATCCTCGACCCGGACTGCAAGCTGATCATCCTGATGGGCAAGACCGACCCGGACGCGCCCGCCTACCGGCAGCAGAGCATGCTGCTCATCCCCCGGGACACCCCCGGCGTCACGGTCCTGCGCGACCTGCCGATGTTCGGCTACACCGACCGGCTCGGACACGGTGACGTGCTCTTCGAGGACGTCCGCGTGCCGGTGGAGAACATCCTCCGGGGCGAGGGGGAGGGCTTCGCCCTGGCCCAGGGGCGGCTCGGCCCGGGGCGGATGCACTACGCGATGCGCGCCGTCGGCTTCGCCGAGCGCGCCCTGCAGCTGATGTGCGAGCGCGTCACCGAACGCACCGCCTTCGGCGGGCCGCTCGCCGACCAGGGCGTGGTGCGCGAGTGGATCGCCCGCAGCCGCATCGAGATCGAGCAACTGCGCCTCCTCGTCCTGAAGTCCGCCTGGCTGATGGACACCGTCGGCAACGCCGCCGCCCGCATGGAGGTCGCCGCGATCAAGGTCGCGGCCCTGGAGGTGGCCCACCAGGTGGTCGACCGCGCGGTGCAGGCGCACGGCGCGGCGGGGGTCAGCGACGACACCGTACTGGCCCGGCTGTACGCCATCACGCGGGCGCTGCGCATCGCCGACGGCCCCGACGAAGTGCATCTGCGGACGGTGGCCCGCCAGGAACTCGCCAAGTACAAGAAGACCGACACGAAGGCAGGGGCAGCGTGAGCGCCAACACCCTCGACGGCAAGGTCGCCGTCATCACCGGCGGATCCCGCGGCATCGGGCTGGGCATCGCCACCGCCTACCGAGCGGCCGGCGCGCACGTGGTGATCGCGGCCCGCAAGGCGGCCGGACTCGCCGAGGCACGCGAGGAGTTGCTGCGCGTCAAGGGCGACGGCGACCTGCACACGGTCGTGGCCAACGCGGGCGAACCCGAGCAGGCCGAAGCCTGTGTCGACGAGACCATGGCCCGCTTCGGCCGGGTCGACATCCTCGTCAACAACGCGGCGACCAACCCGTACCACGGCGATCTGCTCGACCTGGACCTGCCGCGCGCGGAGAAGACCGTACGCGTCAACCAGTACGGCATGATCGCCTGGACCCGGTACGCCTGGCGGGCCTGGATGGCCGAGCACGGGGGAGCGGTGGTCAACATCGCCTCCGTCGGCGGGCTGATCGTCGACCCGCACATCGGCTACTACAACGCCACCAAGGCCGCCATGCTGCACATGACCCGGCAGCTCGCCTACGAACTCGGGCCGAAGGCACGGGTGAACGCCATCGCCCCCGGTTTGATCAAGACCGAACTGGCGCGGGCGGTATGGGAGGTGCGCGAACCGATCCTCACCGCGAAGCTGCCGCTGCGGCGCCTCGGCACGGTGGAGGACGTGGCGAACGCGGCGCTGTTCCTGGCCTCCGACGCCTCCTCCTGGATGACCGGCCAGACCCTGGTGCTCGACGGCGGCGCGACCGCCCTGCCGATCGGGGTGGACGAGTGAGCGCGCCGCCATCCGCCGCCGAGCTGTTCTCGCTCCAGGGCAGGACGGCCGTGGTCACCGGCGCCTCCGCAGGGCTCGGCGCCCGCTTCGCCGCCGTCCTCGCCGAGGCCGGCGCCACCGTGTTCGCCGCGGCCCGCCGCATCGACCGGCTGAAGGAACTCGCCGACTCCGACGCGCGTATCCACCCCGTGGCCTGCGACGTCTCGCTCGCCGCCGACCGTACGCGGCTGGCGGAGACCGCGCTGTCCGCGACCGGCCGTCTCGACATCCTGGTCAACAACGCGGCCAGCTCGGGCGAGACCCGCGCCGAGGACGAATCGCCGGATGCCTTCGCCGACGTCCTCGGCGTCAACCTCACCGCGCCCTACCACCTGGCCCGCCTCACCGCCGAGGCACCCGGTGACACCGAAGGCAGGAGCATCATCAACGTCTCCTCCATCCTCGGGCTGGTGACCGCCGCGCCCCTGGGCGGCGCGAGTTACTCCGCGTCCAAGGCCGGACTGATCGGGCTGACCCGGGAGCTGGCCGGACAGTGGGGCCGCAGCGGCATCCGCGTCAACGCGCTCGCCCCGGGCTGGTTCCGCACCGAGATGACCGCGGACCTCTTCGGCGACGAGCGCTCCAGCCGCTGGGTCGAGCGCAACACCCTGCTGGGGCGGGGCGGCGACGGCCACGAACTCGACGGCGCGCTGCTGTTCCTCGCCTCGGGCGCCTCCTCGTACTGCACCGGACAGGTGCTGACCGTCGACGGCGGCTGGACGGCGCGATGAGCGTCGGCACAGAGATCCACGACGATGGTCTGGCCCATGTCAGGCTGCGCCGGGGCGGGGCGGGCAACGCCGTCGACCTGGACCTGGCGCGCGGGCTGCTCGACGCGGCCCGCGCCTGCGAGGGTGCGGCCGTACGGGCCGTGCTGCTCACCGGGGAGGGAAAGTCGTTCTGCGTCGGCGGCGACCTCAGGGAGTTCTCCCGGTTCTCCGGCGAGGCACTGGAGAAGCACCTCACCGCGGTCACCGACGCGCTGCACGACGCCCTGCGTACGTTCGCCGCGATCGACGCGCCCATGGTGGCCGCCGTGCAGGGTGCCGTGGCGGGCGCGGGCATCGGTCTGGCCGCGGCCGCCGATGTGACGCTCGCCGCCGAGGACGCCTCGTTCACCGCCGCGTACACCGGCATCGGCTACTCACCGGACGCCGGAGTCAGCTGGTTCCTGCCCCGGCTCGTCGGCCCCAAGCGGGCCCTGGACCTGCTGCTGACCAACCGCCGCATACCGGCGGCGGAAGCCGCGTCGATCGGACTGGTGAGCCGGGTCGTGGCCCCCGACCGACTGGCCGCCGAGGCGGCGCGCACGGCTGAGGCCCTGCGCGATGGACCCACCGCCGCCTTCGGGGCCACGCGCCGGCTCGTCGCCGCCGGACTGACCGCCGACCTCGGGCCGCACCTGGACCGCGAGGCCCGTGCGCTCGCCGCCGCGGCCGTCTCCGACGCCGGCCGTGAGGGCGTCGCCGCCTTCCTGGGCAAGCGCGCCCCCGACTTCACGCGCATCCCGCCCACGCCCTGATCACCTACCCGAATGAGGGAGCTCCTCGTGCCGGAAGCATTCATCGTCGGAGCCGTCCGCACCCCCGTCGGCCGCCGCAAGGGCGCACTCAGCGGCGTCCACCCCGCCGATCTCGGCGCCCATGTGCTGCGTGCGCTGCTGGAACGCACCGGCGCCGACCCGGACGCCGTCGACGACGTCTACTTCGGGTGCGTCAGCCAGCTCGGCGCACAGACCGGGAACATCGCACGCACCGCCTGGCTGTCGGCCGGGCTGCCGCAGCACGTCCCCGGCACCACCATCGACCGCCAGTGCGGTTCCTCCCAGCAGGCCGTGCACTTCGCCGCGCAGGCGGTCGGCTCCGGCGCCGCCGACCTGGTGGTCGCGGGCGGGGTGGAAGTGATGAGTCTGGTGCCCATCGCCAGCCCGATGTTCGTCGGCGAGCAGGCCGGCATGGGCAGCCCGTACGCGGGGGACGGCTGGCGTGAGCGCTTCGGGGACCAGGAGGTCTCGCAGTTCCGCGGGGCAGAGCTGATCGCCGAGAACTGGGGCGTCTCCCGTACCGACATGGAACGGTTCGCGCTCACCAGCCACCAGCGGGCCCTCGCCGCCCAGGCCGACGGCGCCTTCGACGACGAGATCACCCCGGCCTTCGGGCTCGCAGCCGACGAGGGGCCGCGCGCCGACACCACCCTCGAGAAGATGGCAGGCCTGAAGACCCTCACCGAGGGCGGCCGGCTCACCGCGGCCGTCTCCAGCCAGATCTCCGACGGCGCCGCCGCGCTGCTGATCGCCTCCGCGGAGGCGGTACGCCGTCACGCCCTGACCCCGCTGGCCCGCGTGCACACCATGACCGTGGTCGGCTCCGACCCGATCCAGATGCTGACCGGCCCGGTCCCCGCCACCGAGAAGGCCTTGAAGAAGGCCGGGCTGTCGATCGGCGAGATCGACCTGGTCGAGATCAACGAGGCGTTCGCCTCGGTCGTCCTCGCCTGGCAGAAGGAGATCGGCGCCGCCCCGGAGCGGGTCAACGCCTTCGGCGGCGCCATCGCGCTCGGGCATCCGCTCGGCGCCACCGGCGCCCGGCTCATGACCACGCTCGTCCACCAACTGCGCAGGACCGGCGGACGCTACGGTCTGCAGACGATGTGCGAGGGCGGCGGCATGGCCAATGCGACCGTGCTGGAGCGCCTCTGACCGGAAGTCGATTGGCAACTGAGTTCAGCTTGGGGCTACTCTCGGGTACGCACGAGGTGGGCGGCAGCCAGGAGACGGGTCAGTCATGGCGACAAAGATCGTTGAACCGGAAGCGGGGCCGAGGTCCAAGCGCGCTGCCATTCTGGCGGCCGCCGTCGACCACTTCGGCGAGGCGGGCTTCGAGGCCACCAAGTGGTCCACGGTGGCGGAGCGGGTCGGCATCGGGCAGACCGCCCTGTACCACTACTTCGAGTCCAAGACCCACTGCCTGCTCACCATCATGCGGCTGGAGCTGCAGCGTTCCCACGACAAGTTCACGGAGGCGACGGCGGACGTCGCGGAGCCGGTGGAGGCGCTCCGGGCGGCCGTGCGCGCGGCGTACGATGTCTCCGACCAGGAAGTTCTGCAGATGCGCATCCTGCAGAACCACATGGACCTGCTCTCCGGCCCGCGCAAGTCCAAGCGCGAGGAGGCCGAGCGCGTCGCGGCCCGCCAGCTGGTCCAGCTCGTCGAGCGGGACTGGACGAACCTGCTGGTGAAGGGCATGTCCCAGGGTGCGTTCCCGCTGCGGGACGCGCAGTTGCTGGGCGCGAGCGTGCTGGGGCTGATCGTCAGCGTCTGGCGGTGGTACCGGCCGTCGGGGCCGACGCCGCTGTCGGACGTCAGCGAACTGATCGAGGATGCCTGCGTGCGGATGGTCGCCACGTGACGCCCTGAGCGTCCCGGCTTCCAAGCCCCCGGCGGATTCCGCCGGGGGCTTCGTGCTATTGCCAGACGTGTTTCCACCGGATTACCATCCTAACTGAATTGAACTTGGCTCAGGTTGATCATCAGGGAAGCGCCGCCGACCGAAAGGGCTCACTCATGGCGTTGCGCGCGTACATGGCCAGCATGGACAGCCGGCACCCGGAGCGTACGCTTCAGTTGCTCGAACCCGATTTCCGCTTCCTCATCGCCCTGCCGGGCAAGGAGGTCGTCGGCATGTCCAGGGAGGACTTCGCGGCGTACATCGCCGGCCGCGGTGCCGTGGACCGGTCGCACGAGATCCTGCGGTACAGCAGGGACGGCGACCTCGAGACGGTCTACGGAGTGGTGACGGACGGCGGGCGGTACACCGGCTCCTTCCTCTCGGCCGCGGTGATCTCGCCCGGCGGACTCCTGGCCCGCTACCAGTCCTTCTTCACCCCGTCCTTCGAGCTCGTCGACTGGGCCGGGCAGGTCGCGAACGACAGGAGCCGGGCATGACCGACACCTCCGCCGCGGCCCCCTTCCTCACCGCGTGGTTCGAGATCCTCGACGGGGACGAGCCGTCCCGGATCCTCGACCTGATCAGCGACGACTTCTCGCTGTCCATCCTCTTCTCCACCGGCGACGGCAAGGCCACCGACTTCGCCGGCGACCGGGCCGCGCTCGTGGGCTACCTCGAACAGCGCGAGAAGGGCACCCGCACCCACCACCGCCTGTCGGCGACCACGCTCGGCCAGGACGAGCTCTTCCTCGGCGAGGTCCGACGCGCGGGTGTCCCCGAGGCGACCTTCGTCGCCGCCGGGCGGGTGAACGACGAGGGCCGGCTGCAGCGCCTGCTGATCGGCCGCTCGTCGGAGATCCGCTTCACCTGAGCGCACGACCGACCATGTACGCGACCATGCACGGAGGACCGTCATGTACAACCTCGTCCTGCTGGCAGCTCGGCCCCCGGAGTGGACGCACGAGCAGTTCATCACGTGGTGGCGCGGCGACCACGCGGAGCTGACCTACCGACTGCCAGGACTTCGGGCCTGGCGGCACACCGAGATCGACGCCGCGCTGGAGCCGCGCTCCGAAGGCTGGGACGGGATCTCCGTGCTCAGCTTCGACTCCCCGGAGGACCTGAGGAAGGCCCTGGCGAGCCCCGAGTGGGCCGAGGCCGTCGCACAGGTCGGCGACATGAAGGGCCGCCGCATCGCGGTCATGGGGCACGAGGCGGAGATGTTCGCCGCCTGACGTTGACGTTCGGCACAGCGCAGTGAGGGACAGGATGCGACAGGTAGTGCGGGAGTTCCAACAGAAGGCGCACGAGGCGGACTTCGTCGCCGTCATCGACGACGCGGGCAGCCATACGGCACGACAGCTGCTCGACGAGGCCACGCAGATGGCCGCGGCGCTGTCCACCGGAAGGGCCGACGGAGCTGGCGGCACCGTCATGGTCCAGGCCGACAACTCATGGCGTACCGTCGCCGCCACCCTCGCCGTCGGCTTGAGCGGTGGTGTCATCGCGGTCGTCAACCGGCACACCACCCATGCCGAGTTCTCCGCTGCCTGGGAGGACATCCGCCCGGACGCCGTGGTCGCCGAGCCCTCAGCGATGGACGAATGGGCGGTGGCCGACCGGTTGCCGGGCGGGCCGCAGCAGGTGCTCGACGGCTGGACGTGCCTGGCCACGCCCCACACTCGTGACATGTCACGCTGGTCGGGCGGCGCCCTGATCGGCCTCACCTCCGGATCGACCGGGCGGCCCAAAGGCGTCGTGCAGTCCGAGTCGGCCCTGCGCTACGCCGCCACCTGCACCATTACCGTCAACGGCCTGTCACCCGGCGACGCCGTCGCCGCGATCGTGCCGCTGTCGTCGACCGCGGCGTACTGCTTCGGTGTCTACCTCTCCCTGCTGCTGCGCGGGCCGCTCGTCATGACGGGGAAGTGGGACAGGGCCGTCGCGCTGCGGCGGATGGCCGACGCCGATGTCCGCTGGACCATGTGCGTCCCGACCATGGCGCTGCAGATGGGCGCCGAGGCGGCCGGATCCGGTGTCCTTCGCGGAGTCCGGTCGATCACCGTCGGCGGTGGGCCGATGGACCGTGGAGCACTGGCCCGGGCGGAGCAGTCCCTGGGAACCAAGATCCTGCGCGTCTTCGGCATGTCCGAGTGCCTCGGTCACACCTCGCCCAGCCCGGATGACCCCGAGGAGATCCGGCTCGGCAGAGACGGCCGCCCCTTCCCGGGCACGGACATCCGCGCCCTCACCCCCGACGGACGGACCGCCGGGCCAGGGGTGACCGGGCGGGCCCAGGTGCGCGGGCCTTCCCTCTTCCTCGGCTACGCCCGCGACGGCGAGGTGGCGCCGGCGGCCCTGACGGAGGACGGCTACCTGCCCACCGGCGACCTGCTGATGACCCACGAAGACGGCACCATCAGCATCATGGGCCGCGAGAAGGACATCATCATCCGAGGCGGCCGGAACATCGACATCACCGAGATAGAACGCGCCGTCGCCAGTTACCCCCGCGTGGCCAGGGTCTGTGTCGCGGCGGTTCCCGATGACGTGCTCGGTGAACGCGTCGCACTGCTCGTCGTCACCGAGGACGGCGGCGACATCGGCCTGGCCGAGGTGACCGGGCACCTGGAGAGCGTAGGTCTGTCCAAGACCAAATGGCCCGAATTCGTCTACGGTATCCAGGAGTTGCCGCAGACCAAGGTCGGCAAGCTCGACCGGAGCGGGGCCCGGGACCTGGCCGTCAGACTGCATGCCCGGACCACCGGCGACCACGCCTGACGAGGCGACCATCCGCACGACGTGCCGTCACGCGTGCCCACGGGCATGATGCCGGGGCGCACACCACAAGGAGGATCATGACAACGCGGTTCGACCAGGGCCCGTGGGCCGCAGCCGGAGTGCAGACCGTACAGCCCGGGGTGCACCGCGTTCCTCTGCCCCTTCCCAACGACGGCCTGCACGCGGTCAACGTCTACCTCCTGGAGGACCTCGCCGACGACGGCGGGATCGTCATGATCGACGGCGGCTGGGCGATCCCCGAGGCGCGCAAGGCGCTCGAGGAGGCCCTGTCCGCCATCGACCGCGACCTCGGCGACATCAGCCACATCCTGGTCACCCACATCCACCGCGACCACTACACACAGGCGGTGGAACTGCGCCGGCTGCTGGGCTCGCGCGTCTACCTCGGCGCCGGGGAACGCCCGGGTCTGGAGAAGCTCGGCCGGCTGCGCAGCGACGTACCCGTGAGCTCACTTCAGACCCTGCGCAGGGCCGGCGCCGGCGAACTGGCCGACCTCATCCGGGCGATGAACCACGGCGGCTTCGACCCGAGCGTGTGGGAGGCCCCCGACCGCTGGCTCGCCGCCGAGACCCTCCGCTTCGGCGACCGCGAGCTGCGCGTCGTACCGACTCCCGGACATACCAAGGGACATGTGGTCTTCCTGGACGAACAGCGGGGTTTGCTGTTCTCCGGGGACCACGTCCTGCCGCACATCACTCCGTCCATCGGCTTCGAACTGTCCGAGCCGGGCGGCCGGCCACTCGCCGACTACCTGGACTCGCTGCGGCTGATGAACCGGTACGCCGACGCCCGCCTGCTGCCCGCGCACGGCCCGGTATCCGACAGCACGCACACCCGGGTCGCCGAGCTGCTCGCCCATCACGACGACCGGCTGGCCCAGAGCCTGACGGCGTTGGGCGACGACACGCTCGACGCCCACGCGGTGGCACGCAAGCTCGGCTGGACGCGCCGGGCGGTGCCGTTCGGCGAGCTGAACGCCTTCAACCAGATGCTCGCGGTCAACGAGACGGCGGCGCACCTGGATGTGCTGGTGCTCGAGGGCCGGGTGACCGTGGCATCCGTCGGCGGGGTGGACCAGTACACGCGCGTGCGGTGATGTCGCCGGCGAAGGGCGGGCGCGGGGAACCGACCGTCAGCGTGCCGTCCACCCCCCGTCCACGTACAGCTCGGAGCCGGTGACGAAACTCGCGTCGGGTGAGGCGAGGAACGCCACCGCTCCCGCGACCTCGTCGGGCCGGCCCAGCCGCCCCAGCGGGGTGCCCTCGACCATCGCGGCGTGCCGGGCCGTGCCCCGCCACAGGTCGCGGGAGCGGGGCGTCTCGATGAAGCCGGGGTGGACCGAGTTGACGCGCACCCCGCGCGTGGCCCAGTGCAGCGCGGCGTTCTTCGTCATCAGCCGGACCGCGCCCTTGGCCGCGTGGTAGGAGAACTGGCTCCCGAAGCCGCCGACCGTACCGAAGATCGACGCGATGTTGACGATCGAGCCACCACCGGAGCGCTCGATCGCGGGCCCGCCGTACTTCATACCGAGCCAGACACCGGTCTGCGTCACGCCGATGACCTTGTCCCAGGACTCGCGGGTCTCCGTCTCCACCGTTCGCATCTCGGCGATGCCCGCGTTGTTGACGAGCACGGACAGCCCGCCCAGCTCGGCGACCACCGACTCGACCGCGCGGCGCCACGTCTCCTCGTCCTGGACGTCGAGGGCCAGGCCGATCGCTCGCGCCCCGTCGTCGGTCAGCTCCTTCGCGAGTGCCTCACACCGGTCGGCGTCCACGTCGGTCACCGCCACCGCGGCACCCTCCGCGGCCAGTCGGCGTACGACGGCGTCTCCTATGCCACCGGTCGCGCCGGTCACCAGGGCGATCATTCCGGACAGCCGGTCTCGCACGGGTCCTCCTCGGTTCTCGTCGGGTGGTGTGTCGGGGGCGCGGGCCGAGTGGGTCAAGTGCCGCGGTCAGGAGAGCAGTTCCAGCCCCGAGCGCAGAAGCGCCGGGACCGCGGAACCGACCCGCTCGAAGCCCGGGCCGACGGTCTGACCCGCGCGATAGCGGGCGTGGATGCCCTCGGCGATGACCGCGAGCTTGAAGCAGCCCAGCGCCTGGTAGAAGGCCAGCGCCTCGATGTCCCGGCCGGAGCGCGTGGCGTACCGTTCGGCCAGCTCGTGGCCCGAGGGGAAGCCCGGGTTGGCCGTGGGCACGTGGCGCGCCCCGAGCACCGGTTCGCAGACCGGGTCCCAGTACATGAGCAGCATCCCGAGGTCGGCGAGAGGATCACCGAGGGTGGCCATCTCCCAGTCGACGATCGCGGCGATCCGCCCGACGTCACCGGATTCCAGGATGGTGTTGTCCAGGCGGTAGTCGCCGTGCACGATCGTCGCCGTGCCGCTCACGGGCAGGGCGCGGGCGAGCCGGAGGTGCAGCGCCTCGACATCGGGCAGGGCACGGGTGGCGACCTTGTCCCACTGGCTGCGCCACCGCCGCACCTGGCGCTCCAGATAGCCGTCCGGACGGCCGAAGCCGTCGAGCCCGACAGCGCGGACGTCGACCGAGTGCAGTGCCACCAGGGCGTCGACCAGCGCGTCGGCGCTGCGCCGTGCGTCGGCCGGGGGCAGCGCGGCGACCTCGTCACCATCGCGCAGTACGGCGCCCTCCACGAAGTCGACGACGCAGAACGGCGCCCCGATCACGCCTGGGTCCGTGCACGACAGCACAGCGCGGGCCACCGGCACTCCGGTGCCGCCGAGCGCTGCGACGACGCGGAACTCGCGGTCCATGTCGTGCGCGGTCGGCGTGAGCACGCCCAGCGGTGGCCGGCGCAGCACCCACCGGTGCGTCCCGTCGGTCACCTCGTAGGTGAGGTTGGAGCGACCACCGTGCAGCAGCTCCACCCGCAACGGGCCCGAGCACTCCGGCACATGCTGGGCGAAGTAGCTCTGCAGGGCGGAGCCGTCGATGCCGGCCACGGCCGTGGTCATCGCGCCGCCCTCCGCTCCCGCGCCGCCCGCACCGCGCGTTTGGCGATGGCCCAGCGGTGGGTCTCGGACGGGCCGTCGTAGATCCGGAACGGACGCACCTCCCGGTACAGCCGGGACAGCGGGGCGTCCCCGGAGATTCCGAGTGCGCCGCACACCTGCACGGCCCGGTCGACCACGCGGTTCACCGCCTCGGAGACGTACGTCTTCGCGATCGAGGTGTGCTGGGCGGCCGAGCGCCCCTGGTCCAGTTCCCAGCAGGCCCGCAGCAGCACCGCGCGACCGGTCTCGATGTCGATCTCGGAGTCGGCCAGCAGCTGCTGCACCATCCCCAGTTCGGCCAGCGGCTTACCGAAGGCCGAGCGATCCACGGCACGCTCCAGGGCGATGTCCTGCGCCCGGCGCGCCACTCCGAGCCAGCGCATGCAGTGCGTCATACGCGCGGGCCCCAGACGCACCTGCGCATACGCGAAACCCTGGTCCACCTCGCCCAGCACGGCACCGTCGCCGACCTCGCAGTTGTCGAAGACGACCTCGCTGTGCCCGCCGAACAGGCCCTGATCCAGGGTGTCGATGTTCCGGACGACCTTCATGCCCGGGTTGCCCGCGTCGACGAGGAACATCGTCGCGCCGCCCGCGTCACCCGGGGCGCCGCTCGTGCGAGCCATGCAGATGGCGAAGCCGGCGCCGTCGGCGCCGCTGATGAACCACTTGCGGCCGTCGAGCCGCCAGCCGTCCCCGCTCCTGGTCGCCGTGGTGGCCAGCGCACGAGGGTCGGACCCCGCGCCCGGTGCCGGCTCGGTCATCGCGAAACAGGAGCGCACCTCGCCGGCCGCCAGCGGGCGCAGATACCGCTCCTTCTGTTCCTCGGTGGCGACCACTTCGAGCAGGTGCGTATTGCCCTCGTCGGGCGCCGCGCAGTTGAGCGCGAGAGGGCCGAGCAACGAGTAGCCGGCCGCCTCGAACACCGCTGCCTGGCCGCAGAGATCGAGCCCGAGCCCGCCCCACTCCACACCCACATGAGGAGCGAACACCCCTGCGGCCCTTGCCGCCTCCTGCAACCGGCGCCGCAGCGGCTCCGGCCCGTCATGGACGTTCCCGTCGCACGCCTGCTCCTCCGGCAGTACGACGTCCCGGACGAACTCCGTGGTGCGCCGCGCGATGTCGGCGACCCTCTCGTCGGTCTCGAACCCGATCGACACGTTGACCCCTGACGTCGGCTACTGGCTATTAGCCATCACAGAGGGACTGAGTCGGGATGTCAAGAGGGTGGCCCAGAAAGCAGGGATCGAGCTGTAGGCGGGGGGAGCTAACGATTGATAGCCTCGACCGGGTAGGATCGACGGAGATGCTGCCGCTGCAGAACGTGCTCTGCCAGCCATGGGCCCCGCACGAGCGGCGGGGCCCACGTCGTCAACGGGTCAGCAGGTGGAGTTGGTCTGGGTGAGCAGGCCCAGCCGCCACGGCAGGCTGTTGTAGTCACCGCCGGCGTTGGGATCCTTGCCCTGGTACAGGTACTGCAGCTTGCAGGCCGGGATCGTGAGCGTCTGGTCGTTGCCGGCGCGGATCATCTCACCGTGACTGATGTCCCGGGTCCAGGTACCGGCGGGGAACGCCACGTTGTTCGACTTGGCGAAGGGGTTGCCCTCGGACGCGGCCAGCGGTGACCACGAGCCGGCGAGGCTGTTCGAGGTCCAGGAGCGGAAGTAACGCCGGCCGTCCGAGGCGATGGCCTCGACGAGCAGCAGATACTGGTTACTGCCCTGCACCTTGTAGACGTTGCTCGCTTCGAACATGGCGTACTTGGAGTCCTGCGCCGCGATGACGGTGTTGGTGAAGCCGTTCGGGAACTGGCCGACGGTCGTCTGGGAGCGGTACAGGTGCCCGTTGTCGTCGGACGAGAACAGGTAGCAGTTGGCGCTGTCGCAGATCACCCACATGTCGACCCAGAAGCCGTTGCCGATGTTCTGCTTGATGATGTCCGGCATCGAGGAGTAGAAGTTGCGCGGGGCGCTCCACCCGTTCGGATTGCTGATGTCGGGGTTGGTGGAGTACGAGGCGTTGCCCGTCTGGTAGACGAGGTACCACAGGCGTTGCGGCGCGTAGTAGAAGACCTGCGGCGCGGCCCGGTAGCCGGTGCCGATGGCGGTGCGGTCGAGGTAGTGGTGCGTGGCCGAATTCGCCTGCGACCAGTCACTGAAGTTCAGGTACACGAGGTTGTACCCGGAGGAGCTCGCGGTGCTCGCGAACACGTGGTACTTGCCGTTGTGGTAGACGACCGACGGGTCCTTGATCCCGGCGATCCTGTGGGTCGCGTCCGGCTTGGGGGAGATCAGGGATCCGCTCGAGTTCCAGCGGAAGGAGGAGGGGAGTGCCGCGGCGGACCGGGCCGAACGGGTGTCGGGCCGCTGTGCCGCGGCCGTGCCGCCCATCGTGGTGAGCGTTGCCTGATAGGCGGGCTTCTTGTTGCCGTTGCGGTCGAACAGCAGCGGGTTCTCCCCGCTGCGCCAGGAGTCGCTGTCGCGGATGCCCCAGACGGTGATGCCGGTGCAGCGCGCCACGTTCATGCAGGACCTGACCGTGTTCGCGTACGCGTTCGGCGGCGCCTGCGCGATGTCCAGCTCGGTGATCTGGACGTCCACGCCGAGCGCGGCGAAGTTCGACAGCGTCGTCTGGAAGCTGCCGGGGGGACCGCCGGCGCCGAAGTGGGACTGGAGGCCGACGCAGTCGATGGGCACGCCGCGGGCCTTGAAGTCGCGGACCATGCGGTAGACGCCCTGGGTCTTGGCGTCGTTCCAGTTCTCGATGTTGTAGTCGTTGTAGCAGAGCTTGGCCGCCGGGTCGGCCGCCCGCGCGGTGCGGAAGGCCTGCTCGACGAAGCCGGTGCCCAGCACGTCCCGGAAGACCGAGCCGCGCATCTGGCCGCTGCCCCCGTCGGCGAAGGCCTCGTTGACCACGTCCCAGGAGTGGATCCGGCCCTTGTAGCGGTTCATCACCGTGGTGATGTGGTTGTTCATCACGCCGCGCAGCGTGTTCGCGTCCCTGATGCCCTTGACCCAGTCGGGCAACTGGGAGTGCCACACCAGCGTGTGGCCCCGCACGCGCTGTCCGCGGGACGTCGCGCCGTTCACGATCTGGTCGGCGGCGCCGAAGGTGAACTGTCCGCGGGACCGCTCGGTCGCGTCCCACTTCATCTCGTTCTCGGGTGTGACCGAGTTGAACTCGCGGCCCAGGATGCCGGTGTACGTGCCGTCGCCGAGCCGTCCGGCGGCCACCGCGGTCCCGAAGTACCGTCCGGATTGGGCCGCTTGAGCCCCGAGCGTGGAGGCCCGGACGCCGTCGGGCGCGTCGGGTGCGGCGGTCGCGGCACCGGGCGTCACCAGGGCGCCCAAGGCCAGCAGGGCTAACACCGACGCTCGGCGACGGCCGAGCCGTTTCAGCGGGTTCATGGTTCTCCTCGTGTTGGTGGGGGGTTGGGTGGTGCGGTCGGTGGGATCGGATCAGGGCGTCGACAGCTCGAACCGCGGGACGCGGACCGCGCCGCCGAGCGCCTGCGTGGCGTGGTTGAAGAGGGCGAATCGGTAGCCCATGAAGAACCGCCAGTCGTTGCCCAGGGAGAAGGCGGGCCCGAGGCGGGTGAAGTGGGTGCCGTCCGTGCTGTAGGAGAAGGTGCCGGGGCGTGCCGCTCCGGGGTGGATGTCCGCGCTCGCGCGCAGCCAGACGCGGCCGCCGGAGACGGGCGCGCTCGCGACCTCGGTGCCGGTGCCGGTGGTGCTCCAGTTGCCGTCCATGGTCAGCCCGTTGACCATCACCACCCGTGTCGCGCCGCCGTCGCGCTTGACGCCGATCCAGGCGGAGGAGTCACGCAGCAGCGCGAGTCCGGCCCGGTCTCCGTCCCGCATCGCCGAGAAGTCGAGCAGGGCCGTCGCGGTGGAGGTGGGCCCCTGGATGCGGTGCGTGAGGGTGTTGCGGGCCCAGTACAGGTCGTTGGTGACGGTCGCGGTCCGCAGGGTCAGTCCGTCGCCGACGGACCACTTGGAGTTGTCCGGGTTGTGGTTCCACTCCCACCTCGGCTTGAGGGTCGTGCCGTCGAACGTGTCGACACCGACCATGGGGGTGACCTGGCGGGGCGGAGTGGGCACGGCCGGACTGGGATACGAGGTGCCCCAGGCGCCGTTCACCAGTTGCACCATGGGCCAGCCGTCCGCAGTCCAGGTGACCGGCGCCAGGGCGGGCATCCGGCCGCCGGGGTAGGCGTCCACGAAGGCCATGTAGTACCAGGCGCCGCTCTGCGTCTGGACCAACCCACCCTGGTGCGGGACGCCGCCGCCGGGAATCGGCCCGCGCAGGTCGAGGAGGACCTGCCGCATCGTGTACGGACCGAAGGGGCCGCTCGACGACTTCAGGATGTACTGGCCGTTGGCCGGTCGGGTCAGGAAGATGTAGTACTGCCCGTTGATCTTGTAGAAGCGGGAGCCCTCCAGGGTGCCGACGCTCGACGGTGTGCTGAACACCTGCTGCGTGCGGACCTGGGTGCGCCCGTCGCGCGAGAGCTGGGCCACGCTGATGGTGGTGTTCCCGTACGCCACGTAGAGGGTGTCGTCGGTGTCGACGAGCAGCCCCGCGTCGTAGTAGGGCGTGCTGATGGTCGTGAGCCGGCTCCACGGGCCCTCGACGTCGGTGGCGGTGTAGATGTACGTCCTGGCGAAGTCGATCTGGCCGAGCCAGTAGAAGGTCCTGTTGCTCGGCCGGTAGGCGAGCGACGACGCCCAGACGCCCCGGACGTAGCCTCGGGCGCCGTTCAGGTCGTACTTGGCGCCGAAGTCGAGGACGGGCACCGAGTGACCGGCGATCTCCCAGTTCACCAGGTCGTACGAACGCAGGACAGGGGCGCCCGGTGAGTAGTGCATCGTCGAAGCGGAGGCGTAGTAGGTGGCGCCGACGCGGATGACGTCGATGTCCGCGAAGTCCTGCCAGATGACCGGGTTGGTGTAGGCCGGGGCGGCCGCGGCGCTCCGGGTGGCTGCGGCCAGCGGCAGGAGGGCACCGGTGACCAGGCCGGTGCCGGCGGCCAGCACCCGGCGACGCCCCACGGGTTGACGAGGGCATGACATATCCATGGGTCGCTCCCTCTGTTGTTCGAGATGGTGAACGGTTATCGACGGGTGAGCATCCTGGATGCTAGGGGGTTCAGAGCTCCCGTCAATACGTCTCGCATGATTCGTGCAACTCTCCGAAATTTTCGCTGACTCGGTGTCTGCCCTGAGGATGCCGGAAGGAATCCCGCACGGTCGTCGGAGTTGACAAGCCCGGCTACCTCCCTAGTATCCGTGGCGTCGACGATCGAAAGCAGGTCGAAATTTCGCGTGACCAGAAATGTCATGCACCTGCCGAAGATCGACGGCTGTACAGCAGCCATCCCTTGTCTTGTGCCGACCTCCTGCCGACGAAAGGACCCCACGGTGCCCAGACGATCAGGCAGACGACTGCTCCGTCTCCTCGCCGCCGCCGCGCTGACCATCACCGCGTCGGTGACGGCCTCCGCTCCGTCCACCGCCTCGGCCGCACCCGGCAGCCCGGCACTCACCCCGCCCCTGGGCTGGAACAGCTGGAACAGCTTCGGCTGCGGGATCACCGAAGCGCAGGTCCGCCAGGCCGCCGACGCGATGGTCTCCTCCGGCATGAAGGACGCCGGCTACCGCTACGTCGTGGTCGACGACTGCTGGTTCGACCCACAACGCGACGCGGCGGGCAACCTGCGCGCCAACCCCACCAAGTTCCCCAGCGGAATGAAAGCCCTCGGGGACTACATCCACAGCAAGGGCCTGAAGTTCGGTATCTACCAGGTACCCGGCGAACGCACCTGCGCGCAGACCAGCGGCGCCTATCCCGGATCGACGGGCAGCAAGGGCCACGAGACCCAGGACGCCAACACCTTCGCCTCATGGGGCGTCGACTACCTCAAGTACGACTGGTGCTCCTCCAGCGGCACCCGCGACGAGCAGGTCGCGCGGTTCAAGCTGATGCGCGACGCCCTGCGCGCCACCGGACGGTCGATCGTCTACAGCATCAACCCCAACAGCTTCCACGCCATCACCGGCGCCACGTACAACTGGGGCGAGGTCGCCGACCTGTGGCGGACGACCGAGGACCTGCTCGACATCTGGCAGAACGGCAACACCAACAGCTACCCGATGGGCGTCGGCAACGTCCTGGACGTCACCGCACCGCTCGCAGCGCAGTCCGGACCAGGACACTGGAACGACCCCGACATGCTCGTCGTCGGCCGCCCCGGCCTGTCCCTGACCGAGTCCCGCTCCCACTTCGCCCTCTGGGCACTGCTGAGCGCACCGCTCATGGCCGGCAACGACATCCGCACCATGTCCGCCGACGTGAGCGCGATCCTGCGCAACCCGCGTCTGCTGGCGGTGAACCAGGATGCGCTGGGCGCGGGCGGGCGCAGGGTGCGTGACGACGGCAACACCGAGGTGTTCGCCAAACCCCTGTCCGACGGTTCGGTCGCGGTGGGCCTGTTCAACCGGGGCGACGGCACGGCGACGGTCACCACGACAGCGGCGCAAGTCGGCCTCTCCGGCGGGCCGTTCACCCTCACCGACCTGTGGAGCGGCAGCACGGCGAACACCTCCGGACAGATCTCGGCGAACGTCCCCGCGCACGGTGTGGCCGTGTTCCGGGTGAGCGGGGGCGGCCCGCTGCCCGCCACCACCTCGCGGTTGCGCGGCACTGCCTCCGGCCGTTGCATGGACGTCGACAACGCCTCCACCGCCGCCGGAGCCGGCGTGCTGCTCTGGGACTGCCACACGGCCGCCAACCAACTGTGGACCACCTGGGCCGGCGGCGAGATCCGCGTCTTCGGCGACAAGTGCCTGGACGCCTACAACCAGGGCACCACCAACGGCACCCGGGTCATCACCTGGCCCTGCAACGGCCAAAACAACCAGAAATGGACCGTCGGCTCCGACGGGACGATCCGCAACGCCCACGCCGGCCTCTGCCTCGACGCCGACCGGTCCGGCACCACCAACGGAACCCCGCTGGTCCTGTGGACCTGCAACGGCCAGGCGGGCCAGAAGTGGACCCGCGCGTGAGGGACCGCTGTGTGAGAAGTGCCCTGGTTGCCCGGGGAGGTGGGCAACCAGGGCGAGGGCCGGTCGGTCAGGATTCCTCGACGGCGGTACCGGTGACCGAGTCTCCGGTCTTCGTGACCTTGTACGTGAGCTTGGCGCCACTGTAGAAGTGGAAGGTCAGCGTCGCCGGTTCGCCGTCACGCAGGGCTTTGAGGAATGCGGTGGTCAGGATGACCGTGCCCTTCGGGTAGTCCGGCGAGAAGGCCACGTTGAACTCCTGGTACGGAGTCCAGCTGGTCGGGCCCGCGTTGCCGCCGTCGGCGTACGTGGCCTCCATGGTGGCCAGCACGTCACCCCGGTACTTGGTGGGGATGGTGAACGCGTCGGTCTTGCCCGTGGCGTCGGAGAGCACCGGGGTGTCGTAGGTGACCACCTCGATCGGCCAGGGCAGGCCGCTCGAGAACCGGGCCTGGAGCGTGGCGTTGACCCCGTACGCGCGGTCGCCGGTCAGCCGGGTCAGCGCGCCGGCCGTGAGGACGAGCCGCTTCTTGTCGAAGAGGGTGTAGTCCCGGCCCTCGACGAGCTTGGTGTCGCCGTGCCACAGGCCCCGGAACTTGGTGCCGTTCGGATTCAGGGTGAGCCCCTTGGCCGTGATCGGTTCCGACTTCGGCACGAAGACCTTGTCGAAGGAGGCCGTGCCCGAACGGGTGGTCCAGCTGGACTTGATCCAGGCGAACAGGACGGGGTCCGTCCACTTCTGGGTCTCGCGGTTCAGGTAGGCCCAGGTTCCGGGGTCCCACAGCGCGGTGGTGACTCCGGCGAGGCGTGCCGCGTGTCCGAGGTGCTCGTAGTACTTCATCGCCTCACCCCGCTCCACACGGGAGGGATGGTTGTGGTCGGGGTAGCCGAGCAGGCCGTACTCGCCGACGTAGACGGGGATACCCCGGGCGACGAAGGTGTCGCGCATGCGGGCGAAGGCGTCGTCGAGGTCGTTCCGGGCGTCGTCGTCGTAGTGGGTGCCGCCCGCGACGTTCACGCTGAACGGGTACCAGCTGTAGTAGTGCACGGTGGCGACCAGCCGGCGGTCGTTCAGCGACTTGATCGTGGTGTACAGGTCGTCCATGAGGTCCTGGGACGGGGTGCCGCTCTGTGTCGTCAGGACGAGCAGGCGGTCCTCGTTCGCGCCGCCCGAAGCGCGGACGACCTTGTGGAACGAGGTGTTCAGCTCGTTCAGGAGCTGGGTCTTCTGCGCGGCCGTGGCGTTGTCGAAGCCCGGCTCGTTGACGCTCTCGAAGAGCAGGGTGCGCGGCTCGTCACGGAACGCGGCGGAGATCTGGGTCCACAGGGCGTTGTAGCGGGCGAGCACGTTGTCGTGGTCGGTGGAGATCTTGGAGATCCACTGCCATGAGTCGTGGTGGACGTTGAGCACGACGTAGAGGTTCTCGGCCTGTGCCCAGTCGACCACCTGCTTGACGCGGTTCATGTACGCGTCGTCGACGGCGTAGGGCGCGGTGGCGGACTGGTGTGCGCTCCAGGTCACCGGGATGCGGACGCTGCGGAAGCCCTCCACCCGGACGGTCCTGAACAGCTCCCGGGTGGCCTTGGGGTTGCCCCAGGACGTCTCGTCCGGAATCGCGTCCAGGGTGTTGCCCAGGTTCCAGCTGGGCTGCATCGCGGCGACGGCGTCCATGGCGCGGGCCGGGACCCCGACGGTGGAGCCTGCCTGCTGTGCCGTGCCGCCGGGCGCGGCGAGCGCGGTGCTGCCGGACAGACCCAGGATGACGAGCAGCACCATCAGCAGGCCGGCCAGGCGGCCGGGGCCGCGTCTGCGGCGGTGTGCGGGCTGCCGTATGTCCTTCATGTGGCATGCCTTTCGGGCGAGCGGAGGGGGAGGGG
>NZ_MUKA01000536.1:0-840 GCF_002150735.1 Streptomyces africanus
GCGGCCGGCTTCGTCGATGGCCTCCCACCAGCCGTCCGGGGGAAGCGCTCCGCTGTGGGTGAGCAGATCGCCGATGTCGGGGGTGAGGGCGGATTCGACATGGACGACGCGCCCCGCGGCCAGGTAGACGATCCCCGCCTCGGTGGACAGGGCGCNNGTGCCGAGCAGGGCCGAAGCCGGTTCGTCCGTGCGTGCGGTCCGGGTCGGCGTGATCATCCGAGCACCAGTCTGTCCGCCATCTCGGCCAGGCGGATGCGGGCCAGGGCGAGGTTGCCCTCGCCGCGGTCGAGCCATAAGTGCAGGAACACGGTGCTGTCGAAGGTCGTGGTGACGAATCTGAGCAGGTGGTACGAGTCGGTGTTCGTGATGATCAGGTCCTGTACGGGTGGTTCCTTGCCGGACGCTCCGCCCTCGTCGCCGCCGGCCGGGGCGAGCACGCCGCTCTCCGTGGCGAGGCGGNNCGCACCGGGCAGCCGCATGGCCTCCAGCAGGCTCTCGTCGATTCCGGGCACGCCGAATCCCCTCCCCCTGCACGGTCGTTCCCGCGAACGTGAGCACGACACTACGGAACGTGCTCGGCCCAGGTGAAGGCTTTGGCATTTTCCAAAGGAATGTGCAGGAAGCGAGCGAGAGGTGAGCAGGGTCGAACGGAAGCGAACAGGAAGCGTCGCAGCAACCGGGCTGGGGCGCACCAGCCGCATGTGCGGCAAGCCTTCGCAGAGTTCATGCGGACTCATGCTGACCACTTCTGCCTCAAGTTCCGCTTGGTTCGAGTATTGATGCATTCGGTGCGGCCGTTGTGATGGCGAAGCCGGAGGCCGAGCGTGCGACGGCCCGGCA
>NZ_MUKA01000536.1:921-1344 GCF_002150735.1 Streptomyces africanus
GTGGGCAGCTGCGCGGCGGCGAGGCAGCTGTCACCGGACCACACCCCTCAGAGCACTCCCGGCTCACACAGGAAGGGACTGGCATGCGCAGCACCTCGCATTTACCGTTCTTCCGGGTTCTTCTGACTCTGCTTCTGCTCGCCCTCGGCGTGACCCTCGCGCCAGGGGCCGCTGCCGCGCCCACGGTTACCCCCGTACGCATCATGCCCCTGGGTGACTCGATCACCGGCTCGCCCGGCTGCTGGCGCTCGGTGCTGTGGAACCGTCTGCGCGGTGCCGGTCACTCGAACATCGATTTCGTCGGCACCCTCAGCCAGCAGGGCTGCCCCCAGGCGTTCGACGGCGACAACGAGGGTCACGGCGGTGAGCTCGTGACCAACGTGGCGAACCAGAACCTGCTTCCCGCCCGACTCTCGGCCATGC
>NZ_MUKA01000537.1:0-386 GCF_002150735.1 Streptomyces africanus
CCACGGCCGCCTTCAACGTGACCGTCCTGCTCCTCCTGCCGGATCTCGTCGGGCGGGTGGGGACGTCGCCGGACACCGGGACGCCGGTGATGCTCCAGTGCATCGTCCTGTACCTCCATGCCTCTGTCGTGGTTACGGACGTCGCGCCGAACGGGCGACGGGGTATGGCGTGTGCATGACAGTCATAGGCCGGTTGCGTCAGTGATGGAGCCCGGGAACGGCCGAGGGGCTGGTGCTCGTGGCGCCGGCAGAGAAGACCGCGGCTTCCTTGGCGGTGGCGACGATGCCGTTCGTTCCGTTGAAGAGGCGCCGGCCCCAACTGGTGACCTGGTTGGGATCGAAGCTGGTGACCAGGTCCAGGTACTGCACATCACTGCTGTTGCCGC
>NZ_MUKA01000537.1:423-1153 GCF_002150735.1 Streptomyces africanus
CCAGTTGGGCGCGTCCACCATCAGCGTGTGGTTGAAGCCGGCGCTCCGCAGCTTCTGGACGGCGGCCTTGGTGTCGGCCGTCCACCTCGTGTAATTGCTGTTTCCGTACGGCTCGTTGCCGATGTTGACGATGACGTACTTCTCCTGGCCGGTCAGGGCACTCTTCACACTGATCCAGTAGTCGGCGGCGCGGGACAGGGTGGTCGCTCCGCTCTGGTCGCCGTAGCCCGTGGTGTCGTGGACTTCCAGAACGCAGATAAGCCGGTTCTGCTTGCACTGGGAGACGACGTTGGCCACGTCGGCGGCGCTGTTGCGAGTCCAGCGGTNNGGTGTGGGCGTGGTTGACGCCACGCATCACGAAGTCGTTGCCGGATGCTTCCAGCAGTCGGCCGTTCTGGACGCGGAAGCCGCTGGGCGCGGCCTGGGCCGGGGCGGCGAGACCGAGCAGGGGGACGAGGAGGCCCAGGAGAGCGGCCAGGACGGCGGCCGTTCGTGGGGCGGTTCGCGTGCGGAATCTCATGGCGGCGGCTCCAATGGGGGGAAGGACCGTGTGCGTGGGGAGGCGGTGACTCGTGCCGTGCAGCTGACGGCGGCGGTGCGGGTGGCGGAAACGGCTCCTGGTCTCCGGGCCGCTCGGCACGCCCATCAGAGGAGGGCGGCGAGAGCGGGATACCAGCGGGCGGCGATCTTCGTGTTGCCGGAGGCGGACGGGTGCACCCCGTCGTAGGTG
>NZ_MUKA01000538.1 GCF_002150735.1 Streptomyces africanus
AGATTTGTATAAGAGCCAGCTGGTGGGCGGGTGGCCGGGCGCTGCTGTGCCCTGGTCATGACCTTGTGCATGAGGGGTCCCCGTTTCGTGGGCCCGGTTGATACCGGGGAGTAACTTCGGGTTGGTGATCTTGTACGGGCCCGACGGGGGCAGGGGCAAGGAAGCGGATCTCGGGTGGCGGGCGCCGGAAGGTTCACCTATCCGGGTGGCGTGGAGGGCGTGGAACCAGTCAGTGCGGGGGTGCGCCGGGTGAATGCCGGGCCTGGAGTTGCCGCGTCCGGCGTCACAGGGCGGAACTCGAAAGGGGACGCGCCGCACGTATCCTGAAGGCCCTCCGGAGCCCTCCGACCGTGACCACGACCACGAAACGACCACGAAAAAACGACCACGAAAGAAGCGGCCAGCCATGCGTGTCTACGTCCCTCTGACCCTCCCCGGTCTCGCCGAGGCGTACAAGACGGGTGAGCTGGGAGCCGGGCCGTTCGTCGCCTACGCCGTGACGCCCGGGCTGCGCGAGTGGTACCTCTCCGACGACATCGAGGAACTGGAGTACGCGGCGCTGAGCCGGGCCGCGCTGGCCTCGCTGCGGCTGCTGGCGGCCGAGCCGGAGGCGCCGCGGCGGCGGGTCGTGGTCTCCGTGGACGTGCCCGACCGGGCCGCGAGCGCGGACCCCGACCGGGGGCTCGACCCGGCGGCGCTGGGGGAGGTGCGGGTCACCGGCCCCGTCGCGCTGGCCAAGGCGGCTTCCGTGCATGTCGACGCCGCGGACGCGGAGGCGGATGTGACGGCGGCGGCCGAGGCACTGCCGGCGGCGGACGGTGGGGACGACGACGCGCAGTTCGTCGTGGACGGGGCGGACGACCACGAGCTGCTGTGGTTCGCCACGCAGGAGATTCCCAACCTGGTGGAGCGCGGGGACTGAGCGCCGGGGCGGGTGCTCTCGGCGTTCAGGGGGGCGCGTTGAGTCGCCTTTCTCTTGATTGTCAGTGGGGGCGGGTACGTTTTGGGCATGGGGAAGCAGACGGGCGCGCACATTGTCTGGGACTGGAACGGGACGCTGTTCCATGACATCGACGCGATCATCGGGGCGACGAACGCGGCCTTCGCCGAGCTGGGGCTGGAGCCGCTGACGCTGGAGAAGTACCGGGAGCTCTACTGCGTGCCGGTGCCGAAGTTCTACGAGCGGCTGATGGGGCGGCTGCCGACCGAGGCCGAGNNTGCTGTCCGGGTGGCGGTCGGCGGGGCGGAGTCAGTCGATCCTCAGCATGTATGTGCATGAGGAGCTGGTTCCGTTGGTGCGAGGGTTCGGAATCGAGCCGCACTTCATACGGGTGGACGGGCGGACCGGGCCGTCGGGGGGCAGCAAGGCCGAGCACATGGTGCGGCATCTGGGGTCGCTGAGAGTGGATCCTGAGCGGACCGTGGTGATCGGGGATGCCGCGGA
>NZ_MUKA01000539.1 GCF_002150735.1 Streptomyces africanus
GCGCCGCCGACCCTGAACAGCTCGGCGAGCAGCTCGCGCTGCTCATCGACGGCGCCGCGGCCCGCACCCGGGTCCTCAACGCCGACGCCTTTCCCACCGCCGCCGCCATCGCCGCCGTCCTCATCGACAACGCCATCCCCGCCACAGCCAGTGATGACCGGCGACGGGAGGAAGTGGCGAGTTAACGTGGCACTCCACGGCCGGGCTGGATCTTGGCCTGGCCTGCCGCCCCCCTGCGGGATCCGTCAGGTGTGCCGGTAGCGTCCGTTCCGTGATCGCCTTCGATGCGCTTGTTCGTCTCTGTCCGCCGCCCGCGGATCCGCCACCCCCGGTGGACTGGACGCAAGCCGAGCGCGCCCTCGGTACGGCTCTGCCCGTCGACTACAAGCAGCTCGTCGAGACATACGGCGACGGCATCTTCGACGAGACGATCTGGCTGCTCGTCCCCGACTCCGCCTACGACGACTGCGACCTGCACACGCAGACGAGGGAACGGGACGAGATCCTGGCCGACCTGTGGGAGTTCGAGGACAAGCCCGCCGGCCTGCAGGAGACAGGGGCGAGGGTCCTGCCGTGGGCATTCGAGGAGGGCACGGGAGCCTTCCTGTACTGGCTGGTGCGGCCCGGACAGTCCCCCGACGAATGGACCGTGCTCTACAACGAGGGGCGCGGCCCCCTGTGGGAGCACCACGACATGGGGTGTCTCGCCTTCCTCCTGGCGGTGCTCACCGGAACCGCGGACACGGCGCACTTCGGCTACCTCTACGACGTGCTGCAGCCGGCCGAGCACCGCTTCGCGACCGCTGACCAGACTCTTGGAACGACCGAGCAGTGACGGGGGGACTCCAGCGGCACGGTCCATTCGCTCCCTTGGCGTCGGAGGCCGGTCAGGCGCCCACCCCGAGCGAAGAGCTGCGGCTGCGCACGCGTTGCACATGCGCCTGCCTGCTTCATGGTGCCGCTACGGCACCGATCTGCTGCATGACTCCAAGGAGGTCGGGTTGACCTCGTTCGCCGACAATCCGGCCGTCGGCCAGGTAGTAGAAGTTCATGGCCTGCACCGAGACCCTGTTGCCGCTTGCGGGGATGCCGAAGAACTCACCGGCGTGCGTGCCGCGCATCGTGAACCGTGCAGCCACCGTGTGGCCTTCCCCGATCATCTCCTCCAGGGTCCACTGCACGTCCGGGAATCCACCGCGCATCATGCCGATGATCTCCATGTAGCCCTCGGGACCTCGAAGCGGCTCCGGATGACTCGGTGCGTGGAACACCGCGTCGGGAGAGATGACCTCGCGGCCAAGATCCTCATCGGCTGTGTTGATGAACTCGACGAAGCGGTTCATCACTGCCTTCACGGCTTCGAGCGGCATGTTTCTCTCCTCATGACGGTCGTATTCCGACTCAAGGTAACATCGATTCGATGTGTACATCGTTTCGATGTGATTGGATACTGAGGGCATGCTGGAACTAGCGATACTGGGCTTCCTGGCCGGGGGTGCTCTGCCCGGGCACGAGCTGCGCCGACGGGTTTCGCAGCTGACTGGGTACACGCGGCCGGTCAGCGACGGCAGTCTGTATCCGGCGATCAACCGTCTCACCAAGGCGGGCCTGCTGGAGCGGCGCGCCGACCCGGGTGCGGGCCCGGCGCGGTACGTACTGAGCCTGACCGGCGCCGGGCGCACCGAATTGCTGAAGCGGCTGCGCAAGCCGGCGGACCACGAGATCACCGACTTCACCCGCTTCTTCACTATCCTGGCGTTCCTCTCGCACCTGCCCGAGGTGTCCGAGCAGCACGCGGTGCTGCGCAGACGGCTTGAGTTCCTGGAGGAGCCGGCGAGCTTCTTCTACGACGGTGACAGGCCGCTGCGGGCCGAGGAGGTGGCCGACCCCTACCGGCGCGGCATGCTGCTCACCGCCCGTGCCATCAGCAGCGCCGAACGCGCCTGGCTACACGTTGTTCTGGACGGTGACGAGCCCACCAAGAGCACTTCCTTTCCGCTCGACGAACCCGCGAGCTGACCGGCCCTGGAGGTACGTCCATGCTTGCATCCTGGTACGACGAACAGGGCCCTGCCGCCGATGTCCTGCACGTCGGCGAACTACCCGACCCCACCGCCGGCCCCGGCGAGGTCCGCGTCCGCGTCACCGTTTCGGGCGTCAACCCCGGCGACACCAAGAAGCGGCGCGGCTGGCTCGGCTCCTCGATGCCCTACCCGCGGGTGATCCCGCACAGCGATGCCGCCGGAGTCATCGACGCGGTGGGCGACGGAGTCGACGCCCACCGCGTGGGACAGCGGGTATGGGTGTACGGCGCCCAGTCCTACCGCCCCTTCGGCACCGCAGCCCAGTACACCGTCGTGCCTGCGGATCTGGCCGTTCCGCTACCCGACCACCTCAGCGACGAACTCGGCGCCGGCCTGGGCATCCCTGGGATCACCGCCCACCGCGCCGTGTTCAGCGACGGCCCCGTCGACGGACAGCTCGTGCTCGTGCACGGGGTGCTCGGCGGCGTCGGCTCCCTGGCCGCGCAGCTCGCCCGGTGGGGCGGCGCGACGGTGATCGGGACCGTGCGCCATGGCAGCGACCTGAACCGCCTCGACCCCGCCGCGGTCTCCCACGCCGTGGCGCTCGACGGGGACGACCCCGCCGCCGCGATCCGCGCCCATGCTCCCGACGGCGTGCACCGAATCATCGAGGTGGCCCTGTCCGATAACGCGGACCTGGACAACCTCGTCGCCGCGAACGGCGCGGTGATCGCCGCCTACGCCACCCGGGACGACCGGCCCCGACTTCCCTTTTGGCCCATGCTGTTCAACAACGTCACGGTGCGCATGCTCGGCAGCGACGACTTCACCGAAACGGCGAAACGGCAGGCGGCCCGTGACCTCACTGCCGCAGCCGCGGTCGGCATGCTGACCGTCGCCATCGGCGACCTGTACCCGCTGGAGAAGATCGCCCAAGCCCATGACCGTGTAGATACCGGCGGCCGAGGTCGCGTCCTGGTGACCATTCCCAACTGAACTGTGCCGGCACGAGGGGTGATCACTCGGGCCGCAGGAGTGGGGTGCCGTCCCGGCCGGCGATGTCGTGGACGGTCGGGATGCCTGGCTCCACAACGGTGCTTCGGCGGACTTGTTGGGCGTCCAACTGGGCGAGCTTGTCCTGGGCTCCGACAAGACTGACCTCACCCACTTCCAGCCAGCCCTCGCGTTCGGCTTCGATGATGCGGGCCAGGAGGTTGTCGCGGATCTCGACCAGGCGGCCGCGCTGGTCCGGCTCGGGACGGAGCATCGAGCAGCGGACGCAGGCGTGTTCGTGGATGGACGAGGTACCGAACGAGCGAGCGCAGGTGCCGATGGAGAGCTTGCGGCGCTCGAAGTGCCCAAGGAAGGCACCCCACTCCTCCGCGGTGGGGGTGCGGTCTCCCCGCTGGGGCGCAGAGAGCGGCGGCGGGCGATGAACGCGCGGTGGGCTTCGATGGCCCCGGCCTGGTAGATCGCGTTAGAGCGCCCGGGCCTTACAGCCGTCGCACAGGTGCGGGTGACTGTCCCCGCGGCCCCAGTCGACCCTAGTGCTGGTCGTCGGTGAACTTCTGCCCGCAGTCCCCGCACACCGGGCGCTGAGCCTCGCGTTCGGCTTCCTCCTGCGCTTGACGGCATCGCGCTTCTTCGGCGCGGCGGGCGAGGCGCGGCGACGTCCGTCCGGCGGGTCACGTCGGTGGCGACGGCCACGGCTTGTCTTCCGGCGGACCGGATGTCCTCCACCAGGTCGTCGAGTGCCTTGGCGGTGCGGGCCGCGAGCACGACCTTCGCACCTCGTGCGGCCAGGAGGACGGCGGTGGCTCGCCCGATCCCGCCGCTGGCATCCGTGATGGCCACGACCTTGTGCGGTTGCCGGCCGAGCTCGTGAGCATCCGGAGATACGGGCTCGCGCGCGACTGCGGCTAGTGATTCCGCGGTCTCACGGATGTCGCGCCCCGGTGCGGGAGCCGGGCCGAGTGCCGACGGGGTCGTGGTTGACGTCCGGATGCCTCCTACACACCGGCGAGGGCCGTGTTTTGGCACCCCGCAGTGTTTGCGATGAATGGCCGGATGCCGAATGAGTACCGCAGCGCTCCGATTGTCAGCGGGCTTCGCTGAGCCGGGACGCACGCATGAGCTCGAGTTGGTCGGCGCCGCGGGTTCCCGGGGCCGCTGTGTAGGTGACGATGCGCAGGTCGACTCCCGGCAAGGTCAGCACGTCGCAGTCCAGGGTGACGTCGCCAAGCTCGGGATGGCTGATCGTCTTCAGGTCCCCAGTCAGCTGCTCCATGCCCGCCCCGGCCCACAGTTCACCGAAGAACGGCGAGGCCCTGCGCAACCCGTCCACGAGCGCGGCCAGCTCCGGGTCGGTCGGATAGCGGGCGACCGCTTCGCGCAGGTCCGCGACGATCGCCGTCTCGAACGCGTACTGTCCGGCCGACGATGAGACGGGGTACAGGTGCCGGCGCCCCTCTCCCATGCCGAAGAGTGCGCGGGCGAGGTTGCGTTCGGCGGGCGCCAGGCCGGACGGGTCGCCGTGCAGAGCCCTCCACATGTCGTTCCACCACAGCAGGCTCCAGTCGGCGGCGAACACGCCGATCGGGAGGTCACCGAGGCGGGCGACGAGGCGGCGGAGGCTCGGCGGCACGTGAGTGCCGACCGTATGGTCGCGCGGGGCGAGCAGGCCGGCAGCGCGGAAGAACTGGTCGCGTTCGGCCGGGGTGAGCCGCAGCGCGCGGGCGATGGCCGAGACCACCTGCGCGGAGGGATTGGTGGCCCGGCCCTGCTCCAGGCGCAGCACGTACTCGACGGAGAGGCCGGCGAGCTCGGCGAGTTCCTCGCGGCGCAGGCCAGGGGCGCGGCGGCGGGCCGACCGGGCGTAGCCGGCATCGGCCGGGTCGAGGCGGTCGCGCCAGCCGCGCAGTAAGGCGCCGAAGCTCAGGTCGATCACTCCTCCATGATGCCACCGGGCGTTTCCTGCACCACGGTCACCATCCTGGTGAGTGCAGCGCGCATGTAGCGGGCCCAGAGCGGCTTGAACGGCCCCGCGACGATCCAGCGGCGGCCTGGCAGCGGCCGGAAGTCGTACGTCCATCGGATCGACGTGCCGGTCCCATCGGGCAGGAACGACCACTCGCCGCGCACCCCGGAGATCAGCTTGGCCAGCACGTTGGTGAAGCCACTCAGCTCATAGGCGAACCCGTGCCCCTCCGCGATCTCGGTAAGCCGCTCGTCGGCCTTGGAACCGTCGGTGAACCAGGTCTGGCGCGACGTCCCCGGCCGGTTCCAGGTGCCGGTCTGGTCGCGCACTTCCGCGACGCCGGGGAACGGTCCCCACGGCTTGAACACCTGGGCGAGGTCGATCGGCACGATGACCTGGTAGGTGTGCGCACAGCTGGACGTTGTACGGGCGAAGACGGTGATCGGGACACTCGTTTTGGTCATGCCACGAGCATCGCGGCCAGCACCTGCCCGAGGCAGACACCTGTCAGTACATACCCTCGCGGTCTCGTCGTGTTCGCCGTGCTCTGGCAGCGACCCGACCAAAAGCTTCTGCTCCCGCAAGAGCCCAGCAGCTTCCATGCCCCCGTTCCGCGCGGCGCGCGGTGGTCCGCTCATGCACCTCGGGGTCCACCATGCGCCGGAGCCTACGAGCGCAATCCGAGACGGCGGGCGAGAAATCGCAAAACCCGCGCCTGCCAGACGATCTACACCTCAGACTGCCGCACACGACCAGCACGAGTACGCCGAAGACACCTCACGCCAGACCCGTGACCAGCAGCTTCACGATGCACACCGCTCATTGATCACGAAAACGCGCGCCAGGTGACTCCCAAACTCAGGTCGAAACGACTCCACGGAAAGCGACACAGCCACTTGTCCGCACTCCGCACGCGCGGGGAGGCTGTCTTGAGGCTTCGTCCACGGTTCAGGGTGTGGCTTCGGTTGTCAGCCACGCTGGGCTCGCGTGTCAAGGCCGGAGGGCGATCAGGGCGGTGTAGGCGGCCTGGATGAAGGCGTTGCCCAGGTTGGGTGCGGTGTTCGCCAGAGCTACCAGAGCTGTGCCGTGTTGGAGGTTGAAGCCGGCGAAGGCGGTGCAGCCGCGGGTGGCGCCCGCGTGGTGATAGAGGCGGGTCCTGTCGGGGCGGGTGCGGATGTTCCAGACCAACGCCATCCCCCGGTTGTCCGGGAGCCGCAGGCGGGGCCGGCAGACCTCCTTGAGCGCGGTCCGCAGCGTGGGCACGCTGGTCGTGCGGGGGTCGAGGAGGGCTTCGGTGAGGGTGAGCAGGTCGCGGGCGCTGGCGCGCAGAGCACCAGCGGCCGGCAGGCCCGGGACGTGGAAGGGGGGCATCGGCCGGCGGTGCCAGTAGCCGGTGGCCTGCGTGGTTCCGGCGGGCGGTGTCGGCTCGCAGTCGATGTCGTGCAGGCGCAGTGGGGCGAGTACCCGGTCGTGGAGGAGTGCGGCGTAGTCGGTGGCGCCGGCCGCGCCTAGGAGTGCGTGGCCCAGCAGGCCCACGCCGAAGTTGGAGTAGCGCACGCGGGTGCCGGGAGGGGCGTGCAGGCGGGTGCGGGCCAGTGCGCCGAATACGTGGTCGGTGGTGAAGCCGGCGTAGGGGTTGGTGAACAGGGTCGGAAGAGCTTGGCGCAGCAGGCCGGGGGGCAGCCGGGGCAGGCCGGAGGTGTGGGTGGCCAGGTGGGTGAGGGTGATCGCACGTCCGCCCGGGGGCAGCAGCACGTGCGCGGGCAGGTGGCGGCAGAGCGGGTCGTTCAGATCCAGCACGCCGCTGGCGGCTTGTTCGGCCAGGAGCAGGGCGGTGAACGGCTTGGTCAGGGACCCGATCTCGAACCGGGTGGCCGGTGTTGAGGGGGCTGCGTCGCGGTGGGTGGTGGCGCGGCCGCGGGCGATCAGCGTCCGGTGTCCGGCGCGGTGCAGGCCGACGACGACGGTGCTGGCGCCGGGCGCGGCCGACAGAAGCGACGTCACCGCCTGCCGCACTCCGGCCGAGTCGAGGATGGTCCCGGCTTCGCCGTGGTGCCGGCCCTGTGCGTCGTCTTCCGCCAGGTGCGGGAGGCGAGGTGTGGGGCCCACACGTACGGGCAGGCCGTCGGCGCCGGGATCGGCCGGGGTGGGGGTCACCGCGGGCGGTCGCCGTGCGCGGGGGCCGGAAGGCCGGTGCCGGGTGCGTCGCCGGCGCGGGTGTCCAGAGCACGGGTGAGGGCGACGGTGCCGGCGACGGCTGCCACGATCGTGGTGTGCTGGTGCTCCTGGAAGCGGATGGCGGGATCGTCGTCGACGGGGTTCCCGTCGCGGGGCATCAGGCCGTCGGGGTGCTGACGTTGGGCCAGGCTCTGCCAGTCGGCCGGATCAGCGTGCGGGCGGGGCAGGCAGCTGCCGACCAGGAGGAGTTCGCCGACCAGGTCGAACTGGCAGGTCTCGGTCCAGATGTCGATCCACACCGGCAGCCAGCGGGTGAGGTGGGCGGCCACGTCCTCGGGCAGGCCGTCGGGCCGGGCCCCCCAGTCCGTGAGATGGAAGACGGTGTGGGTGAGGTGATAGCCCGTCATCCAGTCGATGTGCCAGGGCGCTGGGGTGCTGCCCAGCCAGGTGGCTCGCGCCAGCGTCTCCCACTGGGCCGGCTCCAGGGCTTGGCCGTGGCCAACGCCCTGCGCATCACCGGCCACGGCCAAGCCCTGGAG
>NZ_MUKA01000540.1 GCF_002150735.1 Streptomyces africanus
CGCGACCTCGGGGGCGCCGCCGCGGGTCTCCAGCCAGGCCAGGAGGGTTTCCGCGAGGCGGCGGCCGTGGGTGGGGCCGCAGTGGGTCAGGGGGGCCAGGCATCTCAGGGTCAGGTCGTCGATGAGTTCCTCGGGCTGGAGGAGGACCAGCGCCTCGGTGTGCTCGGTGCAGTAGAGGACCTCGCCGGAGGGGAGCAGGTCCCGTTCCATCAGGCGTACGGCGGCGTCGGCCCAGCGCAACGACTTGGCCGCGTCGGTGAGCGGGACCGGCGGGCCGATCGCGCCGGACCAGCCGGCCAAGGCCCGGTGCAGGAGTTCGGGGCGGCCTGCCGCGTCCGGCTCGGGCACGACCATGCGGGGCTGCTCGTACTCCATGTCGAGCAGCACGCCCTGCCCGACCGCGGGGGCCATGGCCTCGCGGGCGGGGCGCAGCAGGACACCGACCGCGACCTTCTCGGGTAAGGGCCAGCCGATCCGGGCGGCCCGTTCGGTCAGGGCCTCGGCGGGGTCGCCGCGGTGGTGTTCGGCCAGCAGGAGTTCCATCAGGCGGCGCTGGAGGCGCAGGCGTTCCCCGGCCTGGCGGGCCGCGGCCTCGGCGTAGCCGCGTACGGACTGGTCGACCAGGCCGTCCAGGTACTCGTAGCCCGCGTCGACGAGTTCGTACATCGCCGGGGGCGGGATCTCCACGCGCTGGCCGATGTCGGCGAAGCGGCGCCAGGCCAGGCGTACGCCCATGCGGTAGATGGCCTGGAGGGAGTCGAGCGAGCGGCCGTTGAGGCCCTCGCCGCGGCCGAAGTCCTGGAAGACGCCGGGCGGGACGGTGGGCCGGCCCTCCGAGCGCTCCAGGTGCTGCACGAAGACCTCGATGGCGCGGCGGATGCCGACCAGGGCCATGGGCTCGCCGGAGTCGTCGAGGACGACGGGCAGATGGGGATACTCGCGCTGTATCTCGCAGAGGATCTCCTCGGCGAGCGCGGGCGCCTCGGCCATGGCGATCGCCGCGAACCGGCGCACCTGGAAGCGCGGTACGTCGTGCCAGGCCGAGCGCGTGGTGACGGTTCCGGTGCGGGCGGCCGTCACCGTCAACTCCCCTGCCCGGCCTGCTCGTAGGTGATCAGGGGGGTGTTCGGCTGGTCGGGCGTGGCTTCGAGCAGCGCGACGACGCCCAGCGCGGCGCCCACGGCAAGGGCGGCGGCGAGCGCGACGGTCAGCGCGGCAGCGAGCAGTCTCGACATCGCAGGGTCAGCCTCTCTGTCCGGATTCGCCCGGAGATCGTCCGGAGGTTGTCCCCACCCCGGCATCCCGTCCCTGCCTGTCGCGCCCAGTCTCGACAAGCATTGACACCCCGTCAAGAGCGGCCTACGGTTCCCGGCCCAGCCGTACACGCGCTGTTTCCCGCCGTGCCGGCCCTCTCGTACGTCGAGCCGTCCCAAGCCACTGGAGTGCCCGGATGCGCCGTACAACCTCTCCTTTTTCGCTGGTCCTGCTGGGTCTCGGCACGTTCCTGCTGGTGCTGGCGCCCCTGCTCGCCTGGTACGTCCAGCCGCGTGCCGCGGTGAACCCGACCGACATCGACACGACCGCCGTCTACACCGGCCGCGGCAGCGTCTTCGACACTGACCGGATCGAGACGGTCCCGGACCGGAAGATCACGGTGACCCAGCGGGTGCGTGGCAACGTCGAGGACAGCGAACGCAGCGGCAACGCCGTCTGGGACGTGACGACCACGGTCGACACGGACAAGTCGCTGCCGGCCGCCGACCCGCACGACGCGCTGGAGTTCACGCCGCACCGCTGGGTGATGGACCGCAAGACCACCCGGCCCGTGCACTGCTGCGGCGAGAAGCCGTACATCGAGGGCGAGGCCTATCTGAAGTTCCCCTTCGACGTGCACAAACGCTCGTACCAGTGGTGGGACAACTCCCTCGGCGACACGGTCGTGATGCGGTACCGCGGCACCGCGAAGATCCAGGGCTACACCGGCTACAAGTTCACCGGTTCCGTGCCGCCGACCAGGACCGGCACGCGGATGGTGCCGGGCAGCCTCGTCGACCAGCCGCAGCGGCCGCAGGTGCTGGCCGAGGAGTGGTACTCCAACCACGGCTTCGAGCTGGTCGTCGACCAGGCCACCGGCCGTGTGATCTACGCGCAGACCGGGCCGAGGCGGACCCTGCGGGCGCCGGGCGGGAAGAAGGACGCGGCGGTGCTGCTGGACAGCCGGAAGATCTCCTTCACGACCGCGACGCAGAAGGAGGCCGTGCGGCAGGCGAAGCGCGACAGCGGTCAACTGCGCCTGCTGGGCACGACGTTGCCGATCGGGGCCGGTGTGGCGGGTGTGGTGCTCGCGGCGGTGGGTGGCGTTCTGGTGGCGCGTGGGCGGAAGGAGCCGGAGCAGCCCACTCCGTCCGATACATCCGGTACGCCCCAGCCCACCCTCACGATGTGATGTGGCGTCAGCTCCAACAAAGCCGGAAATTGTCACGCCGGTGAGTAGCCGTGGAGAACGTCCGGGCGAAAACTGTCCAACCCCACCCGAGCACAACCCGTCCACACTCCCCTCCCAGGAAGGGCTCAGGCCCCCCACAGCCAGACCCCCAGAGCCACGCCTTCCCCCACGCTGAGTTCCGCACCCCGAGACGAGTTGGAGCACCCATGCCCCAGCACGTACCGTCCTCGCTGCACCCCGCGTCCCCCAGCGCGGAGCAGCACTTTCCGGCGCTTCCCCCACATCCGCGCCGGATCGTCTTCCTCGCCCATCGCGATCTGGACAACCCGTCCGCCGGCGGCTCCGAGCTGCTGGTCGACAAGCTCGCCGACGGCCTGACCCGGCTCGGCCACCAGGTGACCCTGCTGTGCGGGGGGCCCGCGGCCTTCCGGGACTACCGGGTCGTGTCGGCGGGCGGCCCTTACGGGCACTATCTGCGCGCCCGGTCGGCCTTCGCCCGCCAGGTCGGCGACTGCGATCTGCTGGTCGAGGTGTGCAACGGCATGCCGTACCTGGCGCCGCTGTGGCACTCCGGGCCCACGCTGTGCCTGGTCAACCACGTCCACACCGACCTGTGGAAGATGCGCTTCGGCGGGCCCCTGGCGCCGGCCGCACGGATCGGCCGAAGACTCGAACACTGGGCGCTGACCGGGGCGCAGCAGCGGAGTCTGCTGGTCGCGGTGTCCTCCTCCACCGCGCACGCGCTGCGCGCGATCGGCGTGGAGCGGGACCGGATCCGGGTCGTGCACAACGGGGTCGAGGAGCCGGGCCCGCGGGCCGAGCGCTCGCCCGAGCCGTTGTTCGTCGCCGTCGGCCGGCTCGTCGAGTACAAGCGGATCGATCTGCTGCTGCGGTTGTGGGAGCGGGTACGGCCCGTCACCGGCGGGCGGCTGCTCATCGTCGGGGACGGCCCCGAGCGGGCACGGCTGGAGCAACTCGCCGGGCCCGGAGTGGAGTTCACCGGGTACGTCTCGGAGGCGGAGAAGCACCGGCTGCTCTGCGCGGCCTGGTTGTTGCTGCATCCCTCGGCAGTGGAGGGGTGGGGCCTGGTCGTGACGGAGGCCGCGGCCCGACAGACGCCGACCGTGGCGTTCGACGTGCCGGGACTCAAGGACTCCGTGGTGGATGGTGAGACCGGGGTTCTGGCGCGCGGTGAGTCGTCGTTCGCGGCGGCGTGGTGTGCGCTTGCGTTGTCCGGACATCGGCGGGAGCTGATGGGCAAGGCCGCGCGGGATCGGGCGGCGCGGTTTCGGTGGGACCGGACCGTGCGGCAGTTCCGTGTGGTTGCCGCGGAGGCGGTGAGGGGCTGGGCTCCGTGATGCGTCGTGCGGTCCGCCGTGGCTGGTCGCGCCCACGCGGCGGAGCCGCGAATGTCACAGTCCCGCGCCCCTATGTACACGACCCCTCGTTTCGTAGATCTCTTGCCCTGTTCCGTGCCTTCCTCCACGAGCAGGACGATCCCGAAAACTGTTACTCGCTGCTCGCCCGCGACGCCGCCGATCAGGTCGAGGCGTACGACGGGCCCGTCGCCGGGCGTACCGTCGTCGACGTCGGCGGCGGCAGTGGCTACTTCACCGAGGAGTTCCGGCGACGCGGAGCGCACGCGTTCCTCTTCGAACCGGACCTGGCCGAACTCGGCGAGAAACCCCCCGACTCGGCCGTCGTCGCCGACGGATACCTGCTGCCCCTCCGGGACGGCGTCGCGGACGTCACCTTCTCCTCGAACGTGCTGGAGCACGTGGCCGATCCGGAGACGTTCCTGAGCGAGCTGGCCCGGGTGACGCGGCCCGGCGGGCTGATCTACGTGTCGTTCACCAACTGGCTGTCGCCGTGGGGCGGGCACGAGTGGGCCCCCTGGCACTACTTCGGTGCCGAGCGGGCGCGCGCCCGCTATCTGCGGCGGACCGGCAGGCCCGCCAAGCACACGCTCGGCGAGAACCTGTTCGCGGTGCACATCGGATCCACCCTGCGGCAGGTGCGTGCCCGGGACGACGTCACGGTCGTCTCGGCGCGCTCCCGCTACTGGCCGTTCCTCGCGGAGGCCGTCGTCAAGGCGCCCGGCATCCGCGAGTTCGCCACCTGGAACCTCCTCCTCATCCTGCGGCGGTGTCCTACATGACAACCACGGTCCAGGCTCCTCCACCGGCAGCCGTCCCCACCACCGCGACCGCGGCCGGTCCGCCCGAGGGCCCGCGGTCCCTGCGCTGGTTGCTGGGCTTCTGGGCCGTGGTGTTCGTGCTGTTCCTGGCCGTGCAGCCCGGGCGGCAGACCTTCGACACCAAGCTCGGTGTGACGGTCGACCCGGGTCAGTTCCTCGCCGACCTGGGGCAGTTGTGGCACGACCGGGCCGGGTTCGGCGGGATCCAGGACCAGTACGTCGGCTACCTGTGGCCGATGCTGCCGTTCTACTGGCTGTGCGACCTCGTACAACTGCCGGTGTGGCTGGCGGAGCGGCTGTGGATGTCGGTCGTCGTGTCGGTCGCCTTCTGGGGTGCGCTGCGGCTGGCCGAGCGGCTGCGGGTGGGCAGTGGCGCGTCCCGGCTGCTGGGGGCCGTGGCGTACGCGCTGTGGCCGGTGTTCACGACCGTGATCGGGTCGACGTCGGCCGCCGCGCTGCCCGGCGCGTTCCTGCCGTGGGTGCTGCTGCCGCTGACGAACGAGCGGTACGCCGCCCGGGTCGCGGCCCTGCGGTCGGCGCTGCTGGTGCCGTTCATGGGCGGTGTGAACGCCTCGGCGACGCTGGCGTCCCTGCTGCCGGCCGGACTGTATCTGCTGTCCCGGCCGCCCGGGCCCCGGCAGCGCAAGCTGATCGCCTGGTGGGCTCCGGCCGTGCTCGTCGTGACGGCCTGGTGGTGGGTGCCGCTGCTGCTGCTCGGGGTCTACGGCGAGAACTTCCTCCCCTATATAGAGACGGCGCAGACGACGACGGACACCATGGCGGCGACCGAGGCGCTGCGCGGCGCCGGGAACTGGGTCGCCTATCTGCACTTCGGTGAGGCATGGCTGCCCGCGGGGTGGGCCGTGGCCTCGTCGGTCGTCGTGATCGTGTGCTCGGCGCTCGCGGCCGGGCTCGGCCTCGCCGGACTCGCCCGGCGGGACATGCCCGAGCGGCGGTGGCTCGTGCTGACGGTGCTGGTGGCGGCGCTGGTGCTGCTCGCCGGGTACGGCGGCGCGTTCGGGGCACCGTTCCACGGGGTCGTGCAGGGCTGGCTGGACGGCTGGCTGTCGCCGTTCCGGAACATCTACAAGTTCCAGACGGGCCTGGCGCTGGCGTTCACGCTGGGCCTGGCCCATCTGGCGGGGGTGGCCGCCGAGCCGCGCGGGGCCCGCCCGGTGCGCGGCCGGCGCTTCGCCCCGCTGGTCGCGGCGGTGCTGATCCTGCCGGGGCTGCTGTGGCCGTACCTCAACGGCTCGATCCTCAACCCGGGTTCCTTCCAGAAGCTCCCCGCCTACTGGCAGGCCACGGCCGACTGGCTGGAGAAGTACTCGCCCGACTCGCGCGCCCTGGTCGTCCCGGCGACCGCGCACGGCCTCTACACCTGGGGCTCGCCCATCGACCAGCCGCTCGACGTGCTCGCCGAGTCGCGGTGGGCGCAGCGCGACTACGTCCCGTTCGGCACGCCCGGCAACCGGCGCGCGATGGACGCCGTCGAGCAGGCGCTGATGTCCGGTGCCGAAGTGCCGGGGCTGGCCGACTACTTGAGCCGGGCGGGGCTGTTCTACGTCGTCGTACGCAACGATCTCGACCCGGACCAGATCGGGTATGTGCCGACCACGACCGTCAAGCGCACCCTCGAACAGTCGGGGTACGAGCGGGTGACGGGGCTGGGGCCGGTGATGACCGGCGGGCGGCTCGCGCACGACGCCCCGCTCCAGGTCGAGGGGCTGTACCCGCGGCAGCGGGCGGTGGAGATCTACCGGCCGGCCGGGCAGGACGTGGACCGGCCCGGGCAGGCGGGACTGATGCCGGTCTCCGACACGGCCGTGGTGTCCGGCGGCCCGGAGGCGTTGCTGCCGCTGGCGTCGCGGCTGCGCGGGCGGGCGACCGTCCTGACCGGCGACAACCACCCGGGGCTCGGCACCCCGGCGGTGCAGGTGGTGGGCGACGGGCTGCGGCGCGCGGACACCCGGTTCGGCGTGGTCAACGCCGGTACGTCGTACACGTACACCCGTGACGAGCGCAACGCGCCCGAGGCCCAGCAGGACCCGGGCGAGAAGCCGCGCCAGATCCTGCCGAACGAGGGCACCGAGCACCAGACGGTGGCCGAACTGCGCGGCGCCCGCTCGGTGACGGCCTCCTCGTACGGCAACTGGCTGTTCCATCTGCCGCAGTTCGACCCGGTGAACGCCTTCGACGGCAACCCGGACACCGCGTGGACGGAGGGCGCGCCGGACACGCCGGACGGGCAGTGGCTGCGCATCGGCTTCACCGGCTCCTACGACATGCCGTCCTCCTTCAAGGTGACGCCGCTGCCTCAGGAGAGCGTGCGGGCGGCGGCGACGAAGGTGCGGGTGGAGACGGAGAAGGGCGAGCGGACGAGCTTCCTGCGGCCCAACGGCACGGCGCAGCGCGTCAAGGCGCCCGAGGGCGGCACGCGGTGGATGAAGCTGACGATCGTGGACTCGGTGGAGCGCCGGGCCGGGCTCACCGGCGCGGGCTTCACCGAGATCGACCTGCCGGACGTGCGGGTGACACGGCTGCTGCGGCTCCCGGCGGACGCGAACGACACGACCGCGGACGCCACGGTCGTCTCCCTGCACCGGACCTCCGACCCGACCGGCCTCTCCGCGACCGGCACCGAGGCCGGCCTGCACCGCCGCTTCACGACAGCGGCCGCCGGGACGTACGAGGTGACGGCGAGCGCCGTGCCGGTGCCGGGCGAGGAACTCGACCGGCTGCTGTACGACGTCGCGCCCGAGCAGCAGTCCCGCATCGTCGCCACCGCCGACTCCACAGCGAGCCTCGGCGCGGGCCTCGCGGCACGCAACCTCACCGACGGCGACCTGACGACGGCGTGGATCGCGGGCGACCGGCCGACGATCCACCTGAGCTGGGACGGCAAGCAGCCGATCGGCGAACTGGTCCTGGCGCCCGCGGGCGGCCTGTCCACCCGCGCCTCCCAGGTGCACATCAGCTCCCCGGACGGCGCGACGATCGCCGGCGTCGACGAGAACGGCTGGGTCCGCTTCCCGCCGATCACCACCGACCGGCTCGACATCACCATCACCGAGACCGCCCCGCTGACCCTGCACAACCCGGTCGCCGACGAGGACCTGCGGCTGCCCGTGGGCCTGACGGAGGCCTACCTCCCGGCCCTCGACCAGTACCGCACCCCGCAGCCGGACGGCACCCGGACGTTCTCGCTGCCGTGCGGGAAGGGCCCGGATGTGGCGCTGGACGGCGAGCTGTACCGGACGAGCGCGAAGGGCACCGTACGGGACCTGGTGGAACGGCGGCCCGTCGAGGTGACGCTCTGTCAACGGGACAGGAAGGACGCCGAGGTGGAGCTGGCCTCGGGCGACCACCGGCTGGAGGGCGGCGACGCCGGCCCGCTCGCGCTGACGGACGTCACTCTGACCCGCGGGACGGTCCCGGAGGCCGCCGCGGCCGGGCGTGAGCTGCGGGTCCGGGACTGGCTGGGCGACCGGCGCGAGGTGACGGTCGGCTCGGGCGCCGCCTCGTACCTGACGACGTACGAGAACTTCAACGACGGCTGGAAGGCCACCCTGAACGGCAAGGAGCTCACCCCGCTGCGGCTGGACGGCTGGCAGCAGGGCTGGCGGATCCCGGCCGGCGCGGGCGGCACGGTCAAGCTGTCCTACGAACCGGCCACCACGTACGACGCCGGGCTGATCGGCAGCGGCGCCGGCATCGCGGTGCTGCTGGGCCTGGCGCTCTGGCGCCGCCGCGCCCCCAACCCCGACGCACTGCAACCGGCCCCGCCGCTGCCCGGCCTGTGGCTCGGCACGGTGGCGCTGACGCTGGTCGGGGCCGTGATCGCGGGCTGGCTGGCGCTGCTGGTCCCGGCGCTGGCGCTGCTCGCGGCCCGGCGGCACACGCTGCTGGTGCCGATCGCGTTCGTGGCACTGGCGGCAGCGGGCGTCGCTGCCGCGTTCGGGGCCGGGGAGCCGGTGGGCGCGGGCGACGGCGCGTTCGGCCGCACGGCCCAACTGCTGGCGCTGATCGGCCTGTTCGCGGGCCTGGTGAGTCTGCGCGAACCGGAGAAGGGCGAGCCCGTATGACGACACCGGTACGCATCCCGTTCCCGGTGGTGGACGAGGTGTCCCGGCACTGCCTCCAGGAGGAGGAACCGGAAACGGTCCACATCGAGGTCCACCTCCCCGGTCCCGTCGACCAGCCCCGCCTGCGCAAGGCGTTCACCGAGGCCCTGCACCGGCATCCGCGGATCCTGATGCGGGAGGCGAAAGGGCCGTGGTACCGGCGCCGCTACGAGTGGGAGCTGACGGGCGAACCGGACACGGAGGTGGTGACCTTCACCCCGGCGGGGCCGCGTGCACTGCAGGACGCCAGGACCCGGGCCCTGACGGAGGCTCCACCGCTGTCGATGTCACCGCCGATACGCCTTGAGGTGGTAGAGGCCCTGGCTGCGGGCAGTCGTGCCGCTGGGGCGGC
>NZ_MUKA01000541.1 GCF_002150735.1 Streptomyces africanus
CCGGTCGAATCCGTCGGGGCACCGGCTCAGGCGGCGCCGCTCCCGGGCCTGGCCGCGAGCGCCGCGCGCCACACCGGGCTGTCGACGTAGTGGTTGTCGAAGCGTTCCGAGGAGTCCTTGATCTCCTGCGGGTCGGCCTCGCCGCGCATCACCCGGCCCAGTAGCCGGAGATAGTCGAAGCGCCCCGCGCCCGGNNCGGCTGTCGCACCGGGCGCGGCGGCGAAGGCGTGCGGGGTGTTCGGCGGCACCAGGAGGAAGTCGCCGGCCTCCAGCACGGTGATCTCCTCGCCCACCAGCACCTGGAGGGCGCCGTCGATCACGTAGAACATCTCGGACGCCTTGGTGTGCAGGTGGGCGGGCGCACCGACCGCGCCCTCGGCGAACGTCGACCGGTAGCTGGTCAGCCGCCCGCCGGTGTCCCCGGAGTCGGCGAGGAGGGTCATCACACTGCTGGGGTCCCGCGTCGTCTCGGCCTCGGCGGCACGGGTGAGAACGGGCGGTAAGCCGCCGGTCTCCGACGTCCCGTCGGTATGTCCCGTCTCGTTCTGTGTCGTCGTCATGACCATGACCCTACCGACCCGAATGCCCCATGGCAGGGGCATTCGGGTGCCGTGATCCCGGTCAATTCGGCGGCGTCAGAAGCGGCCCCCACCCCGGTACAGCTCCAGTTCGCCGTCCAGTTCGACGGCGAGAACGGTGGCGTGCGGGTCGAGGTCCCGCGCCGCGGGAGGTTCGATCCACAAGACGCCCGGGGTTTCGTGGAGCCCGCCCGTGACGCTGTGGGTCAGTTCCGTCCCGGTGCCCAGGACCGAGACGCGCCGGACCTTGCTGAGCAGGCCGCGCACGTTGATCTCGGCGCGCGGGGCGTCGAAGAGGGTCAGGTAGAGGGTGCGGCGGTCCTTGGAGAGGGTGCTCGGGCCGTAGTGATGGCCCGGCGGGAGTCCCCGTTCGGTGCCGTACACCGCCTCCGCGTGCCGGGCGATCCAGTCGCCGAGCCCCTCCAGCCGCTGTGCCTGTTCGGCCGGGATCGTGCCGTCCTCCCGCGGGCCGACGCTGAGCAGCAGGTTGCCTCCGCCGCCGATGGTCTCGGTGAAGTAGCGGATCAGCTGGTCGACCGACTTGTGGTTGTGGTCGTGGTGCTGGTGGCCCCAGGAGTCGTTGATCGTCAGGCACAGCTCCCAGGGACCCTCGGGCGGGACGATCGGGGCGCCCTGTTCCGGCGTCGCGTAGTCGCCCTCGCTGAGCATGCGGGCGTTGAAGACGACGTCGGGTACCTCGGAGCGGATGAGGGCGGCGAGTTCGGGGATGCGCCACTGCTCCTCGCTGCGGTCCCACTCGCCGTCGAACCACAGCAGGTCCGGCTTGTAACGGGAGGTCAGTTCGCGGATCTGGCCGTCGCGGTAGGCGAGGAACCTCTCCCAGGCCTGAAGATCCTCGTCCTCGGCGGCGACCTCCGAGTAGCGGTTGTCCTCCAGCTCCGGCGGCCGGCCCGGCTTGCGGGTGGAGGCGTAGTCGGGGTGGCTCCAGTCCGAGTGCGAGTAGTAGAGCCCGACCTTGAGGCCCTGCTCGCGCAGGGCGTCGGCGTAGCCGCCGATCAGGTCGCGGCCCACGTTCAGGTCGCCGTGGGCCGTGTCCCACAGGGCGACGCCGTCGTGATGGCGGCTGGTCAGCACGGCGTACTTGGCGCCGGCCCGCGCGAAGAGCTTCGCCCAGTCGCGCGGTGCGTAGCGGGAGGCCGTGAAGCGGTCGAACTGGGACATGTACCGGTCGTAGGGGACGATGTCGTCGTAGAACGACCAGGACTCCTGGACGCCGTCGACGGCGTAGATGCCCCAGTGGATGAAGATCCCCAGCTTGGCGTCGGTGAACCAGGGTCGCATGGCCATGGGTCAGCTCCTGCGCAGACGCAGTGTCAGGATCTGGAAGGGCCGCAGGGTGACGGGGACACCGCCGTCGCCGTCCACGCTCGCCCCCTCCAGCGGTCGCTCCAGCAGGTCGGTGATCTGGGCGCCGGCGAGCGGGAAGCCGGTGCGCAGGACGCCCTGGGCCCGGCCGCCGCGGGACTCGTAGAGCCGTACGACGACATCGCCCGAGGCGTCGTCGGCGAGCTTGACCGCCTCCACGGTCAGGCCCTCGCCCTCGGCGGAGACGACCGGCGCGGGCGCGCCCGCCGCGTCGGCCACCCTCAGCGGGAGGTTGAGCGCGTAGCCCTCGGCGACGGCGTCCTCGATGGTCGCGCCGGGCAGCAGCGCGTAGGTGAAGCGGTGGCGGCCCTGGTCGGCCTCGGGGTCCGGGATGCGCGGGGCGCGGACCAGGCTGAGGCGGACCGTGGTGGTCGTACCTCCGTCTTCGCGGACCGTGCGGGAGACGTCGTGGCCGTAGGTGGAGTCGTTGATGACGGCGACGCCGTAGCCGGGTTCGCCGATGTGCACCCAGCGGTGGCCGGAGACCTCGAAGCGGGCCGCCTCCCAGCTGGTGTTGGTGTGGGTGGGCCGCTGGATGTGGCCGAACTGGATCTCGGCGGAGGAGTGCGGGGCCCGGATGTCGACCGGGAAGGCAGCCTTGAGGATCTTCTCGGTCTCGTGCCAGTCGATGTCGGTCTCGATGTCGATCCGGGGGCTGCCGGCGCGGACGGTGATCGTCTGGGTGATCTTCGAACCCTTGCCGAAGTCCCGCTCGACGCGGATCGCGCCGATGAGCGGGTCCTGCTCGACGACCGTGACGGACGAGGCGTCGAGGAGGTCCGTGTAGCGGTTCTTGTAGTGCTTGTCGATGTCCCAGGCGTCCCAGTAGTTGGGCAGGTCGGTGTGCAGGCGGAGCAGGTTGCCCGGGTCGGCCAGGACCTCGCGGTTCGCGCGCAGGTCGCGGACGGACGACAGGGTGCCGTCCTCGGCCACCTCCACGCGGACCAGCCCGTTGTCGAGCACCCGGCCGCTCACGGTCACCGGCTGCGGGGGCTCGGCCTCGGCGAGGGGCGCGGAGCCGCTCGCGGGCACCTCCACGTACACCGGTGCGCCCTCGGCGGTGCGGACCACCTCGGCTCGGTCGTAGGGGCTGGTGTTGAAGACGCGGGGGGTGCCGGAGCCGAGCGCGGCGACCGCCTCGGCGGTCAGGGCCTGGAGCTCGCGGGCCACGCGGGCGTACTCGGCCTCGGCCTCGCGGTGCACCCAGGCGATGGAGGAGCCGGGCAGGATGTCGTGGAACTGGTGCAGCAGCACCGTCTTCCAGAGCCCGTCCAGCTTCTCGTGCGGGTACGTGTAGCCCGGCGCGTGCAGGGCGGCCGTGGTCGCCCACAGCTCCGCCTCGCGCAGCAGGTGCTCGGAGCGGCGGTTGCCCTGCTTGGTGCGGGCCTGGGAGGTGTAGGTGGCGCGGTGCAGCTCCAGGTAGAGCTCGCCGACCCAGACGGGCGCGTCCGGGTACTCCTCGCGGGCCTTGGCGAAGAACTCGTCGGGGTGTTCGACGACGACCTTCGCGGAGCCCTCCAGGTCCGCCAGCCGGCGGGCGCGTTCCATGATCTCGCGGGTGGGGCCGCCACCGCCGTCGCCCCAGCCGAAGGGGGCCAGGGAACGGCTCGCGCCGCCCTTCTCCTGGTAGTTGCGGACCGCGCGGGACATCTCCTCGCCGCTGAAGCGGGCGTTGTAGGTGTCGACCGGCGGGAAGTGGGTGAAGATCCGGGTGCCGTCGATGCCCTCCCACCAGAAGGTGTGGTGGGGGAACCTGTTGGTCTGGTTCCAGGAGATCTTCTGCGTGAGGAACCACTCGTTGCCGGCGAGCTTGGCGAGCTGCGGGTAGGCCGCGTTGTAGCCGAAGGAGTCCGGCAGCCACACGCCCTTGGTCTCGATGCCGAAGTGCTCGATGAAGAACCGCTTGCCGTGGATGAACTGGCGGGCGACGGCCTCGCCGCCGGGCAGGTTGCCGTCGGCCTCGACCCACATGCCGCCGACCGGCGCCCACTGGCCCTTCTTGACCGACTCCTGGATGCGCGACCAGACCTTGGGGTAGTTGTCGCGCACCCATGCGTACTGCTGGGCCTGGGAGCAGGCGAAGATGAAGTCGTCGTACTCGTCGGCCAGGGACGTGACGTTGGAGAACGTGCGGGACGTCTTGCGCTTGGTCTCGCGGATCGGCCAGAGCCAGGCCGAGTCGATGTGGGCGTGGCCGACGCCGGAGACCGTGTGCGCGCTGGCGTGCGCGGGCTTGGACAGCACCGGCTTCAGCGCCTCGCGGACGGCGGGCGCGGAGCCGGAGACGTCGTCCAGGTCCAGCAGGTCCATCGCCCGGTCGAGCGCGTGCGCGATCTCGTGCCGGCGGGGGTCGTGCTCGCCGAGCTCCAGCATCAGCTCGCGCAGGACCTGGACGTCGAGGTCGAGGTGCCAGACCTCCTCGTCGAGGATGGCGATGTCGGCGCTGCGGAAGGTGTAGAGCGGCTTGTCCCCGGCGGTGAGGATGTCACCGAGCGGGGTGGTCTTCGAGAAGTTGTCGGCGAGGATGTCCGGGTTGGAGGCGGCTTCGACCAGGTACTCGACCGTCTCGCCGCCCGTCGCCGGGTCGGCGATCGCCACGTACTGGTTGAGCGGGTTGACGGCCTTCAGCGGGGTGCCGTCCGTGAGGTGGACGAGGGCCTCGGCCTGGTTGCCGGGCCAGTCGCCCACGAAACCGAGGTCGATGACGGCCTCGACGCGGCGGCCCGCCCACGCCTCGGGCACCTGTCCGCGCATGCGGAACCAGGTGGTGCCCCAGGGCGGGCCCCAGGGGGTGCCCATCGCGAAGGGCGCGTACGAGGCGGCGGCGGCCTCCTCGAACGGGACCGGCTCCCCCGGGGCCTGCCAGGCCTCCACCTCGAAGGGGACGGTGGCCGCGTAGATCGCGGTCCTGATGCGCTGGTCGTGAAGGCGCTGCACGCGCTCCTCGATGCGGCGGCTTTCGTCGTGCATGAGATGTCTCCAGGAAGCGGGAAGAGCGAGCAGGCGGGAAGCGGTCGGGGAAAGCGCTTACCGAGCGGCGTTCACCTAAGGTACGCCAGCCCGGGGTGGACCTCGGTGTAGCCCTCGACCAGCCTGCGGGCCACGTTGACGGAGTCGACGAGCGGGTGCAGCGCGAAGGCCTTCACGGCGGTTGCGCGGGAGCCGGAGTCGGCGGCGGCCAGCACCTCGCGCTCGACTGCCTTCACCGCGCAGACCAGCCCGGTGGCGTGGCCGGGCAGCGGGTCGACGGTGACGGGGTGGGCGCCGTTGGCGTCGACGAGGCAGGGGACCTCGATGACGGCGTCCGTGTCCAGGACCGACAGGGTGCGCTGGTTGCGGACGTTGAGGATCAGGGTCGTGCGCTCGTCCCGGGCGATCGCCCGCATCAGGGCGAGGGCCACCTTCTCGTAGCCGCCGGACAGGTCGTCCTCGTCGCGTTCGCCGGCGCCGGCGGTCTCCCGGTTCTCGGCCATGTAGGTGGCCTCGCGCTCGGCGCGGGTCTGCTCCCAGACCTTCCACGCGGGGGCGTCCGGGTTGCTCATCTCGGCGTAGAAGCGGGCCTGCTGGTCGTGCAGGAAGGCACCGCGGGTCTTCTCGGCCTGCTGGTAGGCGCGGACGGCTTCCCGGTTGAAGTAGTAGTAGTGCAGGTATTCGTTGGGGATCGCGCCCAGGGACCGGAGCCAGTCGACGCCGAAGAGCTTGCCCTCCTCGAAGGAGCCGAGCAGGTCCGGGTCGGCGAGCAGGCGCGGGAGCTCGTCGCGGCCGGCGACGCGCAGGCCGCGCACCCAGCCGAGGTGGTTGAGGCCGACGTAGTCGATCCAGGCCTCCTTGGGGTTCGCGCCGAGCACCCGGGCGATGCGGCGGCCGAGGCCGACCGGGGAGTCGCAGATGCCGATGACACGGTCGCCGAGGTGGCGGGACATGGCCTCGGTGACCAGTCCGGCCGGGTTGGTGAAGTTGATGACCCAGGCGTCCGGCGCCAGCCGGGCGACCCGGCGGGCGATGTCGACGGCGACCGGGACGGTGCGCAGCCCGTAGGCGATGCCGCCCGCGCCGACCGTCTCCTGGCCGAGGACGCCCTCGGCCAGGGCCACCCGCTCGTCGTGCGCGCGGCCCTCCAGACCGCCGACGCGGATCGCGGAGAACACGAAGTCGGCGCCGCGCAGGGCCTCGTCCAGATCGGTGGTGGCACTCACCTCGGGCGCGTCGGGGACTCCGGCCGCCTGCTCGGCGAGGACGCGCGTCACCGCGGAGAGTCTCGCGGGATCCAGATCGTGCAGGACGACGTGCGTCACCCGGCCCTCGGCGTGGTCCTGGAGGAGCGCCCCGTACACCAGCGGCACGCGGAATCCTCCGCCGCCCAGAATCGTCAGCTTCACGTGTGCACCCTTCCCGTCACGACGACCTCGACTCCTGCCTCCTGAAGGGAGGACCGCGTCGCCGTGTCGACCGGCTCGTTCGTCACCACCACGTCCAGCTCCTCGGGACCGCAGACCTTCGCCATCCCGTGCCCGGGGAACTTGGCCGCGTCGGCGAGCAGCACGACCTTCTCGCCTGCCTTGATCATGGCCCGCTTGACCGGCACCTCCACCACCGTCGTGTCCATGACCTGCCCGCCGGGCCGCACGCCGCTGGTGCCGAGGAAGAGCCAGTCGGCGTGCAGCTGGCGCAGGTTGTCCTCGGTGAGGAAGCCGACCAGGGAGCGGTACTCGCGGCGGACCATGCCGCCGAGCAGGACCAGCTCGATGCCCTCGTCGTCGGCGAGTTCCTCGTAGACCACCAGGTTGCTGGTGATCACGGTGAGCCGGCGGCCGTGCAGCTGCCGGGCCAGGCGGTAGGCCGTCGTCCCGATGTCCAGCAGCACCGACTGGCCGTCCCGGACCATCGCCGCCGCGCGCTCGGCTATGGCGTCCTTCTCGGCCACGCGCACCTCGGCGACCTCGGCGAAGGGCTGGTCGCCCTCCTCGACCACGGCGCCGCCATGGACGCGCGTGAGCAGCCCGTCTTCTTCCAGTTTGACCAGGTCACGCCTGATTGTGGCGGGACTCACGCCCAGCTGCTCCGAGAGGTCGGTCACGGACGCGGGCCCGCCGGAGCGCAGGGCCCGCAGGATGAGTTGGTGTCGTCGTTCTGCCAGCACGGCGTGAACAGTACTCGTCATCTCCAATCATTTCCATGCTCACTTCTGCTCGGGTATTGACCAATCTCTCCGATCGGCGCACGATTCCGGTCACCGAAATGAAGAGTTTTGACGAGCTCGCGGGGTGGGCTCCTCGAACGCTTCCGAACGAGAGGACCCCTTCCGTGGACGACGACCGGCCCGATGTGCTGCTGACCGGGCTGCTCTTCTACGACCTCGTCCTCACCGGGCTCGGCAAGCCCCCGACCCCGGGCGAGGAGATCTGGACGACGGGCATGGGCTGCGGCCCGGGCGGCATCGCCAATCTGGCGGTGGCGGCCGCCCGCTTCGGCCTGCGCACCTCGCTGGCCACGGTGTTCGGCGACGACCTCTACGGCGAGTTCTGCCGGGACATCCTGTGCGACCAGGAGGACGTCGACCTCTCCCTCTCCCGCACGGCCGACGGCTGGCCCACCCCGGTCACCGTCGCCCTGGCGCACGGCACGGACCGTGCCCTGGTCACCCACGGCCAGGAGCCCCCGTACTCGCAGGACGCGCTGGTGGGCGACCCGCCCGCGGCGCGTACCGCCCTGGTGCACATCGAGGCGCAGCCCCGCGAGTGGCTCGCCAAGGCCGCCGCGGGCGGCACGCAGATCTACGCCGATGTGGGCTGGGACCCCAGCCAGGAGTGGTCGACGGCCCTCCTGGACCAGCTCGCCCTGTGCCACGCCTTCCTCCCGAACGAGACGGAGGCCATGGCCTACACCCGCACGGACAGCGCGGTGGCCGCGCTCGGCACGCTGTCCGAGCTGGTGCCGGTCGCGGTCGTCACCCGGGGCGGGGACGGCGCGGTGGCCGTCGACCAGATGACCGGCGAGTACGCCGACGTGCCCGCCCTCGACGTCGAGGTGCTGGACGCGACCGGCGCCGGGGACGTCTTCGGCGCCGCGTTCGTCACGGCCTCGCTCGGCGGCTGGCCGCTCGCGGAGCGGCTGCGGTTCGCGGTGCTCGCCGCCGGGCTGTCCGTCCGGCACCACGGCGGGGCGCTGGCCGCCCCCGGCTGGTACGGCGTCGACCGCTGGTGGCGCTCACTGACCGACCCCGAACTGAAGCGGACCTACGGCTTCCTGGCGGACCGGCTCCCGGAGAACCCCGGGCCGCCGGTCGCGTACGCCCCCGTCACCCCTCCCGCACGGCAGCAGTGACCTTCACCCACACCTCGGCACCACGAACAGGAAAAACAGGAGTGACCCGTGGACCTTTCTCGTAGAGGCTTCCTCCAGGCCGCCGCGCTCACCGCGGCCGCCTCCGGCCTGACCGTCGCATGCGGCGGCGGCTCGGGATCGGGCGGTACCAAGAACGGCAAGAGCCTCACCATGTGGTACTGGGGTGGCGCACTGAGCGACAAGGTGGTCGCGGAGGCCAAGGCGCACTTCGGCAGCCAGACCAAGCTGACCGCCGCCTCCATCGGCGGCGACTTCAAGCAGAAGCTCACCACCACGCTCGCGGCGGGCAGCTCCGTGCCCGACATCACCGGCATCAAGGGCGAGGACATCGCGTCCTTCCTGCCCAACGCCGGCCGCTTCCTCGACCTGAACGACCTGGGGTTCAAGAAGATCTCGTCCCAGTACCTGGACTGGAAGACCAAGCTCGCCCAGACCGAGGACGGCAAGCAGATCGGTTTCCCGATCGACATCGGCCCCACCGCGCTCTTCTACCGCGCGGACCTGTTCCGCAAGGCCGGCCTGCCCACCGACCCCGACAAGGTCGCCGCCGAGGCCGGGACCTGGGACGACTACTTCGCGCTCGGCTCCGAGCTGAAGAAGGCGGTCCCCGGCACCTACCTGATCAACAACATGGGCTCGGTGTTCAACATCGCGGTCGGCCAGGGCACCAAGCGGTTCATCGACGAGAACAACCACTTCATCGGCGACCAGGACCACATCCGCGCCGCGTGGACCACGGCGGTCCGCGCCTACAAGCTCGGCATCGACGCCAGGATCAACGACCAGACCTGGAACGCCGCCATCGGCAAGAACCTCGGCACCGAAGTCGGCGCGGCCTGGCACGCGCTGGACATCGAGCAGGCCGCCCCGCACACCAAGGGCAAGTGGCGGGTCTGTGCGACGCCCGGCGGACCGGCCAACCAGGGCGGCTCCTACCTGGCGCTGCCCAAGCAGTGCCGCAACCCCGAAGAGGCGTTCAAGATCATCAGCTGGATCCTCAGTCCGGCCAACAACGCCCGCGGTTTCACCGACGCCGCCATCTTCCCCGCCTCCCCGGCCTCGTACGCCATGCCCGCCATGACGGGCCCCGACGCCTTCTTCGGCGGGCAGAAGATCATCGAGGTCTTCGGCCCGGCCGCCAAGGCCATCCCGGTCAGCTACGAGGCACCCGCCGACGCCGCGGTCATGGCCCCCTACTTCACCGAGCTGACCAACATCGAGGCCAAGGGCAAGAAGCCCGACGCCGCCTGGAAGGACGCCGTCGGCCAGGCCAAGCAGATAGCCCGGCGACAGGGGGTGAACTGAGGTGTCATCACCTCCGGTCACCGGTCCCGCCACGGTGCCCGAGCACCGCGGCGGGCCGGGCCCGGCCCGGTTCCGCCCGCGGCGCACCCCGCCCGCGGGCACGGTCCGGCCGAGCCGGCGCGGGGTGCTGTCGCACTGGCGGCAGTACCTGGCGATCTCGCCGTTCTACCTGATCTTCATCGGCTTCTCCTTCTTCCCCGTCCTCTACTCGCTGTATCTGGCCTTCCAGCGCTACGACGGCCTCGGCACCAAGCAGTTCGTGGGCCTCCAGCAGTTCGAGTTCCTCTGGAACGACCCGGTCTTCTGGCTGTCGATCCGCAACACCCTGGTGATCTGGGTGCTGTCCACCGTTCCCACGCTCTTCGGCGCCCTGGTCCTGGCGACGCTGCTGCATTCGGTGCGCCGCTTCAAGGGCTTCTACCGCATCGCCCTCTACGTACCGAACGTCACCTCGATCGTCGCCGTGGCGATCTTCTTCGGCGCGGTGTTCAGCAACAACTTCGGCCTGGTCAACGCCATCCTGGGCACGGTCGGCATCTCGCCCGTCCCGTGGCTGAGCAACCCGTGGCTGATCAAGCTGGTCATCGCGCTGCTGATGACCTGGATGTGGACCGGCTACAACATGATCATCTATCTGGCCGGTCTCCAGGCGATCCCGACCTCGATCTACGAGGCGGCGAAGATGGACGGTGCCGGCCCCGTCCGCACGTTCTTCCAGATCACCATTCCGATCATGCGGCCGATCATCCTGTTCACCGTCATCATCTCGACCATCAACGGCCTGCAGAGCTTCAGCGAGCCCCAGGTCCTCTTCGCCAGCAACGCCGCCAACCAGAACGTCGGCGGCCCGGGCCAGGCGGGCCTGACCACGCTGCTGTACTTCTACCAGTCGGCCTTCCTCAACAACGACTACGGCTACGGAGCGGCCATCGTGTGGGCCTTCTTCGTCCTGATCATGGTGCTCGTCGTCATCAACTGGCGCCTCGTGCAGCGAGGGAGGAAGTCATGACGACAGCGGACACGACGCGGCCGGTCACGGGCACGCGGCGGCTGCGCCGCCCCAGGGGCCTGACCGCGCACGTCTTCCTCATGGTGGCCGTCCTGATCTCGGTCTTCCCGTTCGTGTGGACGATCGTCATGGCGACCAACACCACCGAGGACATCTACAAGAGCCCGCCGAAGCTGACCTTCGGCTCCCACCTGCTGGAGAACATCCGGCACATGCTGAACACCATCGACTTCTTCGGGTCGATGCTCAACACGATCGTCGTCGCCGGCGTCACCACCGTCCTGGTGCTGTTCATCGACTCGCTGGCGGCCTTCGCCTTCGCCAAGTTCGACTTCCCCGGGCGCAAGGTGCTCTTCGGCACGTTGCTGGTGTTCATGATGCTGCCGCTCCAGCTGGCCGTCCTGCCGCAGTTCATCCTCATGTCGGAGATCGGCTGGGTCGGCATGCTCAAGGCGCTGGCCCTGCCGGCCCTCGCCAACGCCTTCGGCATCTTCTGGCTGCACCAGTACATACAGAACGGCGTGCCCGACGAACTGCTCGACGCCGCGCGCATCGACGGCGCCGGGTTCTTCCGCCAGTACTGGAACATCGCGCTGCCGATGATCAAGCCCGCGCTGTCCTTCCTCGCCATCTACGCCTTCGTCAACGCCTGGAACGACTACGTCTGGCCGCTCATCGTGCTCACCGACCCCAGCCACGTCACGCTCCAGGTGGAGCTCGCCCAGCTCCATGTCGGCCACACCACCGACTACAGCATGGTCATGGCCGGAGTCCTCATGGCGGCCCTGCCGCTGGTCGTGGTCTTCGCGATCTTCGCACGCGGCTTCATCGCGGGGGCGACCGAGGGAGCGGTGCAGGGCAGCTGAGAGGCGCGCCTCAAGGGGCGCGGGGAACTGCGCGACCAGCCACGACGAACGCGCGGTCGACAACCGTCAGAAGGCCCCGAGCTCGTGGTCGCCGGGCCGCCAACGCGAGCGACGAGGGAGGCAAACAGTGACGGACAGCAGCGCACGCGCCAAGGTGCTCGTCGTCGGCATGGACGGGCTCCGCCACGACCGGCTGATCCGGTCCCACGCCACCGCACCCGTGCTGCACGGCCTGATGGCCGCCGGCGCCCATGGCAGCAGCCTGCTGCCCTACGGCGAGGCGGACGGCCAGGCCGAGCACGGGCCGTCGACCAGCATGGCCTACACCGACTCCGGCCCCGGCTGGTCCAGCGTGCTGACCGGAGTGTGGCCCGACCGTCACGGGGTGACCGGCAACGACTTCACCGGCGCCGGCTACACCCGCTACCCCGACTTCCTCAGCCGAGCCGCAGCCGCGCGGCCCGCGCTGCGCACCGCGGCCGTGGTGTCCTGGCCGGAACTGGTCCACCGCGGCACCCTCGGCCCGGCCGTCGGCCGGCGCGTGGTCCACGACGGCGAGTCCGACGGCTACGAGAGAGCGGACCGCCTCGTCGCCCGCACCGCCGCACAGTGGCTCACCGAGGACGCCCCGGACGTCGTGTTCGTGTACTTCGGCGCCACCGACGAGGCCGGCCACGCCACGGGCCCCCTCAGCCCCGCCTACGACCGGGCCCTGCTCGCCCAGGACACCCATCTCGGGCGGCTCCTGGAGGCGATCGACGCGCGGCGCGCCCACGAGCACTGGACCGTGCTGGTCACCACGGACCACGGTCACCTCGACACCGGCGGCCACGGCGGCGACACGCATGCCGAACGGGAGGTCTTCGTCATCCTCGCCGAGCCCGGCATCCCCGGAGGCACCCGGCTGGACACGCCCCGCCTCATCGACATCGCCCCCACCGTCCTGGACCGTCTCGGCATCCCCGTCGACCCCGCCTGGGGCCTGCGGGGCCGTGCCCTGCCCCGGCCCACCCCACCGAC
>NZ_MUKA01000542.1 GCF_002150735.1 Streptomyces africanus
GCATCGAGTAGTTCTCCACGCCGGAGCAGGAGCCGATCTGGCGGAGCATCTCGATGTCGTACGTCGTGCGCATCCTCAGGCGCTGGGCCTCCAGGAGCTTGCCCTGCTTCTCCAGCTCGGCGAGGCGCTCGCCCAGCTCCTTCTCGATGTCGTTGATGGCCCGCTCCAGACGCTCGGGCCCTGCGACGTAGTGGGAGGCCGGGAAGACGTACAGCTGCTGGTCGTCGCTGATGATCTCGCCGGTGACCGGGTGCAGCGTGGACAGCGCCTCGATCTCGTCGCCGAACATCTCGATGCGGACGGCCAGCTCCTCGTAGACCGGGAAGATCTCGATGGTGTCGCCGCGGACGCGGAAGGTGCCGCGGCTGAAGGCCATGTCGTTGCGCGTGTACTGGATGTCCACGAAGCGGCGCAGCAGCTCGTCGCGGTCGTGCTCCTCGCCGACGCGGAGGGGGACCATGCGGTCCACGTACTCCTGCGGCGTACCGAGGCCGTAGATGCAGGAGACCGAGGCGACCACGACGACGTCGCGGCGGGTGAGCAGCGAGTTGGTCGCGGAGTGGCGCAGGCGCTCGACCTCCTCGTTGATCGAGGAGTCCTTCTCGATGTAGGTGTCCGACTGCGGGACGTAGGCCTCGGGCTGGTAGTAGTCGTAGTACGAGACGAAGTACTCGACGGCGTTGTTCGGGAGCAGCTCGCGGAACTCGTTCGCCAGCTGGGCCGCCAGCGTCTTGTTCGGCGCCATCACGAGCGTGGGGCGCTGGAGCTTCTCGATCATCCACGCGGTGGTGGCGGACTTGCCGGTGCCGGTCGCGCCCAGNNCCCGCCTGGATGCGCTGGGCGAGCTCGGCGATGGCCGTCGGCTGGTCGCCGCTCGGCTGGTAGGGGCTGACGACCTCGAAGGGCGCCACCGTGCGTTCGATCTGGGAAACGGGCCGCATGGGATCCACCGTACGACCCCGCACTGACAATGGGCTCCGGTCAGCGGTTCTGCGGCGTTCGGGAGCCTCGGTGCTCCAGGGTGCGGCGGGGGCGCAGGCGCTGCGGGTTGTGGGGGGTGTGGATGTGGGCGGGGATGCCGGGCCTGTGCTCGACGGGGCGGACCGCGGGCTTCCCCATGACCATCAGCGGGTCGAACATCACCACGACGCCGGCGAGGAGGAGGAAGGCGAGCGGGCCGATCAGCATGGGCGCGAGCAGGGCCGCGGGCGACTCACCCGCGGTGGGTTCGGCCGTGCCGTGCAGGTGGACGCTGAGGCCGGCCATGCCGGTGTAGTGCATGCCGCTGACGGCGAGTCCCATGACGAGACTGGCGCCCACGCTCCACATC
>NZ_MUKA01000077.1 GCF_002150735.1 Streptomyces africanus
GTCCTGGGGTGGGGACGCGCAGCGGGGAGTTCCGGTGGGGCCGCCTGGTGCGGGACAGTGGGGCGCTCCGCCGGCCACTCGTCCTGGCCGGCCTGCGACTCATCCCGGCCGGCCTGCCACTCGTCCCGGCCGGCCTGCCGCTCGCCCCGGTCCGCCGGGTCTTCCGCGACGGCGTCGCCCTCGAAGGGAGCGTCGTGGAACGGGTCCGGTTCGTCGTACGGAGGCTCGTCGTCCTCGGGGGGAGGCGGCCACTCCGGGTCGTCGACCCTGTCCGGGTCGTGCACGGCCGCGGGGTGCCCGTCCTCGTGGGACCCGAGGTCCTCCAGGTGCGCCAGGACGGTCGCGGCGGCCGCCCGGCGGCGGGCCAGGGCCGTCTCGTCCAGGGGCAGGGGCCACACCTGGTCGGCGGTGGCCTGGTGCAGGGCCGGGTTCTCCTCGTCCTCGGCGGGTTCGTCCGCCCAGGCCTCGATCTCGCCGTGACCGGCCGCGCAGTGCTCGTACAGGGCCTGAAGGAACGCGGACGGTCCGCGGCGCTTCTTCTGGGTGGGTCCCCACCAGTGGCCGGAGCCCAGGAGCAGGGAGCGCGGGCGGGTGAAGGTGACGTAGCCGAGGCGGAGTTCCTCGGTGTGCTGGTGTTCCTTCATGGCCTCGTGGAAGCCCCTCAGGCCCCTGGCGTCCCAGGACTCCACGTCGGGCAGCGTGTCGGCGTCGCCGCGCAGCCGGTGCGGCAGGACCTTGCCCTGGGAGGTCCACTTCTCGCGGCCCTGACTGCTGGGGAAGGTGCCGGTGACCAGCCCGGGGACGACCACGACATCCCACTCCAGGCCCTTGGACTTGTGGGCGGTGAGCACCTTGACGGTGTTCTCGCCGCCGGGGAGGGCGTTGTCGAGGCCCTTCTCGTACTGGGCGGCGGTGCGCAGGAAGCCGAGGAAGGCGAGCAGGGTGGCCTCGTTGTCGCCGGCGGCGAAGGAGGCGGCGACGTCGAGGAAGTTGGAGAGGGTCTCGCGGCGGCGCGCGGCCAGGGCGTGCGGGGACGCCGACAGCTCGACCTCCAGGCCGGTGACGGCGAGGACGCGGTGCAGGACGTCCATCAGCGGGTCGGCCAGGGAGCGGCGCAGCTCGCGCAGTTCGGTGGCCAGGCGGGCGAAGCGCACGCGCGCGTCGGGCGAGAAGGGCAGCCCGTCGTCGTCCCCGTGGCCGTCCAGCGGCGTCTCCAGGAACGTGTCGAGGGCGTCGGCGAGCGAGATCACCTCGGCCGGGTCGACCCCCTCGACGGCCTCGGCGAGCCGGCGGTCCGGGTCGTCGTCGCCCTCCACGCGCGCGTGCGACACGAGGAGCCGGGCCCGCCGCCCCAGCAGGGCGAGATCCCGCGGGCCGATGCGCCAGCGCGGGCCGGTCAGCAGCCGGACCAGAGAGGCGTTGGCACCAGGGTCCTGGAGGACCTCGCAGACGGCCACGAGGTCGGCGATCTCGGGCAGGTGCAGCAGCCCGGACAGGCCGACGACCTCGACCGGGATGTCCCGGGCGACCAGGGCGCCCTGGATCTCGGCGAAATCGGTCGCAGTGCGGCACAGGACCGCGATCTCGCCGGGTGCCGTCCCGGTCCGGACGAGGTGGGCGACGGAGTCGGCGGCCCAGTCGATCTCCTCGGCGTGGGTGCTCAGCAGGGCGCAGCGCACCATGCCGTCGCGTTCGGCGCCGGGGGCCGGGCGGAGAGCCTCCACGCCCGCGTGGAGTGCGCGCAGGGGCTCCGCGAGGCCGTTGGCGAGGTCGAGGAGACGGCCGCCGCTGCGGCGGTTCTCGCTGAGCGCCTGCCGGGTCGCGGGGCGGCCGTCGGCGTGGGCGAAGTGCTCGGGGAAGTCGTCGAGGTTGGCGACGGAGGCGCCGCGCCAGCCGTAGATGGCCTGGCAGGGGTCGCCGACCGCGGTGACGGGGTGGCCGGTGCCCTCGCCGAACAGGCCCGCCAGGAGGACGCGTTGGGCGACCGACGTGTCCTGGTACTCGTCGAGCAGGACCACCCGGAACTCGTCGCGCAGGGCGTGGCCCACCTCGGGGATCTTCGCGAGCCGGGCCGACAGGGCGATCTGGTCGCCGAAGTCGAGCAGGTCCCGCTCGCGCTTGGCGGCCCGGTAGCGGGTGACCAGCTCGGCCAGTTCGCGGCGGGCGGCGGCCGCTTCGGGCACCTTGCGCAGGTCGCCGTTGCTGAGCTTGGCGCCGCGCAGAGTCAGCAGCAGCTCGGCGTCGTACGCGCGCAGTGCCTCCGGGCGGACGAGGTGCTCGGCGAGCTCGGCGTCGAGGGCGAGGAGGTCGCCGACCAGGTCCGGGAAGGAACGGGTCAGGGCCGGGTAGGTCCCTGGGGCCTCGCGCAGTACGCGCGCGGCGAGCTGGAAGCGGGTGGCGTCGGCGAGCAGCCGGGACGTGGGCTCCAGGCCGATGCGCAGGCCGTGGTCGGTGAGCAGGCGGCCCGCGAAGGCGTGGTACGTGGAGATCACCGGCTCGCCCGGCGGGTTGTCGGGGTCGATGGCGTCCGGGTCGGTGACCCCGGCCTTGACGAGCGCCTTGCGGACGCGCTCGGCGAGTTCGGCGGCGGCCTTGTTGGTGAAGGTGAGGCCGAGCACCTGCTCGGGGGCGACCTGGCCGGTGCCGACCAGCCAGACCACGCGTGCCGCCATCACCGTCGTCTTGCCCGAGCCGGCTCCGGCCACGATCACCTGCGGGGCGGGCGGCGCGGTGATGCAGGCCATCTGCTCGGGGGTGAACGGGATGCCGAGGAGCTCCTTGAGCTGCTCGGGGTCAGTGATACGGGCGGGCACGTCACAGAGGCTAGCGGCGGCCACTGACAGTGGCGGCCGGATCGGCTTCCGGGACGGAAGACGCCCAGGTCAGCGCAGGTCGTGCGATAGATCACTCCACGACATGACGGCCCTCCTGGCGCGCGCTGCACGAGGCCCGGAACGCGCAGTGCGTGCAGTGCTGGCCGGCCGTCGGCGTGAAGCGTTCGTCGAGGACCTTGCCGGCGGCGGTGGCCAGCAGATCGCCGACCCACTCCCCCTCCAGCGGCTCCTGGGCCTGCACCTTGGGCAGGGTCTCGCCGCCGTCGCGCTGGGCGGCGCCCTGGCGCAGATGGACGAGTTCCGCGCCGCCCGGTTCGGGGCGCACACCGTCGAAGACGTCATCGACGGCACCCTCGCGGACGGCCAGCTGGTAGACGGCGAGCTGCGGGTGGCGCTCCATTTCCTTGCCGGTGGGCGCCTGTTTGCCGGTCTTGAAGTCGACCACGTAGGCACGGCCCTCGCCGTCCGCCTCCACGCGGTCCATCTGACCGCGGATGCGCACCTGGTAGTCACCGGCTTCGAGGGTGACGTCGAAGTCGTGCTCGCTGGCCACCGGGGTGCGCCCGGTGCGGTCCATGACGTGCCACTTCAGGAACCGTTCGAGCGCCACGCGCGCGTTGTCCTTCTCCTGGTCCGACTTCCACGGCGCGTCGAAGGCCAGGGCGTTCCACACGGAGTCGAGCCGTTCCATGAGGACGGAGAGGTCGGCCGGGGTGTGCCCGGAGGCGACCTCGTCGGCGAGGACGTGCACGACGTTGCCGAAGCCCTGGGCTGCGGTCGCGGGCGCGTCGGCCTTCACCTCGCGGCCCAGGAACCATTGCAGGGCACAGGTGTTGGCGAGCTGGTCGAGGGCGCTGCCGGAGAGCACGAGGGGCTGGTCGCGGTCGCGCAGCGGCACCTTGGACTCGGTCGGCTCGAACATGCCCCACCAGCGGTAGGGGTGCGCGGACGGCACCAAGGGGCGGCCGTCCTCGTCGGCGAGGGCGGCGAGCCGGGCGAGGCGGCGGGCGGCGGCTTCCCGGAGGGCGTCGGAGACACGCGGGTCGACCGTGGTGGCGCGCAGTTCGGCCACGAGTGCCGCGACGGACAGCGGGCGGCGCGGGCGTCCCGTGACGTCCTTGGGTTCGACGCCGAGTTCGGTCAGGAAGCGGGAGGGCTGGTCGCCGTCGTCCGCCGGGGCCTTGACCGCGGTCACGACGAGCCGTTCACGCGCGCGCGTGGCGGCCACGTAGAACAGGCGGCGCTCCTCGGCGAGCAGCGCGCCGGGGGTGAGGGGTTCGGCGAGTCCGTCGCGGCCGATGCGGTCGGCCTCCAGCAGGGAGCCGCGGCGGCGCAGATCCGGCCACAGGCCCTCCTGGACGCCCGCGACGACCACGAGGCGCCATTCCAGGCCCTTGGAGCGGTGCGCGGTCATCAGGCGGACCGCGTCGGGGCGTACGGCGCGGCGCGTGAGGGTGTCGGCGGCGATGTCCTCCGCCTCGATCTCCTCCAGGAAGTTGAGGGCGCCCCGGCCGCCGGTGCGCTCCTCGGCACGGGCCGCGGTCGCGAACAGCGCGCAGACGGCGTCCAGATCACGGTCCGCGTTGCGCCCGGCCGCGCCGCCCCGGCGTGCGGCCCGCTCCAGCCGCGCGGGCCACGGCGTGCCCTCCCACAGGTCCCACAGCGCCTCCTCGGCCGTACCGCCGCCCGCCAGCCGCTCCCGGGCCTTGCGCAGCAGCGCGCCGAGGCGCTGGGCACCCCGCGCGTACGTGGGGTCGTGCACGGCGAGGCGCTCCGGCTCGGCGAGTGCCTGCGCGAGCAGCACGTCGGAGGGCGGCGGCAGCGGGTTGCCCGCGGCCCGCTCCTCGTCACGCAGGGCCCGGCCGAGGCGGCGCAGGTCGGCGGCGTCCATGCTCGCCAGCGGGGACGTGAGGAGGGTGAGGGCGGTCTCGGTGTCGAGCCAGGAGCTCACCTCGGGTTCCCCGGAAGCCGCCTCCCCATCGGTCCCCGAGACCTCCGCCATGGCCACCGCCCGCAGCGCCGTCAGCAGCGGCGCCACCGCCGGTTCGTGACGCAGGGGCACGTCGTCACCGTCGACGTCCACGGGCACGCCGGCCGCTGTGAGGGCGCGGCGGACCGTCGGGACGGTGCGGGAGCCGGCACGCACCAGGACGGCCATGTCGCTCCAGGGGACGCCGTCCTCCAGGTGCGCCCTGCGGAGGATGTCGGCGATGTTGTCCAGCTCCGTGCCGGGTGTCGGGTACGTGTACGCCTCGACGCGGCCGCCGTCCCGTACGGGCGCGAGTTCGCGGTGGGCGCGCACCTTCTCGGCGGGCAGGCGGGTCAGCGGCATGCGCTGGGTCAGCAGCCGCGTGGCGGCCAGCAGGGCGGCGCCGGAGCGGCGGGACGTGCGCAGCACGGCGACGGGGGCCGGGCGGCCGTCCGCGCGCGGGAAGGCGTGCGGGAAGTCGAGGATGCCGTTCACGTCCGCGCCGCGGAACGCGTAGATCGACTGGTCGGGGTCACCGAAGGCGACGAGCGTGCGGCCGCCGCCGGCCAGCGCGTGCAGCAGTCGTACCTGAGCGGGATCCGTGTCCTGGTACTCGTCGACGTAGACGGCGTCGTACCGGGCGGCGAGCCGCGCGGCGACCTCGGGCCGGCGGGCGAGGAGCACCGCGCGGTGGACGAGTTCCGCGTAGTCGATCACGCCCTGGAGGTCGAGCACGTCGAGGTACTCGGCGAGGAACGCGGCCGCGGCGCGCCAGTCGGGACGTCCCGTGCGGCGGGCGAAGGCGTCCAGGGTGTCCGGGCCGAGACCCAGTTCACGGGTGCGGGCGAGGACCGCGCGGACCTCGTCGGCGAAACCACGGGTGGTCAGGCAGGCGCGCAGTTCGTCCGGCCAGCGCACGTGCCCGAGCCCGAGCCGCTCCAGGTCCACCTGGCCGGCGAGCAGTTCCCGGACCGAGACGTCCTGCTCGGGGCCGGACAGCAGCCGCAGCGGCTCCACGAACAGGTCGCTGTCCTGGTGAGCTCGGACCAGGGCGTAGCAGAACGAGTGGAAGGTGGTCGCCTGGGGTGCGTGGGCCGCGCCGCTGCGCAGGGCCATGCGGTCGCGCAGCTCGACGGCCGCCCTGCGGCTGAAGGTGAGCACCAGGACGCGCTCGGGGTCTGATCCCCGGGCGATGCGCTCGGCCACGGACTCGACGAGCGTGGTGGTCTTGCCGGTGCCCGGACCTGCCAGAACGAGCAGGGGGCCGGTGGCGTGGTCAACCACGGAACGCTGCGCGGCGTCCAAAAGAGGGGGGTCCAGCCGGTCAGGCGGGGTACGTACCAGTCGGTAAGCGCCACGGCTCCCCCGCTGCACCCGGGGGTGCGACAGGCCGCTGGTGGAGAAAAAGGAGCTCACGTGGTTCGCCGGTCCTGGTGGAAGTGCTGGTTGGCGGGCCACCGCGCGTGGCGGGCGGTGACCGCGGGGTGACGGGGACGCGTGCAGCCGACGCTACGCCGACGGGGAAGGCGGAAGCAGGGCTTCCCCTTCTTCCCGCCAGTCACCCGAGGCCCCCACGGCACTCAAGGCGCTTGCGGCACTCATGTCCCTCATCTCACGAACGTACGTCATCTCGGCGCCGTGCCCCGATTCCCCCGTGCGGATCACGGGTCACACGGGAGGGCGTCCGATGCCGGAAGCTGTCAGGTGTGACCCTCCGCGCGTTCGCCGCCGTCCCAGCGCGCCCGTCTCATGTCGAGGCGCGGCTGGTGGCCCTCGGCGGCCCGGCTCGCCTCCTTCAGGGGCGTGCCCTCCGCGCGGTAGTGGCCGAGCGCCCGCTGCTCGTGGCCCGGCAGCAGGACGCCGTCCGCGCGGACGACGCGCCACCACGGAACGGCTCCGCCGTAGAGCGCCATCACGCGGCCGACCTGCCGCGGACCGCCCTCCTCCAGCCACTCGGCGACGTCCCCGTATGTCATGACACGGCCCGGCGGGATCAGTTCGGCGACGTCCAGGACGCGCTCGGCGTACGCGGGCAGCGCTTCTTCGGGCGCCTCACGGGTGCCGTCGTACCCCGTGCGGGCGTCCTGCGCGCCGGCGTCCCGCGGAAGACTCTCCTCGCTCATCCGCCCCATCCTGCCCCACCCCACCGACAACGGGACGGGCGTGCTCCGGAGCGTTTGCCTCCCCCGGCGGGGTTGCGTCGGGCAGACTGTCCGCCCCCGCATGTGCACCCTGATGCCCCCGTGTGTCGGTGCGGCATGCCACCATCGTGCGGGCGGTGACCGGTGATACGAGACCAAGAAGAGACGATGAAGCAGCAGGGTGCGCACCCCGAGGACCCGGAGGGCCCCTCTGACGCTTCGTCGCGCCCGGGCACTCCGGCCGACGGCCCGGAACCGGCCGGTGAGCAGGCCGGGACGGCCGCGGAGGAGTCCGGTGAGAAGGCGCCGGCGACCTCGGAGAAGTTCCGCAAGAAGGCCCCGGCGTCCGGCAGGAAGCCCCCGGCGTCCGCCGACGACGAGGAGACCGTGCACATCGACGAGGTGGAGGGCGACGAACCGCTGCTCCCCGCGCGCGTGCACCGCCCGTCCGACCTGATGCGGCTCCTGGTGGGCGTGCTCGCCGTGGCGCTGCTGATCGGCATCGCCGCGTTCGCGCACGGCACCACCTCGGGCCTGGAACAGGACATCAACAAGGGCACGGGCCAGGCGCCCGACCTGCTCATCAAGATCGCCGGACTGGCCTCCAGCATCGCGATCCTGCTGGTGCCGGTCGCCTTCGCCATCGAGCGGCTGATCAAGCGGGACGGACTCAGAATCGCCGACGGCGTGCTCGCGGCCGTCCTCGCCCACGGTGTGACCCTCGCCACCGACCTGTGGGTCGCCCGCGCCGCCCCCGACTCGATCCAGGAGGCGCTCACCCAGCCCTCCCCCGGTGACATCCACGCGCTGACCGACCCCGTGCACGGCTATCTGGCGCCGGTCATCGCGTACATGACGGCCGTCGGCATGTCCCGCCGACCCAGATGGCGCACGGTGTTGTGGGTCGTACTGCTCCTCGACGCCTTCTCGATGCTCGTCACCGGGTACACGACACCGTTCTCGATCATCCTGACGGTGCTGATCGGCTGGACCGTGGCCTACGGCACGCTCTACGCGGTCGGCTCGCCCAACGTCCGGCCCACCGGGCAGACCCTGATGGCGGGCCTGCGGACGGTCGGCTTCCGCCCGGTCAGCGCGTCCCGCGAGGACATCTCGGACAACCCGGACGCCGGCGACCGGGGCCGCCGCTACTTCGTCACACTCGAGGACGGCCCGCCGCTGGACGTGACGGTGGTCGACCGGGAGCAGCAGGCCCAGGGCTTCTTCTACCGCGCGTGGCGCAACCTGACCCTGCGCGGCTTCGCCACCCGCAGCAGCCTCCAGTCGCTGCGGCAGGCCCTGGAGCAGGAGGCGCTGCTGGCGTACGCGGCGATCGCGGCCGGCGCCAACGCGCCCAAGCTGATCGCCACGTCGGAGCTGGGTCCCGACGCGGTGATGCTCGTCTACGAACACAGCGGCGGCCGCACCCTGGACTCGCTGCCGGACGGGGAGATCACCGACGCCCTGCTGAGCGACACCTGGCACCAGGTGAAGGCCCTGCAGTCCCGGCGCATCGCACACCGCAGGCTGGTCGGCGACGCGATTCTGGTGGATCGTTCCGGCATGGTGATCCTCACCGACCTGCGCGTCGGCGAGATCGCGGCCGGTGACCTGCTGCTGCGCATGGACACGTCCCAGCTGCTGGTGACCCTCGGCCTCCGGGTGGGCGCCGAGCGGGCGGTGGCCTCGGCGGTGGAGGTGCTCGGCCCCGACGCGGTGGCGGACTGTCTGCCGATGCTCCAGCCCATCGCGCTCAGCCGCTCCACGCGCGCGACGCTGCGCAGACTGGCCCGGGAGCGGGCCCAGCGCGAGCGCGAGGCGGTCCTGGAGGCGTCCCGGCAGGCCAAGCAGGCGCGCCTGGAGGACGCCTCGGACGAGGCCGCGCCGGCCCTGGAGAAACCCGACAAGAAGGCCGTACGGGCGGAGCAGCGGGCCGAGAAGCGGGCCATCGACGAGGCCCTGGAGGAGGCGCGCGAGGAGGACCTGCTCACGCAGATCCGGCACGAGGTGCTGCGGATCAGGCCGCAGGCACCCGTCGAGCCGGCCCGGCTGGAGCGGGTGCGGCCGCGCACGCTGATCAGTTTCATGGCCGGCGCGATCGGCGCGTACTTCCTGCTGACGCAGCTCACGCACATCGAGTTCGGGCCGCTCATCGCGAACGCCGAGTGGGGCTGGGTCGCCGCGGCCGTGCTGTTCTCGATGATCAGCTACATCGCGGCGGCGATGGCCCTGCTGGGGTTCGTGCCCGAGCGGGTGCCGTTCGTGCGGACCGTGGCGGCGCAGGTCGCCGGGTCGTTCGTGAAGATCGTCGCCCCGGCGGCGGTGGGCGGTGTCGCCCTCAACACGCGCTTCCTCCAGCGCGCGGGAGTGCGCCCGGGGCTCGCGGTGGCGAGCGTGGGAGCGTCGCAGCTGTTCGGGCTCGGCTGCCACATCCTGATGCTGCTGTCCTTCGGCTATCTGACCGGCACCGAGAAGACGCCGTCCCTGTCGCCGTCCCGGACGGTCATCGCGGGTCTGCTGACGGTGGCGGTGCTCGTGCTCGTGGTGACCTCGGTGCCGTTCCTGCGGAAGTTCGTGGTCACGCGCGTGAGGTCGCTGTTCGCGGGGGTCGTGCCGCGCATGCTGGACGTGCTCCAGCGGCCGCAGAAGCTGGTCACCGGCATCGGCGGCATGCTGCTGCTGACCGCCTGCTTCGTGATGTGCCTGGACGCGTCGATCCGCGCGTTCGGCGACGAGTCCACGTCGATCAGCCTCGCCAGCGTCGCCGTCGTGTTCCTCGCGGGCAACGCCCTGGGGTCCGCGGCGCCGACCCCGGGCGGCGTGGGCGCGGTCGAGGCCACCCTGACCGTCGGCCTGATCGCCGTCGGGCTGCCGAAGGAGGTCGCGGCACCGGCGGTCCTGCTGTTCCGCCTGCTGACACTGTGGCTGCCCGTGCTGCCGGGCTGGCTGGCCTTCAACCACCTCACGCGCAAGCAGGCCCTCTGACCCGGCCGGCCCGGGCCTTTCAGCACCACCGAAGCACCATCCGCCCCTCTTACCTCGTACGGCACGCGTCCCGCGCGGGCGGCCCACCGCCGCCGCAGGATGGAACCATGCCAACCCTCCTCCGGCTGCGCGCCGCCGCCCTGACCGCCACCGCCGTGCTGCTGTCCGCCGGGCTGGCGAGCTGCGGTGACGACGGCGCCAAGGACGAGGACCTGACGCAGCAGGAGCTGAGCTGGAAGGACTGCCCGGCCCCGTCCGATGCCCAGGGAGGAGGCGCCGCGCCCTCACCGCTGCCGGGCGGCGGCGAGTGGCAGTGCGCCACCATGAAGGCCCCGCTGGACTGGGACGACCCCAAGGGCGACACGATCGGCCTGGAACTCATCCGGGCCAGGAGCAGCGGCGACAAGAGCGCCCGCATCGGCTCGCTCATCTTCAACTTCGGCGGCCCCGGCGGCTCGGGCGTCACCTCTCTGCCGTCCTTCGTGGAGGACTACGGCACCCTGCGCACGCGCTACGACCTGGTCAGCTTCGACCCCCGCGGTGTCGGCCGCAGCGCCCCCGTGATCTGTGAGAACGACCAGCAGCTCGACGCGTACTTCCAGCAGGACGCCACGCCCGACGACCCCGCCGAACGCACCGAACTCCTCGACAACACCAAGGAGTTCAACGACGCCTGCGAGCAGCACTCCGAGAAGGTCCTGCCGCACGTGACCACCACCGACGCGGCCCGCGACCTGGACCTGATGCGCCAGGTCCTGGGCGACGGGAAACTGCACTACTTCGGCATCTCCTACGGCACCGAACTCGGCGGCGTCTACGCCCACCTGTTCCCCGAGCGGGTCGGCCGCGCCGTGTTCGACGCCGTCGTCGATCCCACGCAGAACGCCGAACAGGGCTCGCTCGCGCAGACCAAGGGCTTCCAGCTCGCGCTGGACAACTTCGCCGAGGACTGCGTGTCGAAGGCCGAGGAGTGCCCCCTCGGCGACAGCGCGCAGGACGTGAAGGACCGTATCGCCGGACTGCTGAAGGACCTCGACCGCACACCGATCCCGGGTGTCTTCCCGCGCCAGCTGACCCAGACCGCGGCGACCAGCGGCATCCTCCAGGCGCTGTACTCGAAGGACTTCTGGCAGTACCTCACCGAGGGCCTGCAACAGGCGTACGACGGCGACGGCAGCATCCTGATGCTGCTGTCCGACACGATGAACGGGCGCGAGGAGAACGGTGAGTACAGCAACTTCTCCGCCGCCAACATCGCCATCAACTGCGCGGACGACAAAGCTCGCTACGACACCGCCTTCGTGGAGCGGAAACAGCCCGAGTTCCGGGCGGCCTCCGACCTGTTCGGCGACTTCCTGGCCTGGGGCATGATCAGTTGCACCGACTGGGCCGTGCCGGGCGCCGCCGACCACCCGGACGTGAGCGCGCCGGGTTCGGCTCCGATCCTGGTCGTCGGCAACACCGGCGACCCGGCCACCCCGTACGAGGGCGCACGGAAGATGGTGGAGGCGCTGGGCAAAGGCGTCGGGGTCGAGCTGACGTACCGGGGGCAGGGGCACGGCGCGTACGACAGCAAGAACAAGTGCGTGCGGGACGCGGTGGACGGCTATCTGCTGGGCGGAAAGGTGCCGCGCGCGGGGACCGTCTGCGCCTGAGATCAAGCCCTGACTTAAAGAACGCGCAGGTCAGAAGGTTATCCACAGGCTGTCACGGTCGGTGCGGGAACTGCCTACCATGGCCTGACCGCCATCCGCTGCACGGTGCGGACGGCCTGCGAGGGGGGATGTGCACATGACGCGTTTCGTACGGTGGACCGCTCTGGCGGTCACCTCGGCACTGCTTGCCGCGGGATGCGGCGGCGGCTCGTCGGACGACGACAAGCGCGGGCTCTCCTGGGGCCGCTGCGAGGCCACCGGCGACGCTCCCGCGCCGAGCAGCGACTGGCAGTGCGCGACGCTGAAGGTGCCGCTGGACTGGTCGAAGCCGGACGGCGAGACGATCGGGCTGGCGCTGATCCGCGCCAAGGCCCGCGGCGACGACCGCGTGGGCTCGCTCCTGTTCAACTTCGGCGGTCCCGGTGCCTCGGGCGTGTCCATGATGCCGTCGTACGCCCCGACCGTCTCCTCGCTGCGCGAGCGATACGACCTGGTGAGCTGGGACCCGCGCGGGGTCGGCGCCAGCGAGGGCGTGCGCTGCCGCGGCGACAAGGAGATCCAGGCGGCCGAGTCGGTGGACGCCACCCCGGACACACCCGCGGAGGAGAAGGCCTACTTCCAGGACGCCGCCGACTTCGCCAAGGGCTGCCGGAAGGACGCCGGAAAGCTGATGGCGCACGTGTCGACCGCCGACTCGGCCCGCGACATGGACCGTATCCGGGAGGTCCTGGGCGACGAGAAGATGCACTACTTCGGCATCTCCTACGGCACCGAACTGGGCGGCACCTATGCGCATCTGTTCCCGAAGAACGTGGGGCGGATGACCCTGGACGCGGTCGTGGACCCCGGCGCCGACGCGGTGGGGCACGCCCGGAACCAGGCCAGGGGCTTCCAGCGCGCGCTGAACGGCTACCTGAAGTCCACGGGCCAGGACCCGGCGGAGGGCTCGCGGAAGATCGCGGACCTGCTGCGGCGGATCGACGCCCGGCCCCTGCCGACGGGCACGCCCGGGCGGAAGCTGACGCAGACGCTCGCGGTCACCGGCATCATCCTGCCGCTGTACAGCAGGGACAGCTGGCCGACACTGACCAGCGCCCTCGACGCGGCCGAACGGGGAGACGGCTCGGAGCTGCTGACCCTCGCCGACCGCTACAACGAACGGGACCCATCGGGAGGCTACGGCACGACGACCCACGCCCAACGAGTCATATCGTGCCTGGACGACAGGCAGCGGCCGACCGCGGCGACCACCAGGAAGCTGCTGCCTCAGTTCGAGAAGATCTCTCCGGTCTTCGGGACGTTCCTCGGCTGGGACACGGCCGGCTGGTGCCACGACTGGCCGGTGCCCGGGCAGCACGACACCCCGGAGGTGAGCGCCCCCGGCGCGGCGCCGGTCCTGGTGGTCGGCAACACCGGCGACCCGGCCACGCCGTACGAGGGTGCCCGGAGGATGGCCGACGAGCTGGGCAAGGGCGTCGGAGTGATGCTCACCTGGCGAGGCGAGGGACATGGCGCGTACGGCAGTGGCAGCGACTGTGTCGACTCCACGGTGGACGCGTATCTGCTGGACGGTTCGGTGCCGAAGGACGGCAAGGTCTGCTCATGACGACGGCGGGGGCTCCGGGCACCCGTGGTGCGCGAAGCCCCCGCCGTTCGCGAAGGGAGGCCGGCAACGACTCGGTGTGCCGGCGCGTCCGGTCAGTACACCGGCTTGTCCGGCTCGATCTGGTTGACCCAGCCGATCACGCCGCCGCCGACGTGCACCGCGTCCGAGAAGCCCGCGGACTTCAGGACCGCGAGGACTTCCGCACTGCGGACACCCGTCTTGCAGTGCAGGACGATCTTCTTGTCCTGCGGGAGGCTCTCCAGGGCGGTGCCCATGAGGAACTCGTTCTTCGGGATCAGCCGAGCGCCCGGGATGGAGACGATCTCGTACTCGTTCGGCTCGCGGACGTCGATGATGTCGATGCTCTCGCCGTCGTCGATCCACTCCTTGAGCTGCTTGGGAGTGATCGTGGAGTCGGCGGCCGCCGCCTGGGCCTCCTCGGACACGACGCCGCAGAAGGCCTCGTAGTCGATGAGCTCGGTGACGGTCGGGTTCTCGCCGCAGACCGCGCAGTCCGGGTCCTTGCGGACCTTGACCTGGCGGTACTGCATCTCCAGGGCGTCGTAGATCATCAGCCGGCCGACCAGCGGCTCACCGATGCCGGCAAGCAGCTTGATGGCCTCGTTGACCTGGATGGAGCCGATGGACGCGCACAGCACGCCCAGGACGCCGCCCTCGGCGCAGGAGGGGACCATGCCGGGGGGCGGGGGCTCCGGGTACAGGCAGCGGTAGCAGGGGCCGTGCTCGGACCAGAACACGGAGGCCTGGCCGTCGAAGCGGTAGATCGAACCCCACACGTACGGCTTGTTCAGCAGCACGCAGGCGTCGTTGACCAGGTAGCGGGTCGCGAAGTTGTCCGTGCCGTCGACGATCAGGTCGTACTGGCTGAAGATCTCCATCACGTTGTCGGCCTCGAGCCGCTCCTCGTGAAGGATCACGTTCACGTACGGGTTGATGCCCTTGACGCTGTCACGGGCGGACTCCGCCTTGGGGCGGCCGATGTCGGCCTGGCTGTGGATGATCTGGCGCTGCAGGTTCGACTCGTCGACCTCGTCGAACTCCACGATGCCGAGGGTCCCGACGCCCGCGGCGGCCAGGTACATCAGCGCCGGCGAGCCCAGGCCGCCGGCGCCCACACACAGCACCTTGGCGTTCTTCAGCCGCTTCTGCCCGTCCATCCCGACGTCGGGGATGATCAGGTGGCGGGAGTACCTGCGGACCTCGTCTACGGTGAGCTCGGAAGCCGGCTCGACCAGGGGTGGCAGCGACACGGGGACTCCGTTGGTCGGTCAATCACTACGGTTGTTCTCCCCGTAACAGTGCCATGCGCTTTTTCATTCCGAGACACCTGTTCCGACCAGCGAGACGATGTCGTCCCAGTAGCCGGGCATGGTCTCCCAGGGATCGGTGCGGCCGCCGTGGTCGGTGTGGTCGGTGAACCAGATCGTCGCGGCGCCCTGCCGGCGGGCGATGCGCAGTGCCTCCTCCAGATGCGGGCGGGGCACTCCGTGGACGAAGTGGCAGAAGCGCTCGGGCGGAAGGTCGGCGGTCCACTCGGCCACCTGGGACCAGCGGTAGTCGCTCCACGGGCCGGAGAAGGTGACCAGCTGGTCGGCGAGCTGGGCGTAGCCCGGGTGCGGGTGGATGCCGTGGCCGAGGACGATGTGGGCCTCGTCACGGATCACGCGGAGCGTGGCGACCGTGCGGCGCACCTCGGGCAGCCCGGCGTGGTCCGCCGGGCAGCGGTCCAGGAGGAAGCCGTCGACCTGGTACCAGTCGACGAACCGGTGGGCATCGGAGATCAGCTCGCCGAAGTTCCGGGTGCCGTACCGGGTGTCGAGGCGGCCGAGGACGCGGATGCCCGCGTTGCGCAGGCGGCCGGCCGCCTCCAGGCAGTGCGGGTCGGGGCGGGTGCCGGGGCCGTCGGCCACATTGAGCACCACCCAGTGCAGCGGGGTGCCGGGGCGGGTGAGTTCGCCCCACTCGGTGGGGGCGAGGAGGGGATGCGCGTAGCCGGGGACTCCGACGCCGGAGCGGAGTTCCGTGCCGGAGGTGCGCGGCCAGGTGCTGGTCAGATGCGGCATGCCGCCTCCATCCAGATGTCGGCGAGGGACTCCTCGAGGCCGATCCGGGGGCGCCAGCCGAGCCGGTCGCGGGCGGTGCGCACATCGGCCTGCTGCCAGCTGCCGCAGCCGTCCGGGTACGGGTACGCGACCGGAGGGGCGTGGTCCGGGTCGGGGCGGGGGTGGCCGATGGCCGGGCGCAGGGCACCGGGAGGGCCGTCGAGTTCGTGGAGGGCGCCGCCGTATCCGGCCACGCGGGCGAGGACCGCGGCGGCGTCGCGCAGGCGGACGGCGCGTCCCGAGCCGATGTTGATGACGCCCTGCGCGGCGGAGAGCGAGGCGGCGTGCACGGCCCGGGCCACGTCCCGGACGTCGACGAAGTCGCGCTGCGCGCCGAGGCCGCCGAGTTTCAGCTCGCCGTCGCCGGACTGCATGGCGCGGCGCATGGCCTCGGCGAGCCGGCCCAGCGGGGAGCCGGCGGGGGTGCCGGGCCCGGCCGGTGAGAAGACGCGCAGGACGACGGCGTCCAGGCCGGAGCCGAGGACGAGTTCGGTGGCGGCGAGTTTGCTGACGCCGTACGGGCCGCCGGGCCGGGGGACGGCGTCCTCCGCCGTGGAGGAGCCGGGCTGGCTGGGTCCGTACTCGGCGCTGCACCCGATCTGCACCAGACGGGCACCGCAGCCGCTGCGGCGCAGGGCCTCGCAGACGGTGGCCACGGCGACGGTGTTGTGGCGGGTCAGCTCGCGGGCACCGCCCCGGGTGGCGCCGGCGCAGTTGACGACGACGCCCGGGTGGACCGCGTCGAGGAAGCGGGTGAGGGCGCCGGGGCTGCCGGACGCGAGGTCGAAGCGGACGTCGGCGTCGTCGCCCCGGCCGAGGGCGGTGAGCTGTACGGCCGGGTCGGCGAGCAGGCGGTCGGCGACGAAGCGGCCGATGTAGCCGTTGGCTCCGATCAGCAGGACTCTCATCGCGCGGCTCCCGGGACGGTCGGGGCTGCTGGACGGGTGGTCATGCGGGTTCTCCTTGAGACGGGGAGGGAGGGGGAAGGGAGGGATCTGCGGGTGCTGCCGGTGCCGGCGGGGCCCGTGGCAGCGGCGGTCACCGGGAGGGTTCCGGCGGTGCGTGGGCCGAGGCCCTGGTCAGCTTGCGGGTCGCGTGGACCAGGAGGGCCAGGGCCGCCACGCCGCAGGCCAGGGTGGGGACGGTGCCGGCGCCCCAGGTGGTGACGAGGGTTTCGACGGGGACTGCCAGCAAGCCGCAACCGGGAAGGCGGGAGGTGAAGACCACGGCGAGGGCGGCCGCTTGGAGCGTGGCCGTGGCGGTGAGGACCACGGCCGGGGCGTAGGCGAACCCGTGGGCGGTGAGGAGGCGGGCCAGGAAGAGGAGTGCGCCCAGGGTGAGGGTCTCGGCGTAAGGAGCGGGCTCGTCGAGGGCTGCGGCGCAGACGGTGAGCAGGACCGTCAGGACGCCCAGGAAGAGGGCGAAGATGCCGAGCAGGAGCGGTCGTACGGCGGCGGCGAAGTCCTCCAGGTCGCGGCTGGCCGCGAGCTTGCGGCGGGCACGCGCGGTGAAGAGGTGGGCGGTCCAGGCGGCGGGCGCGCAGGCCAGGGCGAGGGCCAGGACGGGGGTGGCGGTGAGGGGCCAGGGGCCGTCGGCCGCGCCGGTGGGCAGGCTGTCGGGTCCTCCGGCGACGGCGCCGTCGAGCAGCCCGTTGCCCAGGAGGGCGTAGGCGACGAGCCAGGTGGTCCAGGTCGTGGCTCTGCCGGGGGCTGTGCGGTCGGGTCTGCTCAGCGGGCCTCGGCGCAGGGCCGCGCGGAGGGCCAGGGCCACGGCGAGGGTGCCGGCTGCCGCGGCGAACAGGCGCGACTGGCCGTGGGTGAGGTGCACGGCGGCCACGGCGGCGGCGCACAGCGTGCCCGGCAGGAGTGTCAGCAGGGCCCAGTCGGCGCGTGCCCGTGGAGCGGCGGGCGCGGCGGACGGGGGTGCGTCCCCGTCCCGGGAGGCCCGCGCGTACATCTCCTCCGCGAGGGAGAAGACGTCCCGGTGGCGGAAGCGGGTGGCGGTCCGGTCGGTGATGCCGTGCGCCTCCAGGCCCGCCGCGATCTCCAGGGGGTCCACCGCGCGTTCGCACAGCTCCCGGTGGCGGTGCATCAGCGCCTTCACGGGGTCGGCGGCACCGCGACGCGGGGCGGCGGGCTTGCGGTCGGCGGCGGCCTCCGGGTCGGATGCGGACGTGGTCGCGGGGCTCGTCGCCTGCTCCGGGCCGACGCCCCCACGTGCCCCGGGTGCTCCCGGGCCGGCCGGGGTCTCCGGGCGGTCCAGTTCGCCCAAGCCGCTCATCGTGCTCCCTCCGGGGCGGTGGCGGGGACGGGAGTGGTGGCGCGTACGGGTCTGGCCGCCCAGCCGGGGCCGCCGCGGACGACGAGGCTGGGTGACGGGGCGGCCCAGCGGATCGGGACGTGGTCCTCGGCGGGTACCGCGAAGGGCAGCGGCGCTCCCGCTTCGTCGAGGACCACACGGCGGATCGGGGCGCGCGAGACGATCTCCAGGTAAATGCCGTGAAATGCCTCGATGTTCTGCTCGACCGTGAACAGTTCGAGGGCACGGGCGCGGGCGGCGGCACCCAGGCGTGCACGGCGCGCCGGGTCGCGCAGCAGCGCCACGCACGCCTCGGCGAGCGCCCGCGGGTTGCGCGGCGGTACGACGATCCCGGTGCCGCCGATGACCTCCACGACCGCCCCCACGTCGGTCGACACGGTCACGCGTCCGCAGAGCATGGCCTCGACGAGGCTGATCGGGAAGCCTTCGACGACGCTGGAGAGGACGGTCACGGCGCCCGAGGCGTAGGCGTCGGCGAGCGCCGGCAGTTCGGGCCCGCCGATCTCCTCGAAGGAGACCGGGTTGTCGCCGGTGGCGTGCGGGCCGTCGGCTTCGTCGGGAAAGAGCTGGGCGGCCAGCGTCCGGCAGTGGCCGAGGTAGGCCGTGCCCTCGGCACCGGCGGGCGCTCCGACGATGCGCAGGCGGGTCTTCGGCTGGCGCTTGCGGATCTCCGCGAAGGCGTGCAGCAGTGAGACCAGGTCCTTGGCGGGCTCGACGCGTCCGACCCAGACGAGGGTGTCCGGGTCGGCGCACTCGGGGGATTCGCCGACCTCGGCGAAGGGCCGGGCGTCCATGCCGGGGTAGACCGTGCGGAGCTTCTCGCGGTCGGCGCCGCAGCGCTCCTGCCAGCGGCGGGCGTGCGTGTTGCCGGCCGTGACGACCTCGGCCCGGGCGTAGGCCTCGGCCGCGAGCCGGCCGTGGAAGGCCGCCAGCAGGGACCGTACGGCGGGCGGGGCATCCGGGGCGCTGAGGTAATGGGTGCGCAGGCGCACGCCGTACTCGGTGACCAGCAGGGGGACGCCGGTGAAGTGGCGGGCGAGCAGGCCCGGCAGGGCGGCCGGGCCGCCGGACGCGGCGTGGCAGAGGTCGACCGCGCCCAGTCCGTCGTCCTCGTACCAGTCGAGGGAGAGGGGGCGCAGGGCGCGTTCCAGGTGTGCGGCCACGGCGAGCAGATCCGGTACGCGGGCCTCGCGCACCGTGCGGTGGGCGCCCGGCGCACGACAGGCGCGCTCCAGGGTGCGTACGGCGGCCTCGGAGCGGAGGGCTCCCACCAGGCCGCCGGTCTCGCGCGCGAGTTCGGCGAGCCCGTACAGAGCGTTGGCGAAACGGTCCGCCTCAGGGGCCGAAGCGCCCTCGGCAAACCCCTTGGCAGCGACCGACGCACCCCCCGCGGCCCCCCTGGCGACAGGGGGCGCGCCCCCGGACGCCCCGCTCAGCACGGCCGCCAGTTCGCCGAAGCACTCGGTGAACCGCCGGCGCGCGCGGCGGCCCAGGACCACCTCGTCGTCCTCGGCCGTCCACATCGGTGCGGTGCGTACCCCGCGGACGTTCGGCGGCAGCGGGATCCAGCCCTCGTCCTCCTGGTGCTGGCTGCGGCTGAGCGCGTAGACGTCGAACTCGTGCTGTCCGAGCCCGCGCACCAGCCGGTCGCACCAGAGCCTGGCGTCACCGCTCACGTACGGATAGCCACCCTCCGTAAGCAGTCCGATGCGCACGAGTGCACCCCCGATCTCCCGTATCAGGAGCCGCCGTTGTCCGGCGGCTCGCAGCGGGACGAACGTATGCGGACAAGGCGGTGGCGCGACGGACGGTTGTCCGTCGCGCCACCAAAAGGGGTGAACGGTCGTAACTTTCCCGTGCGGATCGCGTTCCGTCGCGCTAGGAGATCAACCGGACACGGATCGTCATGCTGCGGCCAACTCCCGTCGCTCGGCCCGGCGTAGCGCGGCGGCCTCCGGGTCGAGCGCCGGTACGGCGGCCAGCAGCTGCCTGGTGTACGGGTCCTGCGGCGTCCCGTACACCTCGTCGACGGGCCCTTCCTCGACGATCCTGCCCTGCCGCATCACCGCGACCCGGTCGCTGACCTGCCGTACGACGGCCAGGTCGTGCGCGACGAAGACCAGTGCGAGGCCGAGTTCGCGTTGCAGCTCGCCCAGCAGGGCGACCACGTGCGCCTGGGTGGTGACGTCGAGGGCCGACACCGGCTCGTCGCAGACGATGACGCGCGGGTCGGCCGCGAGCGCCCGGGCGATCCCGACGCGCTGACGCTGACCGCCGCTGAACTCGTGCGGATAGCGGTCGTAGTGGGCGCCTTCGAGCCCCACGCGCTCCAGCAGTTCCGCCACGCGCGCCTGGATGCGCCCCTCGTCCCGCTCACCCCGCGCGCGCAGCGGGTCGGCGATGGACTCGCCCACGCTGCGGCGGGGGTTGAGGGAGGAGACGGGGTCCTGGAAGACCATCTGCACGGCCGGGTTCACGCCGGTGTGCGGGCGGCCGTCGTACCGGACCTCCCCCGCCGTCGGTTCCAGCAGCCCGACGAGCATCCGTCCCAGGGTGGTCTTGCCGCTGCCGCTCTCGCCGACGATGCCGAGGGTCTCGCCGCGGTGCAGGGTCAGCGACACGTCCCGCACGGCCGTGAACGCCCGCTTCCCCCGCCCGAACTCGCGCCTGAGGCCGGTCGCCTCCAGGACGGCCCCCTTCGGGGCGGCCTCCTCCAAAACGGCCTCCTCCAAAACGGCCTCCTGCGGGGCCGTCGAGCCGGCCGCCGGCGCGTCCAGCCGCGGGACCGCGGCCAGCAGCTCCCGGGTGTACGGCTGGACCGGCGCGCCCAGCACGCGGGACACCGGGCCGTGCTCGACCGCCCGCCCGTGCCGCATGACCAGCACCTCGTCGACGCTCTCGGCGGCGACCCCCACGTCGTGCGTGACGAGCAGCAGGCCCATGCTCGTCTCCTCGCGCAGCGTGTGCAGCAGGTCGAGGACCTGGGCCTGGACGGTGACGTCGAGGGCGGTCGTCGGCTCGTCGGCGATCAGCAGACGGGGTTCGCAGGCCAGTGCCATGGCGATCAGGGCGCGCTGGCGCATGCCGCCGCTGAACTCGTGCGGCCGGGAACGCGACCGCCGGGCCGCGTCCGCGATGCCCACCCGGTCGAGGACCTCCACCGCACGCGCGCGTGCCGCCCGCCGCGACGCACGCGCGTGGACGCGGTACACCTCGGCGATCTGGTCCCCGATCGCGTAGTACGGATCGAGGGAGGACAGCGGATCCTGGAACACCATCGCGGCCTGCCCGCCGCGCAGCCGCCGCAGTTCCTCGTCGGAGGCCCGCTGTACGTCGGTGCCGGCCACCCGGACCGAGCCTCCGACCCGCGCTCCCGTGCCGTGGTGCAGGCCGAGCAGGGCGGACGCCACGGTCGACTTGCCGGAGCCGGACTCGCCGACGAGGGCCAGGGCCGCGCCCTCTTCCAGCCGGAAGGAGAGGCCGTCGACGGCCCGCAGCTCGCCGAAGTCCACGGAGAGGCCGGTCACTTCGACCAGGCTCATGTCAGCACCACCCGTCGGTCGGCCACCGCGTACAGCACGTCCGCGACGGCGTTGGCGAGGACCACGAAGAATCCGATGACCAGGACCATGCCGACCACGACCGGCAGGTCGACCACATTGACGGCATGGACGAGTTCCTGTCCGATGCCGGGCAGGCCGAACAGCGTCTCGGTGAGCACCGCCCCGCCGATCGCCGAGCCGACGTTGTTGGCGTTGAGCGCGATGACCGGCGCGAACGCCCCGCGCAGCGCGTGCCGCCCGACGATGGACCGTTCACCGACGCCGTACGCGCGGAAGGTGCGGATGTGGTCCTCGGCCAGCGTCTCCAGCATCGAGGCCCGGGTCAGCCGGGCGAACGCGGCGGCCTCGATGAGGGCCAGCGACAGCCAGGGGAGCAGCAGGTTCCACGCCCACTGCTCGGGGTCGTCGGTGAGGGCGACGTACTGCGGGAAGGGCAGCAGCCGCAGTTCCCCGCAGACGACGATCATCAGCACCAGCCCGATCACGAAGACCGGGGTGGCCGTGCCGGCGAGGGTGACGCCGGTCAGCACGCGCTCGGAGAACCGGCCGCGCCGCCAGGCGGAGAGCACACCGGTCCCGACGCCGAGGAGCAGCCAGAGCACCATCGCGCCCGAGACCAGGGACAGACTGACCGGCAGCTTCGTCCAGATCAGCTGCGTGACCTGCTGGTCGCTCTGGTACGACAGGCCGAAGCAGGGCGCGGAGCAGTGCTGCACGGACGTACCCGTCGAGTAGTCCTGGCCGGCGACGAGGCCCTGGAGGAAGTGCCAGTAACGCAGGAACAACGGGTCGTCCAGGTTCAGTTGCCGGGCGACCTGGTCCACCTGTTCCGGCGAGCAGCGCGGTCCGCAGGTGATCTGGGCGACGTTGCCGGGCGTCACGTAGAAGACGACGTAGACGATCACCGAGATGGCGAGCAGCGTGACCACGGCGCCGACGGCCCGGCGCAGCACGAATCCGGGGAATCCGCTCATGCCGCGCCTCCTTCGGTGGTCTTCGACTCCCTCTTCCGCCCCGTCCCGATCCGCAGCCGTGAGGCCGCGCGCGGGTCGAGCGCGGTGCGGACACCGTCGCCGAGGACGGTGAGCGCCAGCACCGTGACGAACAGCGCGCCCGCGGGCAGCAACAGGTATTGCGGGGCGGCCTGGTACCAGACGTCGGCGGCGGTGAGCATCTGCCCCCAGGAGGGCGTCGGCGGCTTCACCCCGACGCCCAGGAAGGACAGCGCGGCCTCGACGGTGATGTTCGTCGGCACGAGCAGCGCGGCGTACGTGATGACGGGCGCGGCGATCCCGGGCAGCAGTTCGCGGCGGGCGATGCTCCAGGTGCCCCAGCCGCTGAGCCGGGCGGCCAGGACGTGGTCGAGTTCCTTCAGGGTGAGCGTCTGCGCGCGCACGATCCGGGCGATGTTTCCCCAGCCGATCAGGCCGACGACGAGCGCGACGAGCACGGGCCGCGGAAAGCTCGACGGCACGATCGCGAGCAACGCCAGCGACATGATCATGAGCGGCATGGCGACGATGATGTCCGTGAACCGGCTCAACAGTTGATCAACCCAGCGCTTCCCGAGGGCGGCGGCGACGCCCAGGGTGACCCCGATGGTGACCTGCACGACGGTCGCGGCCAGGGCGACGCCCAGGGACACGCGTGCGCCGTACACGAGCCGCGCGAACAGGTCCCGGCCGGTCTGCGGTTCGACGCCGAACCAGTGGTCGGCGTTCGCTCCCCCGAGGGACCCGATGGGCACGCCTCCGCGCGCGGAGTCCACCAGGGAGGGGTGGTAGGTGGTCGAGTCCTGGCCCTCGACGGCGGTGAGCAGCGGCGCGGCGAGCGCGACCAGGACGAGCAGCGCGACGACTCCGGCCGCGACGAGGGCGGCTCGCTGCGTGCGCAGCCGCCGCCAGAACTGACGGACCCCCGAGGCGGCCGGGACGGAGGTGTCCGTCACGGCCGCCTCGGCGGCGAGAAGTGCCTCGCTCACGACGTCACTTCACCGCGACCTGCGAGATGTCCAGCACCCCGGTCCAGTCGCTGATCACGATGTTCTTGACGTCCTCGCCGTACAGGCGCTTGTAGACGGGGTGGAACAGCGGGACGGTCAGGGCCTTCTCGCCGATCTTCTTGTCCAGTGCCCCCCACCTCTTGGCGGCCTGGTCAAGATCCGTCAACTTGTTGATCGCGTCAATCTCGGCATTGACCGACTTGTCGTTCAGCAGACCCGTGTTGAAGTTCGCACCGTCCTTGACGATCTGGCGGCCGTCGAAGATCGGGGCGAGGAACGGACCGCCGGAGGGCCAGTCGGCGCCCCAGTGGGCGAGGAAGAAGCCCGGCTCGGTCTTCACGTCGTGGATCTTGTCGGAGTAGTCGTTCTCCTCCAGGCCCTGGAGCTTGACCGTGATGCCGGCCTTCTTCAGCGCGTCCTGGACGGCGGTCGCGATCTCCGGGCTGGTCTCGAAGTCCTTGGCGTTGGAGTGCGTCAGCGTGACGGTGAGCCCGTTCGGGTGGCCGGCCTCCTTCAGCAGCTGCCTGGCCTTGGCCGGGTCGCCGCTCTTGCCCGCCGGGAAGAGGTCGTACGGCGTGTACCCGAAGGACTTCTGGTCCGGCAGGAAGGTGGTGGCGGGCTCGGCCAGCGCGGACCCGCCCGCGGCGTTGACCACGGACGACCGGTCGATGGCGTACGAGATCGCCTGCCGCACCTTGACGTCGTTGAACGGCTTGATGTCCGGGTTGAACGCGAGGTAGTTCGTGTAGCCGAAGTGTCCGGTGCCGACGCGGGAGGCGAGGTCCTTGTCGCCGCTGACCTTCGCCAGCTCGGCAGGGCCCAGGTTGGTGTCCGTGGTGACGGCGGCGGCGTCCGCTCCCTGGGACGCGGACAGCCGCTGGTTGATCACGGACGAGTCGAGCCCGGACCGTACGTCGATCTTGTCCGGGTAGGCCTTGCGTTCGGCGTCGGTCGAGGCGGACCAGTGGGTGTTGCGCTCCAGGATCAGCCGCTCACCGTCGTTCTCGTTCCGCACCACCCGGTAGGGCCCGGACGAGACCGGGTGCTCCTCGTACTTCGTGCCCGTGTCCTTGCTCTTCGGGACGGGCGTGAACTGCGTCTGCGTGGCGAGGTACGGGAACTCGCCCTCGGGCTTGTTCAGGTGGAAGACGATGGTCCGCTCGTCCGGCGTCTCGATCGCGTCGAGGCCCTTCTTGTCCTTGTACGGGCCCTGGTAGCCGGCGGCCCCGACCAGCCAGTCCCGCAGGTAGGGGGCGCCGCCGGAGAGCTCGGGGGCGAACGAGCGCTCGATGCCGTACTTGATGTCGGCCGAGGTGATCGGCGTGCCGTCCTCGTACGTGAGCCCCTTCTTCAGGGTGTACGTCCACACCGTCGCGCCCTTGCTGGGGCGCCCGGTGTCGGTGGCGAGGTCGGGGACGACCTCGGTGCCGGCGGCGCCGTTCTCGCGGTTGCGGGTGGTGAGCGTACGGAACACCAGGGACGGGACGTTGCCGCCGCCGGAGGTGTACAGGCGCGCCGGGTCGAAGTCCTGCTGGGGACCGGCGTTCAGGACGGTGAGGGTGCCGCCCTTGTGGGGCGTGGAGTCGCCGCCGGCGCCCTTGGCATCGTTGTCCTCCGGGCCGCAGGCGACGGCACCCGCGGCCAGGACCAGGCTGACGGATGCCGCGGCCACGCGGCGCGCTGTGACGGACGGTTGGCGCATCGGAATGACGACCTCTCGGATGACGTCTCGGATCGCGAGACGAAGTGACGAAGGGTGAGACGAAGCTGGACACACGTCTGCCCGGCGCCGGGTCGTCGAAGAAACCGTGACAGTGTCACTGAGAACGTGACGTTGTCAGGGAGAAGGGGAGAATTCGCGACGCGCGCCTGGGGCGGGCGTCAGCAACAGTGGATGTCGGCCACGCAGAGCGGGGTCACACCGATGAGCGCCAGCTCGATGGCGGCGCGAACGGAGGCCTGGCGGGACGACATGCCCAGAAATATGAACGAACTTTCCGAGCATGTCAACGCGAGCCGCGCCACATCGCCTGGGGTGCCTGTCAACTCCCGGGGTACGGCCACGGGTTGGCGCGGCAGTGGATGCCGTCGTGGTCGAGGAACTTGGTCTGCTGCTGCATGACCGGGGCGAGACCGCCGTCCTTGTCGCAGGTGACGTGGCCGTAGCCGAGGCGGTGGCCGACCTCGTGGTTGATCAGCATCTGCCGGTAGGCGTGGATCTTGTCGCCGTACGTCTCCGAGCCCTGCGCCCACCGATAGGCGTTGATCATCACGCGCTCGGTGGCGGCCGAGTCGCAGGAGACGTTGTCCACGGTGGTGTCCAGACCGGACCTGGCGCACCAGTCGGCGGTCGTGCCGGGGCTGGCGAGCGTGATCACGAAGTCGGGCTTGCCGGAATAGATCCGCTCGAAGGTACGCGCGCCGTTGTGGGCCCAGCTGCGCGGGTCGTTGAGCGTCTTCTGCACGGCCTCGGCGAACAGTGCGCCGTCGAGCCCGAGCCCCTGCTCCACGTCCACGCGATAGGTGAACTTCTGCCCCGTACCCGGTGCCCCGGCGATGCCGGGCACGGCGTCGAACTTCCCCGAGCCCTTGAGCTTGGCGCCGAGCGGGTACGTCCTGCCCATCTTCTCGTCGTACGTCAGCGACTTCGCGCCGGGGGCCGGTACGGCCGCCCGCCCGTCAGCGCGCGACGGGGAGTCCCGGAGGTCGCGGGCCTGGTCGGTGGCGGACTGCGACTGCCCGCCGGAGCCGCCGGGCTCGTCGGTGACCTGACCGGCGACGATCACGGCCAGCACGGTGGTGACGGCGGCGGCCGCGATGCCGGTGAAGGTACGGCCCTTGGCGCCCTTGACCGGGGCGGGCGTGCCGGTGGGCGTCATGTCGTCGTCATCGTCGTCGTCGGAGCGGATGCCGGCCGGGGCGCCGGCCTTCCAGTCCGAGCCGGAGGCGTAGGCGTCCGCCGCGTGTGCGGAGGCGGGCGTACGGGGTGCGAAGACGTCGTCCTCCTCGTCGAAGGCGTTGAGATACTCCTGCCGCGGCCCGGGCCCGGGGGCCCGTCGCTGCCGCGGTATGGGAGTACCACCACTGCCCCTCAACTCACCCCAGCCACCCCCGGCTTCCCGCTGCTCGGGATGCCCTCCCCGGGCTTGGGGGAAGCCGTCCGCGGGAGTGCCGTCGGGAACCCGGGGCACTCCGCGTGCCGGCGTCCCGTCGGGAAGCCTCGGCATGCCGTGCGACGGCGTCCCGTGCCGAGGGCGCGGGACGCCATGCGCCCGCGTGCCGTCGGGAAGCCGTGGGCCGCCGCCCTGCGCCGGTGCCCCCTCGGGCAGCCTCGGAACGCCCCGCGCCGGCGTGCCGTCAGGAAACCGGGGCAGCCCGCGCGCGGGCGTGCCGTCGGGCAGGCGCGGAGCGCCGTGCACGGGCGTGCCGTCCGGCAGCCAGCCGTCCGGAAGCCGCGGCATCCCGGGCGCAGGCGCCCCTTGCGCAGACGTTCCTTGAGAAAGGGTTCCCTGCGAAAGCGTCCCGTGCGCGGACACCTCGTCCACCGTCGCGGGCCGAGGCCCCGGTGTCCGGCGCGGTGCCGCACCCGGCGGCGGCCAGCCGCCCTGCGACGCGGCCCGGGGCGGAGCCGTCCGGCCTCCCCGGTTCGTGTCCGCCGCCTGGCCCGGCCCCTGTCCCGACCCGGCCCGGCCGTCCTGTACTTCGGTTGTATCCGCGGTGTCGCCCTTGGCGACCGGCCCACGGCGGCTGTGGCGTCCCACGTCGCGCCTCAGCCCCCCATGCTCTCGTCGGTGCCCGTTTCGTCGACGGCCTGGTCCTCGCGAGCCCGCTTCGCTCGCCGTTCACCCGACTCCCCGGCGTCTTCGAGGAGTTCACGAAACGCCATGGCCACCGTCTCCGGGTACTCCATCATGGCCACGTGCCCCGCGTCCGGCAACGTCACCAGCCGCGAGTCGCGATACGCCCGGGCGGCCTTCTGCGCCATCCGGAAGCCCACGAGTTGGTCACGGCCACCGTAGACGAGGAGGGTCGGCGCGAGAACGCGTTCGGCCTGGCGCCACAGTCCCTGCTGGCCGCCCAGCGTGTACGCGTTGACGATCCCGCGCGCGGAACGCGTCATGGCGTCCCAGAAGTATGGCAGCCGCAGCCGCCGCTCCATCTCGTGCACCGCGTTGCTGAATCCTTCCGGCGTCACCCGTCCCGGATCCCCGTAACACAGCGCCAGCACGCCGCGGACGCGCTGCTCCACCGTCCACTCCCGGGTCAGCCGGGTGAAGAGCGGGGCGACACCGGGCACCGCCAGCAGCGCCGTGGGCACGGCGGTGCGCTGTACTCGGATTTCGGGCAGAGCGGGCGACACGAGCGTGAGCGTACGGACCAGATCGGGCCGTACCGCGGCGACACGGGTGGTGATGGCGCCACCGAGCGAGTTCCCGAACAGGTGCACGGGACCGCGCCCCGTGGCGTCGAGGTAGCGGATGACCGCGCGCGCGTGCCCCATGACCGAGTAGTCGCCGTCGTCCGGCGGCGGGGAGTCGCCGAAGCCCGGCAGGTCGAGGGCCTCGCTGTCGACGACGTCGTCCAGCAGCGGCATCAGCGCCGACCAGTTCTGCGAGGAACCCCCGAGTCCGTGCACGTACAGCGCGGGAGCCAGCCCCTGGCGCGCGGGGCGCCTCGACCGCACCGACAGCGTGATCCCGGGCAATTCGACCGAGCTGAGCCGCTCGCCCTCGGCGACCCTGACGGCCGCCACTTTCGGCAGCACATTGGCGGGCGGCACGAACGGCAGCTCGGTCGAAGACATGCGGCAATGTTACGAGACGATCACGTAGTGGCTCATGTGTTCGGCGTCACAAGAATCGGCCATGTGAGACGGGCACATGAGGCGGTCGCGGGGAAGGCGCGGGGAAGGAAAGACGCCCGGGAACGGGGAGGCGCCTGGGAAAGAAAGGGCAGGGCAGAAGCAGTCAACGGGATGCGCACTGCGTCACGTCCCGGACGCGGATCGCATAGCGTCCGGATCGGGTGTCTCCTAGGCTCGTAGGAAGGGCACCCGCGTGTGGCCCCTGCATTCCCAGGGACGTTCGTAGGAAGGGAGCCCAGCATGGCCGTAGACCCCACCGACCCGGAGACGTTCGAGGCCGAGGAGGTGCCGGAGACGCCGGAGTACGACGTCGAGGCCCCCGAGGTCGACGCGGCCGAGCAGCACACGGACGTCGCGCCGAACCGCGACGACCCGCTGACCGGTGTCGACCCGGACCGTGCCAATGAGGCCGACCTGGTGGAGCAGGCCCGGATCGTCTCTCTCGACGAGGACGACTACCGGTGACGCATGCCGCCGGGTGGCGACGAGGAACAGCACCGAGCAGGAAAGGAGCCGCATTTTGCCCGCTCTGCCCCTGTTTGAAACGTACTCAACCGCTTTCATAACCGTCCGGTCCGTGAAATTCTGCGCTCTCACCGCGCACACCACGGTTACTGAAAAGTACGATGGCGACGCGGCCAGATCCGCACATGGACGACTTTGGGAGGCGGCGTGACAGCCATCGAGCAGACAGAGGCGGTACGCCCGCGGGGCACACGCCTGCCACGCCGTGCCCGACGGAACCAGCTTCTGGGCGCCGCCCAGGAGGTCTTCGTGGCCCAGGGCTATCACGCGGCCGCGATGGACGACATCGCCGAGCGCGCCGGCGTCAGCAAGCCGGTGCTCTACCAGCACTTCCCGGGCAAGCTCGACCTGTATCTCGCGCTGCTGGACCAGCACTGCGAGTCGCTCATCCAGGCCGTGCGGAACGCGCTGGCGTCGACGACCGACAACAAGCAGCGCGTGCGGGCGACGATGGACGCCTACTTCGCGTACGTCGAGGACGACGGCGGCGCCTTCCGCCTGGTCTTCGAGTCGGACCTGACGAACGAGCCGGCGGTGCGCGAGCGCGTCGACAAGGTCACCACCGAGTGCGCGGAGGCGATCCGCGACGTCATCGCCGAGGACACGGGCCTGTCGCGCGCGGAGTCGATGCTGCTCGCCTCGGGTCTGGGCGGCCTCGCCCAGGTGGTGGCCCGGTCCTGGCTGCACAGCGATCGCAGTGTGCCGCGCGACGAGGCCGTACAGCTGCTCGCCTCGCTGGCGTGGCGCGGCATCGCGGGCTTCCCGCTGCACGGAACGGACCAGCAGCACCACTGACGGCGGCTTTGTTCCCGCCCGCTGTTCGCTCGTGGCGTTCTCGGGCGGAGCATGCCGGTCCCCTCACCGGGCTAATGTGTGCTGCGTACGGCGCGGAAGGTCGCGCACATCACTGACCGTCGGAGGGACATAGCCGTGGAGGTCAAGATCGGCGTGCAGCACGCGCCCCGCGAGATCGTTCTGGAGAGCGGTCAGAGTGCCGAGGAGGTCGAGCGGGCGGTGTCCGAGGCGCTGGCCGGGAAGTCGCCGCTGCTGACCCTCGTGGACGAGCACGGCCGCAAGGTCCTGGTCCCGGCCGACCGTCTCGCGTACATCGAGATCGGCGAGCCGGCCCCGCGCAAGGTGGGCTTCGGCGCTCTGTAGGCGCATGTGTGGAACGGGGCGGGGCGGCTGTCGGCCGACCCGCCCCGTTCCCGTTCCCTCTCCCGTGCGGCACACGGGTTCCTCCACGGTTGGAGCACGGTTCACCCACAGAAGTGGGTTGGATTCCGCAGGTCAGGGGTAAGACGGGCTACGACCGATTTGGGCAGCCGGCCATGTGGGAGGGACCTCGACATGCTCCTGGAAGCGCTGAGTTCCGCGATTCTCGGCCTGGCTCTGTCATGGGCGGCCACGCATCGCCTGGCGCACCGGCTCCCGGCTCGCCCCCTGGTCCTGTCAACCGGCGTCGCGGGCGCCCTCTTCGGGGCCTTCGTCATGCACAGCGCGCTGGACACCGGGCACATGCTGGTGGTGCTGCTCGGCGCGGTGATCGTCTCAGTGGCCTCACTGTCGCTGCTGCTGCGCCCGGCGGGCCGCCTACGCCGACGATCGGCGACGGCGTAACCGAAGCGGTCGGAGGCGCGGGACTCGCGCCCGGCCGCCCCCCGGCCCGCAGCCGCAACCACGCTGTCACGGAGCACTCCACGGCCGGCACGCCCTGCGCGCAACGCCCCACGACGGGGCCCTGCGCGCCCCACGACGGGGCCCCTGCGCCGAACGCTCCCCGGCCGCAACCACCCTGCGCAGAGCGCCACACGACCGGAACCACCCGGCGCGGAACGCCACACGACGGGGCCCCTGCGCCCAGCCCCACACGACCGGCCCCCTGCGCGAAGCGCCACCAGACCGACCCCTACGCCGAACGCTCCCCGGCCGCAACCACTCTGCGCGGAACGCCACACGACCGGAACACCCAGCGCAGAACGCCCCACGACCCGGCCCCTGCGCGGAGCGCCACGCGGCCGGGCCCCCTGCGCGGAGCGCTACGCCGCCAACCCCAGCGCAGCCATCCGCTTGGTGTGGGCCTCGGTGATGCGGGAGAACATCTTGCCGACCTCGGCGAGGTCGAAGCCGTCCGCGACGCCGCCCACCAGCATGGTCGACAGCGCGTCCCGGTCGGCGACCACCCGCTGGGACTGCGACAGGGCCTCGCCCATCAGCCGCCGCGCCCACAGCGCGAGCCGTCCGCCCACCCGCGGGTCCGCGTCGATCGCGGCGCGCACCTTCTCCACGGCGAAGCCGCCGTGCCCCGTGTCGTCGAGCACGGCCAGCACCAGACCGCGGGAGTCGGAGTCCAGCCGGGCCGCGACCTCCCGGTAGAAGTCACTGGCGATGGAGTCGCCGACGTAGGCCTTGACGAGGCCCTCCAGCCAGTCCGAGGGGGCCGTCTGCTTGTGGAACCCGTCGTAGGCCGCGACGAACGGCTCCATCGCCCGCGTCGGCTCCTCCCCGATCTCGGCGAGCCGGTCGCGCAACCTCTCGAAGTGGTGGAACTCGGCCGACGCCATCTTCGCCAGCTCCGCCTTGTCCTCCAGCGTCGGCGCCAGCTTGGCGTCCTCCGCGAGCCGCTCGAACGCCGCCAGCTCCCCGTACGCGAGCGCACCGAGCAGGTCCACGACCGCGGCGCGGTACTGCGGGTCGGCGGAGGCCGTCGCCCAGTCCCGGGCGGCGACTCCGGTGTGTTCGGCCGGGGTGGCGGTGGTGTCCGAGGCGTTCTCAGGCTTGTCAGAGCTCGTCATGAAGCGCACAATAGCCCGCCCGCCGGGAGGCGTAAGGCCCTGGTCAATCAGTGTGACGACGACTACGTGACCAAATCGGCCGTCGCGTGTGCGGGATTCCGGGGTATGGTGGTAATGCGCCTGCTGGTACGTCGACGTACCTCGACAGGCCGCACGTATGAGGATGCCCGGTCGGTGGCCCGATCGGCTCCGACCCGACAGACCCTCCCGTCCATACGGCACAGTGCGTACGGATGCCGGAGGGACACCCTCAGCGGCATGAGCGCTAGAGCGTCGGCGCGGTCCCGTGCTCTACGGCCCGCCCGTAGGCAGCCGACGTCCCCGGCACGGTCCGACAAGACCCCCGCGCTCGCCTCGCGCCGCCCACACAGAAGAGGCAGCACCCTGACTACGACGTTCCGAGAGCTCGGAATCCTCCCCGAGACCGCCGAGGCCCTGGAGGCCGTCGGCATCACCACCGCCTTCCCCATCCAGGAGATGACGCTTCCCGTGGCCCTTTCGGGCGCGGACGTCATCGGCCAGGCCAAGACCGGCACCGGCAAGACGCTGGGCTTCGGCCTCCCGCTCCTCGAGCGCGTCACCGTCCCCGCCGACGTAGAGGCCGGACGCGCCAAGCCCGAAGACCTCACCGACGCCCCGCAGGCGCTCGTCGTCGTCCCCACGCGCGAGCTGTGCACGCAGGTCACCAACGACCTGCTGACCGCGGGCAAGGTGCGCAACGTGCGCGTCCTCGCGATCTACGGCGGCCGGGCCTACGAGCCCCAGGTCGAGGCCCTGAAGAAGGGCGTCGACGTGGTCGTCGGCACCCCGGGCCGGCTGCTCGACCTCGCCGGGCAGAAGAAGCTGAACCTGAAGCACGTCAGGTGCCTGGTCCTCGACGAGGCCGACGAGATGCTCGACCTGGGCTTCCTGCCCGACGTCGAGAAGATCATCAACATGCTGCCGGTCCGGCGCCAGACGATGCTGTTCTCGGCGACCATGCCGGGCGCGGTCATCGGACTGGCCCGCCGCTACATGTCGCAGCCCACGCACATCAGCGCCACGTCGCCGGACGACGCGGGCAAGACGGTCGCGAACACCAAGCAGTACATCTACCGCGCGCACAACATGGACAAGCCGGAGATGGTCGCGCGCATCCTGCAGGCCGACGGCCGGGGACTGGTCATGGTCTTCTGCCGTACGAAGCGCACGGCGGCGGACCTCGCCGACCAGCTCCAGCAGCGCGGCTTCGCGTCCGGCGCGGTCCACGGCGACCTCGGCCAGGGCGCCCGCGAGCAGGCCCTGCGGGCCTTCCGCAACGGCAAGGTGGACGTCCTCGTCTGCACCGACGTCGCCGCCCGCGGTATCGACGTCGAGGGCGTCACCCACGTCATCAACTACCAGTCGCCGGAAGACGAGAAGACGTACCTGCACCGCATCGGCCGTACGGGTCGCGCGGGCGCCAAGGGCATCGCGATCACGCTCGTCGACTGGGACGACATCCCGCGCTGGCAGCTGATCAACAAGGCGCTGGACCTGGGCTTCAACGACCCGCCGGAGACGTACTCCACGTCCCCGCACCTCTACGCCGACCTCGGCATCCCCGAGGGCACCAAGGGCGTCCTGCCGCGCTCGGAGCGCAAGCGCGCCGGGCTGGAGGCGGAGGAACTGGAGGACCTGGGCGAGACGGGCGGCCGGGGGCCGCGCGGGCGCGGTGGCCGAAGCCGCGGCGGCCGGGACGAGTCCCCGTCGTCCGACCGTGAGCGGTCGGCCCGTACGCCGCGACGCCGCCGCCGTACACGCGGCGGGACGCCGCTGGACGGCGCACCGGAGTCCGCCGGCACCGCCGCTTCGGGCACCACGGCCACGGGCGGCTCCGCCGAGGCGGAGGCCGTCACGGCTCCGCGCACCCCGCGTCGCCGTCGCCGCACCCGCGGCGGCACCCCGGCAGCCGAGTCGGCGCCGGTCACGGCGGTCGAGTCCCCCGCGTCCGCACCGGCGGAGAACGCCGTGGCGACGGCGGAGGGCACCAGCACGGAGGCGGAGAAGCCGCGCCGGCGCCGTACGCGCAGGTCGGAGACTCCGGTGGAGACGCCGGCGGTGGAGGCCGCGGTGACGCCTTCGGCCCCTGCGGAGACCCCGGCACAGGCGGGCGCGGATGCCGCGTCGGTCGTGGCCGCCGCGGTGACCGAACAGCCCGAGGCGCCTGCGGCCAGGCCGCGCCGCCGCACCCGCAAGACCACGGCTTCCTCCGCGGCCGAGCAGGCGGTCGACACGGCCGAGGGGACCGTCGAGTCCGCACCGGAGCCGACGGAAACGAAGCCGCGTCGCACCCGCAAGACGGCTGCCAAGTCGGAGGCCCCTGCCGCTCCGGCCGAGGCCACGGAGACCAAGCCGCGCCGCACGCGCAAGGCGGCCGCCGCAGCGGAGGACGCCGTCGACACGGCCGAAACCGCCGAGGCCAAGCCCAGGCGCACCCGCAAGGCCGCCACGACTGAGGCCGCCGACGCCGCCGAAGCCACGGAGACCAAGCCGCGCCGCACGCGCAAGGCGGCCGCCGCAGCGGAGGACGCCGTCGACACGGCCGAAACCGCCGAGGCCAAGCCCAGGCGCACGCGGAAGACCGCCGCAGCAGCCGAAGCCGCCGCCGACACCGCCGAAGGCACGGAAGCCAAGCCGCGCCGCCGCACCCGCAAGGCCGTCGAAGCCGTCGAGCCCGCCGAGGCCGTCACCGCCGGGATCCCGGCCCAGACGGCTCAGGAGCCCGAGGCCGCCGAAGCCAAGCCGCGGCGTACGCGCAAGGCGACGGCCAAGGCCGAGGCGAGCGTGGACACGGCCGAGGCGACCGAGGCGAAGCCGCGCCGTACGCGGAAGACGGCCGCCGCGGCTGCGGATGCCGACACCGCCGACGGCACGGAGACCAAGCCCCGCCGCACGCGGAAGACCGCCGCAGCAGCCGAAGCCGCCGCCGACACGGCCGAAGGCACGGAAGCCAAGCCGCGCCGCCGCACCCGCAAGGTCACCGAGCCCGCCGATATCCCGGCACAGGCCGGGCAGGAGCCGGAGACGGCCAAGCCGCGCCGCACGCGGAAGTCGGCAGCGGCCGCCACGGCCTCCGCCGAGGTCGCGGACGACGCGGCCGAGGCGAAGCCGAAGGCCCGCCGCACCCGTAAGGCCACGGCCGCCGCGGAGACCACGGAGGGCTGACACTCCCTCGATGGCCCGGCCCCACCGCGTGTGGGGCCGGGCCATCGAGGG
>NZ_MUKA01000543.1 GCF_002150735.1 Streptomyces africanus
CCTCGGCTACTGCGTCGACCCGGACGGCGTACGCGACAAGGACGGCATCACGGCCGCGCTCCTGATCACGGAACTGGCGTCGCAGCTCAAGGAGGAGGGCCGCACCCTCCTCGATCTCCTCGACGACCTGGCCGTGGAACACGGCCTGCACGCCACGGACCAGCTCTCGGTCCGCGTCGAGGACCTGTCCCTGATCGCGGCCGCGATGCGCCGCCTGCGCGAACAGCCCCCGACCGAGCTCGCCGGCCTGCCGATCACCCGCACCGACGACCTCACACAGGGCACGGACACCCTCCCGCCCACCGACGGCCTGCGCTACACCCTCGACGGCGCCCGGGTGATCGTCCGCCCGAGCGGCACGGAGCCGAAGCTGAAGTGCTACCTGGAGGTCGTGCTCCCGGTCGCGACCCACGCCGAGCTCCCCGGGGCCCGCGCACAGGCGACGGCCCTACTGGAGTCGATCAAACGCGACCTGTCGGCAGCGGCAGGCATCTGACCACACCGCGGTCGGACACTGACAGGTCGGCCCCACCGAAGCCGAGCACCCCGGCCCGGGGGCCGACCCCTCGGGGGCCGACCCCCGTCCCCCTCAGCCGACCACCAGCAGAATCAACACCAGCAACGCCCCGGCAACCGCCGGCCCCATCACCTCGTACGCCCACCGCACGGTCACCTCCCCCTGCGCCGTCTCCGCCCGGCCCC
>NZ_MUKA01000544.1 GCF_002150735.1 Streptomyces africanus
CCCCCTCACCCGCGTCAAGACCCGCGCCCCCGGCCTCACCACCGCCTACAAGGCCGCCGCCACCACCCTCAAGCAGCACAGCCTCACCGGCACCCGAGCCAAGGTCTACCTCGTCCTCGACCGCTCCGCCTCCATGCGCCCGTACTACAAGGACGGCTCCGCCCAGGCCCTCGCCGAGCAGACCCTCGCCCTCGCCGCCCACCTCGACCCCGAGGCCACCGTCCCGGTCGTCTTCTTCTCCACCGAACTCGACGGCACCGGCGAGATCACCCTCACCGACCACGAGAACAAGATCGACGACCTGCACGCCGGCCTCGGCCGCATGGGCCGCACCAGCTACCACGCGGCAGTCGAGGCGGTCCTCGCCCACCACGGCAAGGAAGCGAAGCCCGAGACCCCGGCCCTGGTGATCTTCCAGACGGACGGCGCTCCCGACGCCAAGACCCCCGCCACCCAGTCCCTCACCGAGGCCGCCAAGACCCACCCCACCGTCTTCTTCTCCTTCGTCGCCTTCGGCGACCCGGAGAACAAGGCCTTCGACTACCTCCGCAAGCTCAAGACCCCCAACACGTCCCACTTCCTCGCCGGCGAAACCCCCCGCGAGCTCACGGACAAGGAGCTCTACGAGGGCGTACTGGCGAACTGGCGCCCGTAGACCCCCTGGGGGGTGGACAGCACACGCCAAGCCGTCCACCCCCCGAAACACGTGTGAGTCGATCTTCAACGGACCAGTAGGATTTCGACCATGGCGGCCACTGGATCCGAGAAGCAGGGGGCGAAGGCGTACTACGTCTCGACCCCCATCTACTACGTCAACGACGCTCCTCACCTGGGCCACGCCTATACGACCGTCGCAGGCGACGTGCTCACCCGCTGGCACCGCCAGCGCGGCGAGAAGGTGTGGTACCTCACCGGCACGGACGAGCACGGTCAGAAGATCATGCGCACGGCCGAGGCCAACGGGGTCACCCCCCAGGCGTGGGCCGACAAGCTCGTCACCGAAGCGTGGAAGCCTCTCTGGGAGCACCTGGAGATCGCGAACGACGACTTCATCCGCACCACGCAGAAGCGGCACACGGACCGCGTCCAGGAGTTCGTCCAGGACCTGTACGACAAGGGCGAGATCTACAAGGGCGGCTACGAGGGCCCGTACTGCGTCGGCTGCGAGGAGTACAAGCTCCCCGGCGAGCTCCTCGACGGCGAGGGCGAGTACGCGGGCCAGAAGCTCTGCCCGATCCACAAGAAGCCCGTGGAGATCCTCAGCGAGGAGAACTACTTCTTCAAGCTGAGCGAGTACGGCGAGAAGCTCCTCGCCCACTACGAGGCCAACCCCGGCTTCATCCAGCCCGAGTCCGCGCGCAACGAGGTCGTGAACTTCGTACGGCAGGGCCTGCAGGACCTCTCCATCTCGCGCTCGACGTTCGACTGGGGCGTCCCGGTCCCCTGGGACGACAAGCACGTGATCTACGTGTGGGTCGACGCCCTGCTGAACTACGCCACGGCGGTCGGCTACAACGAGAACCAGGCCAAGTTCGAGGAGACCTTCCCGGCCGACGTCCACCTGGTCGGCAAGGACATCCTCCGCTTCCACGCGGTGATCTGGCCCGCGATGCTGATGGCGCAGGGCCTCCCCCTGCCCGGCAAGATCGCGGCCAACGGCTGGCTGATGGTCGGCGGCGAGAAGATGTCGAAGTCGAACCTGACCGGCATCAAGCCGCAGGACCTGACCTCGCACTTCGGCGTGGACGCGTACCGCTGGTACTTCCTGCGCGCGATCGCCTTCGGCCAGGACGGCTCGTTCTCCTGGGAGGACTTCTCCGCCCGCTACACCAGCGAGCTGGCGAACGACTACGGCAACCTGGCGTCCCGCGTCGCGGCGATGGTCGGCAAGTACTTCGGCGGCGAGCTGCCGGCGTCGGCGGCCGACGGCGCCGCGGAGCAGGCGATCCACGAGGGCCTGGCGAAGGCCGTCACGGAGGCGGACCGCCGGATCGGTGAGGAGCTGGACTTCCAGGGCGGCATCCTGGCGGTCTTCGACTTCGTCAAGCAGGTCAACGGCTACATCACCGAGCAGGAGCCCTGGAAGGTCGCGAAGGACACCTCCGACGAGGGCAGGGCCCGCCTGGCCACGATCCTCTACACGGCCGCGGAGTCCCTGCGCGCCGTCGCGGTCCTCCTCAACCCGGTCATGCCGGAGACCTCCCAGAAGCTCTGGGACTCGCTCGGCGCGGAGGCCTCCCTCGGCGCCCTCGCGGACCAGAGGATCGGCGAGGCCGGCGAGTGGGGCAGGCTCCCGGCCGGCACGACGGTCACCAAGGGCGCGGTCCTCTTCCCGCGCCTGGAAGAGAAGCCGACGGCGTAACACGCTCGCTACAGCACGGGGCCCGGGAGAACGAGAACCTTCTCCCGGGCCCCGTGCTTTGCGAAGATCGCGGGAGACCGGCCACCCGGCCGCCATCACACATCCGGGGGACTCCCATGGCACTGTTCGGCAACGCCCACACCATCGACCCGGCATCGGCCCAGCACGACTACGCCCGCCTCCTCGGCCACGGCGAACAGGTCCACGCCGCGTTTCTCCTGATCCGCGACACCATCCTCTTCACCGACCGCCGCCTGATCCTGATCGACAAACAGGGCATCACCGGCAAGAAGGTCGAGTACCACTCGGTCCCCTACCGCAGCATCACCCACTTCGCGGTGGAAACGGCCGGCACCTTCGACCTGGACGCCGAACTCAAAATCTGGATCTCCGGCACCCCGACCCCCATCGAGAAGACCTTCACCAAGGGGGTCGACATCTACGAGGTCCAGGCGATCCTGACCCAGTTCGTGGCGAGGTAACGGCACTCCGTGAAGTGAACGTTTTTGCCGCTCTCGAAAGAGTGAACGCGGCTCGTTCGCCGAACACGCCGCCCCCTGGTGGACCTAGCTTGCGCGCATGGTCACATCAACCCATGAGACCTCGCACCGGATCTTCCAGGACCATCCGGAGGTACTCGTCCCCGTCTTCGAGGCACTGGGCCTGCCACCACCCGCGAAGGCGACGATCGAGGCGCTGACCCCTGACGCCACGGAGATCAAGCCGCTGGAACGCCGTGTGGACACGGTGCTGAAAGTCGAGCCGTCCGAGGGGGACAGCTTCCTCATCGCCGTCGAGGCCCAGACCGCCCGGACCCGTGGCAAGGGATCGAGCTGGTCGTACTACGTGGCGTATCTGCGCGCGAAGTTCGACCTGCCTGTGCTGCTCGTCGCGGTCTGCAGGGACCGGCGGACCGCATCCTGGGCGGCCGGCCCCTTCGAGTGCCGCGTAGGCAGTTGGACGACGCAGGCCACGCGTCCCTTCGTGCTCGGCCCGGACAACGTACCGTTGATCACCGACGAGTCCATGGTCGCCCGCGAACCGGCGATGGCTACGTTCTCGGCCATCGTGCATAGCGGCAGCGAAGACGCCCCCGCCATACTGGGCATGGTGGCCCGCGGCATGCGGTCGTTCGACAAGGCAACAGCGAAGTACTGGTGTGAATGGCTTGAAGTCGGGCTGGAGGACACTCCGGTCCGGGACACATGGAGAGAGCTGGAGAAGATGGTCGGCACTTACTTCCCGGGCAGGGGAACCCTCTTCGAGGAGACGTACCTGGAGGGCAAGGCCCAGGGCAGAGCAGAGGGCATGGCAGAGGGCAGGGCTGAAGATCGCACGGCGCTCATCCTCCGCGTGCTGGAAAAGCGCGGCATCCCCGTCCCTGAAGCCACCCGCGACCGCATCACCTCCTGCACCGATCTCGACACCCTCACCCTCTGGTTCGACCGCTCTCTGACGGCCACCGCGGTGGAGGATCTGTTCGCCGAGGACTGATCGCCTCCTGAAGAGGCCGCGGCCCGCTCCCCCGGCAAGGAGCGGGCCGCTGTCCGGAGTCGGCTCGGGTCAGCTCACGGCCGTCTTCCCCGTCACGCCCGGACGATCCCCGGCTCCCGCCCGCGGCCCCCTGTCGGTGTGCCGTACGAACGCCACGCCCAGCACCGCCAGGATCGACGCCGCCGACAGGGTGTACAGGCCCCCGTTCGTGCTGCCCGTCGTGTCCTTGAGGTAGCCGAACAGGGTGGGTGACACGAAACCGCCCAGGTTGCCGATGGAGTTGACCAGCGCCAGACCCGGCGCGGCGATCTTCAGGTCGAGGCCCGACTGGGCCATCGGCCAGAACAGTGTGGCCGCGCACTTGCCGCCGACCGCGGCGAGGGTGAGGGCGGCCAGGCCGAACCAGGGCGAACCGAGCGTGGCGAGGAAGGTGCCGATGGCCGACAGGACCAGGGCGATCGCCAGGTACGGGCGGCGGTCCCGGGCCCGGTCGGTGAAGTGGGCCATCGTGTACATCGCGATCACCGCGCAGATCCAGGGGATCGCCGACAGCAGGCCGATCTGGAAGGACGACAGTCCGCCGATCTCCTCCACCAGGCTCGGCAGCCAGAACGTGATCGCGTAGCCGGTGAGCGCCATCGCGAAGAAGACCGCGGTCAGGACGGCGACCTGGGGATGGAAGATCAGCTTCAGCCGCGACACCGACGGCGCCCGGTCACGCGCCTCCTTGTCCCGCGCCACCGCGTCGCTCAGCGCGTCCTTCTCCTCCTGCGTCAGCCACTTCGCGTCCTGGATCCGGGAGACGAGGAAGAACCCGGCGATGAAGCCGACCAGGATCGAGAAGGCCCCCTCCAGGGCGAACATCCACCGCCAGCCCGCGACACCGCCCGCGCCGTGCAGCTCCAGCAGCGCACCGGTGATCGGGCCCGTGACGATGTACGCCGTGGCCGACCCGCCCAGGAAGATCGCACTGGCCCGGCCCCGGCTGGAGTCCGGCAGCCACTGGGTGAAGTAGAGGAGCACGCCGGGGAAGAAGCCGGCCTCCGCGACGCCGAGCAGGAAGCGCAGGCCGTAGAACATCCACACGTTGTGGATGAAGCACATCGCCACGATCACCACACCCCAGGTGATCATGATCCGGGTCAGCCAGACCCGGGCCCCGAACCGCTCCAGGAGCATGTTGCTCGGCACCTCGAACAGGGCGTACCCGATGAAGAACAGGCCCGCGCCGAGCCCGTAGGCGGTGGCGCTCACCCCGACATCGGCCCGCAGTTCGTTCTGGACGAACCCCACGTTCGTCCGGTCCATCTGGTTGACCAGCAGCATGAGGACCAGGATCGGGAGCATGCGGCGCAGGAATTTGCCGACCGCACGCTGCTCGGCCTCGGGTATGGCTGTTGCGGCGTCTGACATCGTTGTCTCCCTCGATGTGCACATACGTGAACAGCAGTCACGTACGCGTTCTCGAAGGGGCTTTATGGAGGCTTAACTTCCGGGTCAACGGGTTGAGCAGAAGTACATATATGTGAATGTGGGGCGGAGGGCCGTCCACGTCCGCCCCACACACGTCCGTCAGACGTCCGTCAGCCCGTGGGATCGACACCCATGGTGAGGCCGGCGACGACGCCCTTCGCGATGGCGTTCTTCCGGTACTGGAGCTTCAGCAACCCGCCCTGGGCGCCGTTGCCCGGGTAGATGGTGTCCTCGTCGAGGGTCGTGCGAGTCGTGGTGTTGGTGGAGTACGGCTCGACCTCGGCGGAGGCCAGCACGGACTCCTCGTCGAAGAAGAGCTGACCGGTGTGGCAGGTCGTGCCGCCCTCGTAACCGGCGTCGGTCCAGGTGCCGTTCACATGCACCTTGGTGTGGATGTGCACGCAGCGGCCCTGGTACCAGCCGGGG
>NZ_MUKA01000545.1 GCF_002150735.1 Streptomyces africanus
AGCTGCACGGTGTGGGGCCTGGCATTCCTGTCAGGCCCCACACCGTGCAGCTCCGCCAGCTGGATTCGAACCAGCACTACAGGGCTTCAAAGGCCCGCGGGCTACCAGTTACCCCATGGCGGATGGCTGCATCAGACCTTACCTGAGGAGACGGATGCGGTGATCCCGGAGACCATTCCATGCCACCAGCCCTCGATTCGACGGTACAACTCGGCGCCTTGGCTGACGCGGATGACGAGACAGCCCCGATAGCTCTCGCCCACGTTCTTGCGGACGGTCTTCGGGTTGTGCTTCTTGATCGTCGTCTTTTGGAGCGTGGAGACGTCAATGCCCACCAAGTTGGCCCAGTAGCACTCGGCGCCCTCGACGTCTGCTGTCATGTGGATCATTACGCGATATCGCAGACGGTCCCGCTCGACACCAAGCAGGTTCAGCCAAGCAAGGTAGAGCCGGATCACCCCGGGGTCGCTGTTGACGAAGAGGACATTCTCCCGACGGTCGTAGGGTTTGTCCTTGGAGCCCTCGGCCCAGTACAGAGCCACGCCGGCCATGAACAGGTCGCGCGCCGACAACTCGCCCATCTCCTTCGCTGCGGCTTCCTTGGTTCGCTGCCGCTCCTCATCCCGGATCGCCAGCTCGTGCTCCCAGCGTTTCCGCGCTGCCAACTTTGCTTGCTCCGTTGGGTCGCGGCGCTCTGGCTTCGGCAGATCCCGTACCCACAGCGAGATCGAACTCTTCGAGCACCCCAGCTCCACCTGGATCTGGTCGTACGTCCAGCCCTGGAGTCGGAGCTCCCTGGCCCGTTCGCGTAGGTCGTCCTTCGCGTTCGGGCGTTTCGTCCATTCCGGCGGCGGCTCGCCCTCCAGCAGGCGGTTGAGGATGTCGTTGTTGTCGACGTGCAGTCGGTCGCGGATCTGGCGTCGGCTCAGCCCTGCGCGTCGCAGCGCCACCGCCCTCTCCCGTAGTCCCTCGAAGTCGGCGTATTTGCCTGGGGCATGTGTCATACGCATACCGTCCGGGCGGAATGGAGGATTCCGGGGTCGAACGGTGAGCGATTCAGCAGTTCGAGGGATATCGGGCCGTATCGCAGCCGAACGGTCACGGAGTGTGGTCTGGGCCAGTGCGGGAAACTCGCCGGAAAACCGGCGCAGGCCGCCCGTAGGCTGGGAGGCATGACCGCGACGGGGGAAGACCATGTGACGGCCCGGGGAGGGCCGTGGTGGTGGGCCAGGCGGCGTAGTGCCGTGTTCGATGTGAGCCTGGCCGTGGTGTCCGCGCTGGAGTGCGGGCTGGAGGGAATTCCGTTCGCCAGGGACGCGGGGGTCCCGGTTGCCGCGGGGGTCGTTTTCGGCCTGCTGGCCGGTTCCGTGCTGCTCGTGCGGCGGCGGTGGCCGATCGCCGTCGTGCTGGTCTCGATCGCCATCACGCCGGCCGAGATGGGTTTCCTGATGGGCGTGGTCGGCCTGTACACGCTGGCCGCAGCCGAGATGCCCCGGCGGATCATCGCCTCGCTGGCGGGGATGTCGCTGGTGGGGACGTTGATCGTGACGTTCGTGAAGACGCGGCAGGACGTGTCGCGGGGGGATCTGGACCTGGGGGACTGGTTCGTTCCCTTCGCCGCCGTGACGATGTCGCTGGGCTTCACGGCGCCCCCGGTGCTGCTGGGTCTGTACGTGGGGGCGCGGCGGCGGCTGATGGAGAGCCTGCGGGAGCGGGCGGACAGTCTGGAGCGGGAGCTTCAGCTGCTCGCGGAGCGTGCGGAGGAGCGGGCCGAGTGGGCCCGGAACGAGGAGCGGACGCGGATCGCTCGGGAGATGCACGACGTGGTCGCGCACCGGGTGAGCCTGATGGTCGTGCATGCGGCCGCGCTGCAGGCAGTGGCGCGGAAGGATCCCGAGAAGGCGGTCAGGAACGCCGCGCTGGTGGGGGACATGGGGCGGCAGGCGCTGACCGAGTTGCGGGAGATGCTGGGGGTGCTGCGCAGTGGTGGGGAGCCGCGGCAGCCACTCCCACCGCCGCCAACGGCACCGAGGCAGCACGCTCACGCCGCGGCTCCCCACCACTGC
>NZ_MUKA01000546.1 GCF_002150735.1 Streptomyces africanus
AGAACGCCGGGCGCATCGCCGAGGCGGGTGTCGCCGACCGCGTCCTGCCCGTGTTCGCCGAGGCGCACGACCTGCCGTTCGGCGAGAACGGCTTCGACGCGATCGTCTCCGTCGACGCCTACCAGTACTTCGGCACGAACGACCTGTACCTGCCCGGGCTGACGCGGCTGCTGAAGCCCGGCGGGCGGATCGGGGTCGTCGTACCGGCGCTGCGCGAGGAGATCGACGGCGTCGAACCGCCGGAGCATCTGAGGCCGTACTGGGAGCCGGGATTCTGGTGCTTCCACACGGCCGCCTGGTGGCGGCGCCACTGGACCCGCAGCGGGGCCGTGGAGGTCGAGACAGCCGACTGGCTGGAGGACGGCTGGCGCGACTGGCTGCGCTGGAGCGAGGTCGTGGCCGAGGAGCACACGGACGAGTTCCACATCCGGATGGCCGGCCGGAGCGCCGAGATGCTGCGCCTGGACCAGGGCGGCACGCTGGGCTTCGTCCGGGTCGTCGGCCGCCGCCCCGAGGCATAAAGGCGCAGGGGGGATGCACCGGTCTCGGTGCATCCCCCCTGTGGGGTTCGCGGAGGTCAGCCCTCGCTGACGCCCAGCTTCTGCAGGATCAGCTCCTTGACGCGGGCCGCGTCGGCCTGGCCCCGGGTCGCCTTCATGACCGCGCCGACCAGCGCGCCGCGTCGGAGACGACCTTCAGACCGCGCTTGTCGACGACCTCGTCCGGGGTGCCTTCGCCCGCGAGGACGCCTTCGATGACCTGACGGGCCAGCTTGTCGTTCAGGTCGCCCTTCACGACGAGCTCGGCGACCCGGGCCACCTGCTGCGGCGTGATCGCCAGCTCGTCGAGCGCCTTGCCCGACTCGTTGGCGCTGCGGGCCAGCTCGCCCATCCACCACTTGCGGGCGGAGGCGGCGTCGGCCCCGGCCTCGATGGTGGCGACGATGGGCTCCAGCGCACCGGCGTTGAGGATCGCCTGCATGTCGGTGGCCGAGACGCCCCACTCCTCGCGGAGCCGGTTGCGCCGGACCAGCGGCAGCTCCG
>NZ_MUKA01000547.1 GCF_002150735.1 Streptomyces africanus
CCGAGGCTCACCCCGCCGAGATACGCCGCCCCCAACTCCCGTACGGACAACGCGACATCCGCCGCATCCGCCGTACGCTCACAGGACGCCCCCTTCGCATCGCCGCTGAGCCGCCAACGCCCGGCGTTCCAGGGGCAGAACGCGTCCTCCACCTCGAACACCACGTCCACCGGCGTCTGATACGTCCGCGCCTCCAGCGCGGCCCCGACCTCCACCGGCCGTACGTACAACGAATCCCGCAACCGCGGCTGACACCGCCGTATGTCGGACACCAGGTACTGCCACGCGTCGTCGACCGGCCGCCCCCGCAGCACCAGCTTCGACGTCAGGTCGATACCGAACAGGAACCGCAGCAGCGCCGCGTCCGCCGCGGGATCCAGCGCGGCCGAGTTCTCCACCGTCACCGTGCCGTTGGCGCCGGTGAGCTCCCAGCCCGGCTTGACGCGGTACCGGGCGTACCCGACGGTCTCCCCGCCCCGCTCGGCGAGGACGCACTGCAGCGGCGACGCCCCGTTCCGCTCGCTCTCGGGATCGAGCACCCCGACCCGCTCCCAGCCGGGCTGCCGCGCCAGCATGCCCGGTCGCGACGGCACCAGCTGCGCGTACACCGCCTCGCACACGTCGAGGACATCGGCGGGAACGGCGTAGCGCAGGCGTACGTCGTCCGTACCCGCCGGCAGCGAGGCCAGCCGCACCCGGGTCGTGTCGATCTCGGCGTTCAACTGGAAGGTGGCCGCGCCGTATCCGAACCGGCCGTAGATCGCCGGCTCGGAGGCCGTGAGCACGGCCAGCGGCTCGCCCCACGCGCGGACGTCGTCCAACTGCCGCCGCATCATCGACGTCAGGACACCGCGCCGGCGGTGCGTGGCGGCCACGCTCACCATCGTGACGCCCGCGGCCGGCACCGAGGCCCCGCCGGGCACGGTGAGCCGGAAGGAGAACGCCCCCGCCGTCCCCACGCAGGCGTCCCCGTCCCAGACACCGAGCGAGCGGTCGCACTCGGTCAGCGAGTCCCACAACTCCCGCTCCTCGGCGGACTCGGGCACTCCGCCGAAGGCGCGGATGAGGGTGTCGTACCACGTGTCCCAGTCGTCCCGCCGAAGCACCCGCGGGGTCGCCGCGGAGCCGGTCGTGTCAGTCTCCATGGCCCATGCCTACCAGGGCACTGCGGGACGAGCGAGGGAATTTCCCCCGGGCCGGAGACAGGCGGTGCACCGTGAAGTTCACTGTGAAGTCGGTCCCCGGTCGGGGGACAAGTAGGACCTCCCGTGCCAAGTGGCCGGTCCGATGGATAGGGTCCCGAACTAATGGCAGCAGGACGAGGGCGGCGCGCGGAAGCCGAGACGTTCACGGCCCGGTTGAAGAAGCAGTGGCACCGGGCCCGCGTCGGCGTGCGACGAGCCGCCGTGGACTACTTCCGCGGCGACGGCTCGGACTGGATCGCCCTGGCCGGTCTGCTCCTGATGGTTCCGGTGATCGCGGCGGCGACGCTGGCGAACTCGGTGTGGTTCTCGCCGGCCGCGCTGGTCCTGCCGGTCGTCGTGGGCGGCCTGGTGCTGCGCCCGGCGAGCCTGCTCGGCCTGTACGCGGCGGCGGCCACGGCACTGATCGTGGAGTCGGTGCGGCTCGGCCCCTACACGGAAGGCCCGTCCCGGGTCACCCCCGGTGTGGTGCTCGTGGTAGCGGCCTGCGGTTCCTTCGGGCTGCTGCTGGCCCAGTTCCGCAGCCGGGTCGGCGTGCCCTGGCGGCGCGGCGGCACGATGCTGTTCGACCTGCGCGAACGCATCCGGGTGCAGAGCAAGCTGCCCGGCCTGCCGGACGGCTGGCACCGGGAGATGGCGCTGCGCCCGGCGGGCGGCCAGTCCTTCTCGGGCGACTTCGTGGTGGCGGCGCGCACCAACGGCGGACGCACGCTCGAGGTCGTCCTCACGGACGTCTCCGGCAAAGGCATGGACGCGGGCTCCCGCGCGCTGCTCCTGTCCGGCGCGTTCGGCGGCCTCCTGGGCTCCCTCCCGCCGCACGCCTTCCTGCCGGCAGCGAACGGCTATCTGCTCCGCCAGGACTGGGACGAGGGCTTCGCGACCTCCATCCATCTGGTCCTCGACCTGGACTCCGGCGACTACGAGCTCTACTCCGCCGGCCACCCGCCGGGCCTCCAGCTCAGCGCGGGCAGCGGCCGCTGGGAGGAGAAGGCGGCCGAGGGCCCGCTCCTCGGCGTGTACGACGGCGCCCAGTTCGACCCGGTGAAGGGCACGCTCCGCCCGGGCGACGTGCTGATGCTGTTCACGGACGGCCTGGTGGAGACCTCCGACCGCGACATCGTCGAGGGCATCGACCGCCTCACCGGCGAGGCCGACCGGTATGTGGCGGGCGGCTTCCACGGCGCCGCCTGGCACCTCATCGAGGCGGTGGCCAAGGACGTCAACGACGACCGGGCGCTGCTGCTGATCTGCCGGGAGGGCCCGACGGCCGCCGCGGCCCGCTGACGTGCGCTGCTCCCGGTGCACACTGGTGCCGTGACCGAGACACCCCGCACCCCGCTGACCCTGGCCCAGGTGGAGGCCACCGCCCGCGCTGCGCACGCCGGCCAGACCGACAAGGCCGGACGGCCGTACGCGGAGCATCTCCAGGCCGTCGCGGAGGGCGTACGGGCGCGGGGCGGCGACGAGGAGCAGATCGCGGCGGCCTGGCTGCACGACGCGGTCGAGGACGACGCGCTCTCGCCCCGGTGGCTGCGCGAGGCCGCGCTGAGCAGCCGTACCAAGGACATCGTCCTCGCGGTCACCAAGCGGGCCGGAGAGCCGCCCGAGGCGTACGCTGCGCGCATCCTCGCCACGCCCGGCGCGCTGCTGGTGAAGGAGTCGGACCTGGCGCACAACGCGGACCCGGCACGTCTCGCGGTCCTGGACGAGGCCACCCGTAAACGACTGACCGAGAAGTACACGCGAATGCGCGCACTTCTCGGTCTCGTCGGATGAACTCGGGCAGGGGCGTCAGGCGTTGACCTTCTCGCGCTCGCGCCGCTCGGCGCTCTGACGCTCACGGGCGACCTCGGCCGCGTCCCGCTTGAAGGCCCACTCCATCTTCGGCTCCATCGCGAACCGGAAGACCCGCCGCACCGGCTTGGTGCACAGCACCGTCACGACGGCGGCCGCGGCGACGGTCACGGCGATCTCGCCGAGCGGCCGGTGCATCCAGGCCGGCTCGAACCAGCCCTGGTAGTCACCGGCCTTCACCAGGAAGCCGTGCAGCAGGTAGCCGTAGAGCGTGCCGGCGCCGAGCGCGGTGAACCACATGTGGCGGCGCGGCACCCAGGCGAAGAAGCAGGCGGTCAGCACCAGGGAGCAGCCGAACATCGCGAGCACCATGACCGGGCCGGTCCACCACGGCGCGCCCAGCTCCTGCGCGGCGTCCCGGTGGTAGAACCACGCGGTGTTCATGCGCGGCACGGCCCACCAGCTGACGGCCAGCGCGGCGGCGAACACGGGCACCGAGGCGATCCGCACGGAACGGCGGCGCACCATGTGGAAGTGCTCGGGCTTCATGACCAGGCCCAGCACGAAGAACGGCAGGAACTGCAGGACCCGCTGGAGGTCGAGGTCGTCACCGATCTCCGGGCTGACGGTCGCCAGCATCGCGAGGCCGAGCGCGAGCGGCAGCGGCCAGCGCGCCATCTTCCAGATGGGGGTGGTCAGCCGCCAGATGAACAGCGCGACCAGGAACCAGGTCAGGTACCACGGGTCGAGGAGGCTGATGTCCTGTCCCGGATCGTCGTCGATCCACCGCTTGAAGAGCGGGTAGGCCGTCTCGAAGACGATGTACGGCACGGCCACGCCGGTGATCAGGCGCTTGAGCCGGTCGGGCCGCATGTCGAAACTGCGCGAGAAGTAGCCGGAGATGATGATGAACGCCGGCATGTGGAACGCGTAGACGACCTGGTACGCGGCCTCGAGTACCCGGCTGTCGCCCTTGAGCGGTTCCCAGGCGTGGCCCATGGCGACCAGCACGATCGCGAGGTACTTGGCGTTGTCGAAGAACGCGTCGCGCTGCTTGCCGTTCTGCTTCTTCTGGGGGCTCTGCGGCGAGCGCGGGCTCGGCACTCCGTCGGCAGAGGACTGTGCCGGGGGAAGTGGCGCCCTGCGGTCGCCGTTCGGTCGCAGCGAGTTCGTCACAGACCCTCCCACCAGGAGCTCGGGGAGACGATCCGGGACCTCGCTGCGCTTGCGGGGGACGAGGCAGCGTGGAACATCTGAGGCACCCTAGCGTTCCCTGCGGCTATTCGTAAAACGCCGGATGTGAATCCTGGCTATTCGCTGTGGGTACCCCGGATTTCGGGTAGTTGACATCCTTGCTGGAGTGATGGCCAACACATCGTCGGACGGCGGACTGTGTTCATCACACCCGCCCTGCTTGTCGTGATACTTCCGGACTAAGCGGCGCATAAGACCAGCAGGCGACTCCGGCGGAATGTCCACTTCCGTGCCGCTCCGGCGTTGCCCATAGGGCTGTTGAGGACTTGCGAGGGCAATTCGAATTAGCTGCGAACGCGTTGTGTGGACACGGAAACGATACCGTCGAATTCCCTGCGCGGGTGGCGCGTCGAATTCCCGTACGAGTCCCTGCCGTTCGGCCCCTGGCCCCGGGGGGCGCACACCGGCCCGGACACGAGTGAGGTGGTCGATCCGTCACGATCCGCATAGCCCGGCCTGGTTGGTGGCACGATGGTCCTGGCGGGGTGCGCGGGGTTGCGTCCCCGGGCCGGGAGAGCGAACCGACCGAGGGTGTGATCAGTTGTGGCCATTTCACTGTCTGTGGTGCTGCTGTTGGCGATCATCCTTGTGGTGTTGCTGAGAGGGGGATCCATCAAGGCAGGGCCGGCGATCGTGGCGATCCTCTTCGGCTTCTTCCTCGCGTCGACCGGCATGGCCCCGTCCATCAACCGGTTCCTCAACTCGATAGCGGACACCATCAACTCCATCAGCTTCTGACCGGACCGCTGCCGCCGGCCCCGGGGAGCGTACGGGGATGGCGCTGCGCGACTCGGACCCGGCGGAGGTGGGCGGCTACCGCATCGAGGACCGCCTCGGCTCCGGTGGCATGGGCGTGGTCTACGCCGACGACGACGAGTTCTGCACCCTCCCCCACTCTCGGCTTCGCTCGAGCGGGGGGACCCTCATCGCCGCGAGGTGGCCGCCGCCCGCCAGGTCAGCGGGGCCTTCACGGCCCGCTCCCGCTGCCCCGCCTGCGCGAACTCGCCACCGGCCTGGCCGAGGCGCGGCGCGACATGCACCGCGCCGGAGTCGTCCACCGCGATCCGAAGCCGGCCAACGTGATGCTCGCCGACGACGGCCCCCGCGTCATCGACTTCGGCATCTCCCGCGCCGCCGAGTTCGCCGTGGCCGGGTCATGGGCACGCCGCCCTTCATGTCCCCGGAACAGTTCGCGTCCCCCCCCAGGACGTCGGCCCGGCCGCCGACATCTTTTCCCTCGGCTCGGTCCTGACCCACGCCGCCACCCGCCGCGCCTTCATCCGCCTCTGTCTGCGAAAGCACCACAAGTCCCGCCCCACCGCGGACGACCTGCTCACCCTGCTCCGCGAGGG
>NZ_MUKA01000548.1 GCF_002150735.1 Streptomyces africanus
GAAGCCAAGGGTGGATCCCGCGCCGGGGTAGGACAGCATGCGGTGGGTGGCGCCGCTCGCCCGCAGCCGCCGGCGCGGGATCCACCCTCGGCTTCGTCCTGCTCCCCGTCATCGGCTCGATCCCGGGCTTCCTGGCCGGCATCTACCTCGCCGAACGCCTCCGCCTCGGCCGCCACGCCGAGGCCGCCACGGCCGTGCGCACGGCGATGCGCTCGGGCGGCTCCAGCGTGCTGGCGGAACTGTTCACGTGCCAGCTGATCGCGGCGGCCTGGGTGGGGGCCGTCTTCGGCGCCTGAGAACACACCCCGGGGACACACTCCGAGAACACCACCGGCGTCTACAGCACGCCCTCGTGCGTCAGCAGCCGTACCTTGCGCTGCAGGCCGCCCGCATAGCCGGTCAGGGTCCCGTCCGCCCCGATCACCCGGTGGCACGGCCGGACGACCAGCAGCGGATTGGCGCCGATCGCCCCGCCCACGGCCCGCACGGCGGCCCTGGGCGCTCCGATGCGCGCGGCAATCTCGCCGTAGGTCACGGTCGACCCGTACGGGATGTCGTCCAGCGCGGCCCAGACCTTCTCCCGGAAGACGGAGCCCTCGGCGCGCCAGGCCAGCCGGAACTCCTTCAGTTCCCCGGCGAAGTAGGCGGCGAGCTGCTCCTCGGCCTCGCGGAACGGCCCGCGGTCCTGCCGCCAGTCGTCCTCCACCACACGCCCGCCCTTCTGCCCGGGCACGGACAGCGAGGTCAGCGCACCGTCCGGGGCGGCGGTGAGGAGCAGCGGCCCGAGCGGGGAGGCCACGTTCGTCCAGTACGTCGAGGTCATCACAACTCCCACTTCCCTGCTGCGCGCAGGTGGTTCAGGGCGTACGAGCGCCAGGGGCGCCAGCTGTCGGGGACGTCGGCGCCGGGTGGGGCCACGTCGGGGTCGCCGAGGGCGCGGGTGCGGATCTCGGCGATCGTGCGGGCGTCCAGGCCGGGCACGGCACGCAGGGCCTCCTGCGCGTCGTCGCGGTCGGCGCCGGGGTCCAGGCGTACGGCGTGGTCGGCGAGGGCGGCGGTGAGCGCGCCGAGGGTGCCGCCGGGTTCGGCGCCGGCGAGGACGGCCGGCTCGGGGAAGAGGTGGGTGAGGCTGCCGCAGGGGGCGTCGAGGGCCTTGCCGTAGCGGCGTACGAGCCGTTCGGCCTCCGTCCGGCCGACCAGCGCGCGGACCGCGAGTTCCTCCGGGTCGGCGGTGCCGGGCGAGCGCAGGCCGGGCCGGGCGGCGATCAGGGGTGCGAGTTCCGGGTCGGCGCCGAGGCGCTCATCGACGGCGTAGGGGTCGGCGTCGAGGTCGAACTGCCGCCGCAGCCGCTGTACGGCGGTGGTGAGGTCGCGGGGGTCGGTGAGGTGGAGCCGGGCGTCGAGCCAGCCGCCCGGGTGGGCACCAGACCCCGTGCGGGCGGTGCCGGGGCGTTCGTCGACGGCGACGATGCCGGTGCCGTACGGGAGGCGGAGGGTGCGCCGGTAGGTGCGCGCGCCGGGCGGGCCGCCGACCTCTTCGACGCCGGGCACGGCCTCGCGTGCCAGCAGGTCGAAGACGGGGCCGGCCTGGTAGGGGCCGCGGTGGGCGAGCCGGAGCGGGATGCCGGCGTCCGGGGTCGCCGTTCGACGGGCCCGGCCGCTCTTCGACGCGGCGGCGCGCAGCCGGCTCGGGGTCGACGCGTACACGGCCCGGATGGTGTCGTTGAACTGGCGCACGCTGGCGAAGCCCGAGGCGAAGGCGATCTCGGTGATCGGCAGGTCGGTGGTCTGCACCAGGACGCGCGCGGTGTGGGCCCGCTGGGCGCGGGCGAGGGCGACCGGCCCGGCGCCGAGCTCCGCGGTGAGCTGCCGCTGCACCTGCCGCGCGCTGTAGCCGAGCCGTCCGGCGAGCCCGGCGACACCCTCGCGGTCGACCACGCCGTCGGCGATCAGCCGCATGGCCCGGCCCACCACGTCCGCGCGGACGTTCCACTCGGGGGAGCCGGGCACGGCGTCCGGGCGGCACCGCCGGCAGGCCCGGAAGCCCGAGCCCTGCGCGGCGGCCGCCGTGGCGAAGAACCGTACGTTGGCCCGCTTCGGGGTGACCGCGGGGCAGCTCGGCCGGCAGTAGATGCCGGTCGTCTCGACGGCGAAGAAGAAGACGCCGTCGAAACGCCCGTCACGGCTGCGCACGGCTTCGTACCGGGGGTCTTCCCCCGTGTCCTGGTCCCTCGTGTCGTGGTCCTTCACGCTGTCCAGTCTCCGCTGTCGGCGGGGCAGCCGCTGGCGGAAATCGGACACGACGCTCCGGGACCCCGGGCGGCTACGAACGCCAGTGCGGTCCGCGCTTCGCCTCCATCGCGGCCCGTCCGATCGCCCCCTTGCGCTTCCAGTCCTTGCGGATCTCCGCACGGAGCCGGGCGTCCGTCTTGGCGACGATGCGCTGGTTCTCCCGCAGGAGCTTGCGGTAGCTGTGCAGCCGCCGCTCCGGCAGGTCGCCCTCCTCGACGGCGGCCAGCACGGCACAGCCCGGCTCGGCCTCGTGGGCGCAGTCGTGGAAGCGGCACCGTTCGGCCAGTTCCTCGATCTCGGAGAACACCTGCCCGACGCCGGTCTCGGCGTCCCACAGTCCGACGCCCCGCAGTCCGGGCGTGTCGATCAGGACGCCCCCGCCGGGCAGCGCGAGCAGGTTGCGGGTCGTCGTGGTGTGCCGGCCCTTGCCGTCGACGTCCCGGGTGGCCTGGACGGTCATGACGTCCTCGCCGAGCAGCGCGTTGGCGAGGGTCGACTTGCCCGCGCCGGACTGCCCGAGCAGCACGGACGTCCCGGCGGCGACGATGGCCGCGACCACGTCCAGCCCGCCGCCGTCGACGGCGCTGACCGGCACCACCGGCACGCCCGGCGCGCTGGTCTCGACGTCCTGGACGAGGTGGGCGACGGTGACGGCGTCCGGCACGAGGTCGGCCTTGGTGAGGACGACGAGGGGCTGCGCCCCGGACTCCCAGGCGAGCGCGAGGAACCGTTCGATACGGCCGAGGTCGAGCTCGCCGGCGAGGGGCACGGCCACGATGGCGTGGTCGACGTTGGCCGCGAGGATCTGCCCCTCGGACCGCTTGGAGGAGGTGGAGCGGATGAACGCGGTGCGGCGCGGCAGGTAGGCGCGGACGTAGCGCGGGTTCCCGCCGGGTTCGACGGCGACCCAGTCGCCGGTGCAGACGACCCGCATCGGGTCGTGCGGGGTGACGAAGGCGGTGTCGGCCCGCAGCACCCCGTCGGCGGTGACGACGTCGCACTGCCCGCGGTCGACCCGGATCACGCGTCCGGGCAGCAGTCCTTCGGTGTCGTAGGGGGTGAACTCGTCCGCCCATGCGTCGTCCCAGCCGTAGGGGGCGAGCGCGGAGGAAACGGATGAAGCAGAGCTGGAAGTCAAGGGTGACCCTTCCCAGGTCGGCCCCCGGCCCGACAGTCGGTCGGATCAGCCGGCGGCCATGGAGGTGGACTTGATGAACTGGATGCGGGCAGCGCCCATCGCAATGACAGCCATCGGTCAACACCTCCTCGATCCTCGACTCTTCGCGGTTCCCCGGCACTTCGTGGAACCGCCGTCACGCTATCCCGTCACGCCACCGCGGCGTCAACCGTTTTTCGCGCAGTCCCGGCCGTTCAGCGTGAAGTCGTACGGCGGGGAGTTCTTGCCGCGCCAGGAGGCGAGGAAGCCGAAGGCCAGGTCGCCGCCCGCGGGGACCGACTTGTTGTAGTCGGCGGCGGTGGCGGTGACGCGGGAGCCGTCCTGGGAGACGGAGGCGTCCCACATCTGGCCGACCTGCTGGCCGTCGCGGAAGGACCAGGACACACGCCAGGAGTCCAGCGGCTTGCTGCTGGTGACGGTGACGGTGGCCTGGAAGCCGTCGGGCCACTGGTTGACCAGGTCGTACTCGACCCGGCAGGTGGGGCTCTCGCTCTGGCTCTCGCGGTCCTCCGTGGGGGAGGAGGTGCCCTGCGGTTCGGTGTGGCGGTTCCTGCCCTCCGGCCTGGTGGGGGGCTTCTCCGACTTGCCCGTGTTCTCGGTGGCGTTGCCGGCCGGTTTCGAGGTCGCGGGGGGCAGCTCGGGGGCGGACGGCAACGCCA
>NZ_MUKA01000549.1:0-225 GCF_002150735.1 Streptomyces africanus
CCGGCTGGTCCGGAACCCGGTCATGACCTCGTCGGAGATGTAGAGGGCGCCGTTCTCGGCGCACAGGTCCTTCAGCCCCTGGTTGAAGCCGTCCGCGGGCGGTACGACGCCCATGTTGCCCGGGGAGGCCTCGGTGATCACGCAGGCGATCTCGCCGGGGTGGGCGGCGAAGGCGGCGCGCACGGCGTCGAGGTCGTTGTAGGGCAGGACGACGGTGTCACCGGC
>NZ_MUKA01000549.1:243-1840 GCF_002150735.1 Streptomyces africanus
GCACCTGCTCCAGCGGCTCGATCCGCGCGACCATCTCCTCGGCGAGCGCGACCTCGCCCTCACCGGGCGTGCCGAAGGACGTACCGCGGGCGACGGCGTCCTGCACGGCGGCGATCACCTCGGGGTGCGAGTGCCCGAGGATCATGGGCCCCCAGGAACACACGAGGTCGACGTACTCCCGCCCGTCGGCATCGGTCAGATACGGCCCCTTGCCGGACACCATGAACCGCGGTGTGCCGCCGACGGCGCGGAAGGCCCGCACCGGCGAGTTCACGCCGCCGGGTGTGACGGCCGCCGCACGGTCGAACAGAGCCTGCGAGGCCGGTGCTTCATACGGATATGCCAGTTCGCTCATGACCTGCGACTTCTCCGACCTTCTCCGACGTCGTCGGGATCCGGGTGTGAGTGACCTGTTCAGGGTAGGACAGTGCCCGGCAACCGGTCCCCGAACCTCTGTCGTCTGCGAGACTGGGNNGTTTCGGCGAGCGACCGCGGGGGAGGTCACTGACACGATGATCGGGTTGCGCGGCGGGGGCGACGCGTCCTAGAAAAGCAGTCGGGTGGAGATATGCATCGCGGTGGCGGACTGGGCGAGGGGACTGATGACCTGGGTCCTCGACGTGCCCGGCGGGGAAGGCACCGGCGCGAAGCGGAGGACACGCAGGAAGCACGTCAGACGCAGGGGCTGCCGAGTGAACCGGACGGGCTCGACCGCCGTACTGAACGCCGGATGGACGATCTTCGGACGGGGAGCAGGAATGGTGGTCGGGTGGGGGTGACGTACAAGTACTTCGGCGCGCCCGACGGCGCGACCGCGGCCCGCGTCCCGATCTCGATGCGTCCCGAGGAACTCGGCGGCGACGAGCTCGGCATGAACGGCATGTTCACGAAGATCAAGCCGGAGACCATGGCGGCGATGGTCCTCACGGGCATCGAGGGCGTCCCCCTGCACAAGGTGCCGCCCCTGGAACTGGTCGTCCTGCACCCCGACTACGCGGTGGTCAAACTCCCGATGACCGTCGTCGACCCCCTGCGGGGCATCGGCGAGGAGTCGGTGGGCGCGGCGGCCTTCATCTGGTCGACGGTCCCGGACCGGGGCGGTCCTCGGGACGCGTTCAATGTGTACCAACTGCTGCATGAGTGGCAGGACTTCTCACATCGGTTGCATGAGGCGGGGCATCAGCCTTATTGCCTGGTGTGGCCCTGAGCGCAGACTCGACTCGATCGTGTCCCACAGGTGGCGCGGGCCGCGCTGATCCCGAAGACCGCTGAACCGCTGCTGGCCGCGGCGTCGGGCTACGGAAGATCCTCGGGGCGGGTCAGGCCCAACTCTCCCGCGCGCACTCCCGCCTGGAAGCGCGAACCCGCGTTGAGGGCGACGAGCAGTTCCGCGACCCTGCGGCGGTACGTACGCAGGGACATGCCCAGTTGCCGCGCGGCTGCGGCGTCGGTGACACCGGAGCCAAGGGCGCGCAGGACTCTGCTGGTCTGGGCGTCGATTGCGGGCCGGCCCGAACCGAGGAAGGCAGCGAGGTCGGCGGCGCTTTCCCAGGCGGCCTCGAACAGCGCGTAGGCTCCGCCGACCAGGGCCGGGGCG
>NZ_MUKA01000078.1 GCF_002150735.1 Streptomyces africanus
AGATGTGTATACGAAACAGCATGGAGCATGCCCACCCCCCTCCCCCCGGCCTAGCCTGCGAGAAAAGAAGCGAAGTGGCTGTACCCATTCGTCCGCACCACCCCAGGAGCCCCGCATGACCGCACTTCCGCAGGAGCGTCGCGTCGTCACCGCCATTCCCGGACCGAAGTCGCAGGAGTTGCAGGCCCGCCGTACCGCCGCGGTCGCGCAGGGTGTGGGGTCCGTGCTGCCCGTGTTCACGGCGCGGGCCGGGGGCGGGATCATCGAGGACGTCGACGGCAACCGGCTGATCGACTTCGGGTCGGGCATCGCCGTGACCTCCGTCGGCGCCTCCGCCGAGGCCGTCGTACGCCGGGCGTCCGCGCAGCTCGCCGACTTCACCCACACCTGTTTCATGGTCACGCCGTACGAGGGGTACGTCGAGGTCGCCGAGGCGCTCGCCGAGCTGACCCCGGGTGACCACGCCAAGAAGAGCGCGCTGTTCAACTCCGGCGCCGAGGCCGTCGAGAACGCCGTGAAGATCGCGCGGTCGTACACGAAGCGGCAGGCCGTCGTGGTGTTCGACCACGGCTACCACGGGCGGACCAACCTGACCATGGCGCTGACGTCCAAGAACATGCCGTACAAGCACGGCTTCGGGCCGTTCGCGCCCGAGGTGTACCGCGTGCCCGTGGCGTACGGCTACCGCTGGCCGACCGGCCCCGAGAACGCCGGTCCCGAGGCCGCCGCGCAGGCCATCGACCAGATCAGCAAGCAGGTCGGCGCGGAGAACGTCGCCGCGATCATCATCGAGCCGGTGCTCGGCGAGGGCGGTTTCATCGAGCCGGCCCAGGGCTTCCTGCCGGCGATCCGCCAGTTCGCCTCCGACCACGGCATCGTTTTCGTCGCCGACGAGATCCAGTCCGGCTTCTGCCGTACGGGGCAGTGGTTCGCGTGCGAGGACGAGGGGGTCGTCCCGGATCTGATCACCACGGCCAAGGGCATCGCCGGCGGCCTGCCGCTCGCCGCCGTGACCGGGCGGGCCGAGATCATGGACGCCGCGCACGCCGGCGGTCTGGGCGGCACCTACGGCGGCAACCCGGTCGCCTGCGCGGGCGCCCTGGGCGCGATCGAGACGATGAAGGAGCTCGACCTCAACGCCCGGGCGAAGCACATCGAGTCCGTGATGAAGTCGCGCCTTTCCGCCATGCAGGACAAGTTCGAGGTCATCGGCGACGTCCGTGGCCGGGGCGCGATGATCGCCATCGAGCTGGTCAAGGACCGTACGACGAAGGAGCCCCACCCCGAGGCGACCGCCGCGCTCGCCAAGTCCTGCCACGCCGAGGGCCTGCTGGTCCTGACCTGTGGCACCTACGGCAACGTCCTCCGCTTCCTGCCCCCGCTGGTGATCGGCGAGGACCTGCTGAACGAGGGCCTCGACATCATCGAGCAGGCCTTCTCCCGCATCTGACGTCGGCAGCGCACGCAGAGCGTGTGAAGAAGGTGTGCGAGGTGGATGACAGCCGGCCCTACGGCCTGTCCTGCGCCGAGCCCCTGTCGTAGGTTCTACCCAGATGAGAGATACACCCCGCCCACAGGGGACTGTGGGTGACATCAGGCCGAGGCCTCCCCAGCTTCGACCTGGTCGTGCCCTCGCGCACACAACCGGAGCCTGAGGCTCTGGATCTCCTCACCGATCGGACGGTCGCCCGCCCCAAACCCCCCGGGGCGCGCGACGTTCCGGTCCCGACGGCCGCCCCGGAACTCCCCCCCCTGTTCCGGGGCGGCCGACCTCCGTTTCCGGGCGTCTCACAGATCTCCGAGCCCGGCGGGCAGTGCCGGCTCCGCCCGGTGTATCCCGCGCGGGCGGTATCCCAGGACGTCCGCGAGCCCGACGAGATCCGCGAGCAGCCAGACGATGGCGAGCCACATCTCCGTGCCCTGGAGGCCGGGTTCACGGCCCGGGCCGGTGCCGTCGGGCGTGGGGCCGAAGGGGAAGCCCCGGCCCGGGTGCCAGCGGCGCAGGGCCGCGGTGAGCTGGGCCGACGCCCAGGAACGGGCCTCCTCGGCGCGGTGGATGGTCTGCCGGGCGCAGAGCCACAACGGGTGGATCACGTCCAGGACGTTGCAGGCGTTCTCCCGGCCGGGTGAGAAGTGGCGGGGGTCGCGCGCGTGATCGAGAACCGTGTCGATCACCCGCTCCGCGTACGGCACGGGCAGGCCGAACTGGGCGAAGGAGCCGCGGGTGAGCCGGTAGTAGCCGTTGACCATCTGGAGGCGCCCCGACTCGGGGGTGGGCGCACCCCACATGCCCGTCCAGGGGTCGGCGTGGGTGTGCAGCCAGCCGAACAGCGCCTCCAGCGCCCCGGGCGCGGCGGCCTCCGCACCGAGGCGCCGGTTCCAGTGCGCGGCGGTGGCCCAGGAGTCGACCCACGCCCCGGCGTGCCAGGCACGGTCGTGCCAGGGCAGCTCGGCCAGGTGCCCGACCAGTCGGTCCGCCGTGGTGGTGCGCACCGAGTGGACCGGGTGGGCGAAGCAACTGCCGAGCAGGTCCAGCGCGTAGCCCACGCACAGCACGTGATACGCCGAGGCCCCGTCCTTCGGCAGCCCGGCCGGGCCGGGGACCGGCGGTGCCGCGCCGAACTCGGGGACCAGCCCGCTGGCGGGGTCCTGGAGCGCACGCAGCCGGGCCGCGTGCTCGGCGGCGGGCAGGTGGGGCGGTGCTTCTCCGAGCAGCAGCGCGGCGATCTCGACGGCGTCGCAGTGCGCCCGCACGGTCGGCGCGGCACCGGGCCGGTCGACGTACCGGCCGGCGTCGGGCTGCCAGCAGCGGTCGAGCAGGTCGGCGGCCTGCGCGCGGGCGTCGGTGACGAACGCGGACAGGTCAGACGCCACACCACCCGGCGCCCCCACGCGCCGACCCGCCGCACGCGGCTCCCGGCGGTCGCGGATCCGGCGGGCCGGATTGCCGGCCGCCACCGTCCACGCGGGCAGGTCCTTCGTGACGACCGCGCCGGCGCCGATGACGCAGTGGTCGCCGATGGTGACGCCGTCCACGACGACCACGTGGGAGCCGATCCACACATCGTCGCCGACCGTGATCCCGGCGCTGGTGACGGGCTGCTGATGGACCGGCAGGTCGGGCGAGGACCCGTGGTTGAAGCCGAGCAGCGAGCTGTGGGCACCGATGCGCACCCCGTTCCCGAGGGTGACGGTGCCGCGCACCACGGTGAAGGGGTTGATCGTGCAGTCGGCGCCGGTGCGTATCTCGCCGGTGACGTAGGCGTGGGCCGCGATGTACGAGCGGTCGCCCAGGGACAGATGCTCCGGGTACACGGCGGCCGTCTCCGCGACGAAGCAGCCCTCACCGAGCCGGACGGACGGCGCGCCCGGTCCCGCCCCCGCTCCCCCGAGCAGCCGCTTCTGCCGCTGCTCCTGTGCCGCCCGCTGCCCCGCCGTCGCCTGCTCGGCGTAGAGCCATGGGCAATGGTCGAAGAGGCCGTCGTCGCCGCTCTCCGGCTGGTTCACGTGATCCTCCACTGCGGTCGCGCGGGTGGACAGTGGACATCCGTGCCCGTGCCAAGCTGGTTCCCATGCCGATCTCCGGGGACCAGGATCTCGACAAACCCGCCACCGCGCAGCCCCCGCGCTTCCCGATTCTCCTGCTCGGCACCCCGGCGCTCCTCTTCGCCCTGATCACGTGGCAGGTCGTCGCGGACGGTCCGCTCGTCCGTCTCGACGAGCGCGTCAGCCGCGGCCTCCTCCACCCGGACGGTCTCGCCGAGTTCCTCTCCGACCTCGGCAACGTCCAGGTCGCGCTCCCGGTCCTCGCCGTCGCCCTCGGGTACGTCGCTCTGCGGACCCGCGGTACGGACCGCTGGTGGCTGCCCGTCACCGCAGCGGTCCTCCTCATGGCGCTGGTTCCGGCACTGATCGTCCCGCTCAAGGAACTCACGGACCGCCCGGGCACCCCGGCCGTCCCGCCCGGCACCGGCTACTACCCCTCGGGCCACACCGCCACGGCCGCCATCGCCTACGGCAGCGCGACCCTGCTCCTGCTTCCCCGGCTCCGCACGTCCCTCGCCCGCCGCACCCTCGTCACCGCCTGCCTCGCCCTCGTACTCGGCGTGAGCTACGGCCTGGTCCGCCATGGCTACCACTGGCCCCTGGATGTGATGGCCAGCTGGTGCCTGTGCGCGGTGCTGCTGTCGTCACTGTGGCTGTTCCTCAGGCGCGCTGGCCCGGCTCGTCGAGGACGCGGCTGAGCATGTCGAGCGTGGCGTAGCCGAGTTCGCCGGGCAGGGCCGGCACGTCTGGGTCAGCTGTCGAACCCCAGCCCCAGCCGGTCCATCGTGCGCAGCCACAGGTTGCGGCGGCCGCCCTGGGCGTCCGCGCGGGCCAGGGACCACTTGGTGAGGGCGATGCCCGTCCAGGCGAAGGGTTCCGGCGGGAACGGCAGCGGCTTCTTGCGGACCATCTCCAGTTCGGTGCGCTCCGTGCGCTCCCCCGCCAGCAGATCCAGCATCACCTCGGCGCCGAAGCGCGTCGCACCGACGCCCAGGCCCGTGTAGCCCGCCGCGTACGCGACCTTCCGCTGGTGCGCGGTGCCGAAGAACGCCGAGAAGCGGGAGCAGGTGTCGATCGCGCCGCCCCAGGCGTGGGTGAAGCGGACGCCTTCCAGTTGCGGGAAGCAGGCGAAGAAGTGCCCGGCGAGCTTGGCGTAGGTCTCGGGGCGGTGGTCGTACTCGGCGCGGACGCGGCCCCCGTAGGGATAGACCGCGTCGTAGCCGCCCCAGAGGATCCGGTTGTCGGCGGACAGGCGGAAGTAGTGGAACTGGTTGGCGCTGTCCCCGAGGCCCTGGCGGTTCTTCCAGCCGATCGAGGCCAGCCGGTCGGGGGTGAGCGGCTCGGTCATCAGGGCGTAGTCGTAGACCGGGACGGTGTACGAGCGGACCCGTCGGACCAGGTTCGGGAAGATGTTCGTGCCGAGGGCGACCTGGCGGGCGCGGACCCGGCCGTAGGGGGTGCGTACGGCCATGCCGGCGCCGTACGGCTTCAGGGTGAGGGCGGGGGTGTGCTCGTAGACGCGGACGCCCAGCTCGACACAGGCCCGTTTCAGGCCCCAGGCGAGCTTCGCGGGGTGCAGCATGGCCACGCCCCTGCGGTCCCACAGGCCCGCCTGGAAGGTCGGTGAGTTCACCTGTTCCCGGACCGCCTCGGCGTCCAGGAACTCGATGTCCTCGGCGAGGCCCCGGCGGGCCGTCTCCTCGTGCCAGTCGCGCAGTTCCGCCGCCTGGTAGGGCTCGGTGGCGACGTCGATCTCGCCGGTGCGTTCGAAGTCGCAGTCGAGCGAGTACCGGGCGACCGCCGCCTCGATCGCGTCGAGGTTGCGGGCGCCCAGTTCCTGGAGCTTGTGGATCTCGCCGGGCCAGCGGGCGAGGCCGTTGGGCAGGCCGTGGGTGAGGGAGGCGGCGCAGAATCCGCCGTTGCGGCCGGAGGCGGCCCAGCCCGCCTCGCGGCCCTCCACCAGCACCACGTCCCGCTGCGGATCGCGTTCCTTGGCGAGCAGCGCCGTCCACAGTCCGCTGTAGCCGCCGCCGACGACCAAAAGATCGCAGGTCTCGGAGGTGGTG
>NZ_MUKA01000550.1 GCF_002150735.1 Streptomyces africanus
CGTGCGCGGGGCGCACGACCGGGACGGGGCGCCAGGTGGGCGGGCGCAGCGCGGGCACGTGCGCCCCGCGCACGTCCGCGACCCCGGTGCCGCCGGCGAGCAACTGCCGCCGGGCCGCGCGCGGGTCGGTCTCCTTGTGCGCCGTCATGTGGGCGGCGACCAGGCCGGCGGTCACCGGGGTGGCGAAGGAGGTGCCGCTCCACTGCGCGTACCCCTCGAACATCACCTGGTCGGGCTTGGCGGCGGCGTTGTCGTCGCTGAGCACGCCGGTGTGGCGGGGGTGCCGACAGGTACAGCCGTAGGTGAAGCCGTAGCGGCAGGCGTCGTACGTGGAGTGCTGGTAGACGTACGGGACGGGCGTCTCGAAGCCGGTGAGGGCGCCGGTGAGGCGCTCGCCGGGGGCGTAGACCTTCACCCAGGGGCCGTGGTTGGTGAAGCAGGCGGCGGACTCGCCGTCGCTGCGCAGCGCGCCGACCGACAGCACGGAGTCCTCCCAGCCGGGCAGGTCGGCGTAGGCGGCGGGCCAGAAGGGGGTGGCGCTGCCGTTGTTCCCGGCGGCGGCCACCAGCAGGGTGCGCTGCTCGCGCAGTTCCCGCATGAAGTTCTCCACGCCGAGCAGGCCGTCGGTGCGGCCGTTGGAGGTGCCGGCGGAGAGGCTGAGGACGTCGGGCCAGCCGCCGGCGTCGACGGCTTCGAAGAGCTTCTCGCCGAACTCCGATTCCAGGATCGCGCCCGCGTCGTTGAGGCTGCCGCGCACGGTGATGTCGGTGTTGGGCGCGACGGCGGCGACGAGCCCGGCGATGAACGTGCCGTGCCCGACGTACTGCCGGAGGATCCCCTGCTCGTCGCACTCCTGGACCTGGGCGTCGCCGTCGGTGTGGGCGAGGAGCGCGCAGGAGCGGTGGTCGTGCGTGAGGCCGGTGTCGACGACGAGGACGCCGACGGCGCTGCCCGGGTCGTACACCGTGTCCGCGGCGGCCGGGTTGGGCGGCTCGCTCGCCGGGACGGGCACGGGTTCGTCGCCGGGGCAGGCGTTGACCGCGATGTGCACCACGTGGTTGCGGGCGACCATCCGGTGCCCGGCGCGGACCTCGCGCTCGCGTACGGCCCGCAGCGCCTGTGCGACGGCCCGGTCCGCTCCCCGGCCGCCTTCGCCGGGGTCGCCGACCCGGATCCGGGTGACGCCG
>NZ_MUKA01000551.1:0-234 GCF_002150735.1 Streptomyces africanus
AATGCGCCCGCTGGACGTCGGCGGCCTGAAAATGGCGCACTGGCTGGAAGGAGCGGGCGTGGTCACGGTGGGCCTCGCCAACCACGGGGTGGGGAACCTGGACTTCGCCCTCAGCATCACCGAACTTCCCGTCTGAGCTGGATCTGAGCGGCGCGCTCCCCGCCGACAAGATGGAGGAGGGCTCGGACGAGCCGATCGCAGTCCTCCTGCGCGCATGGACGCCAACGGCCGCCT
>NZ_MUKA01000551.1:294-1454 GCF_002150735.1 Streptomyces africanus
ATCGGCATCGGCTCGGCGGGGATCTCCCCGTCATCCTTCTTGCACAGCAGCTTCTTGCCGCGAGGTCGGGCACAGCGAGAGGGAGAGGCCGGCGACAGCCGGAGACTTGTCCGTCCTTGCGCTGACAAGCAAGTAGGGGAGGCCGATGGCCTCCCCTACCTGCTGGCGGGGCGTACGCCGACACGCGTTTCGCCTGAGGGCTGTCCCGTAGTGGTTCTGGGGTCGGCTTGGCGTGGCTGTTCGTTGCTGGCTGCCCACCCCCGCCTACCCGACGAGGGCAAGGTTGTGCATACGCGCGATGCCGAGCATGACGTAGTCGACGCCGTCACCTTTGAGGCGACAGTCGCGGAGGATCTCCCAGGTCTTCATCCTGGCGAAGACGTGCTCGACTCGGGCGCGGACCTGCTTGTGGGCGGTACCGGGACAGCCACCGTCGGAGATTGTGGTGGTCTTACCGATGGCGGCCTCGGCGCCGGATTCCTCCCGCGCCTCGCAGTCGTTGCGGTTGCCGGGCAGGGGCCGGCCGACCGCGATGACGAGTCGGGTGTCGGCGTCGATGACGACCTGGTGGTTGGTGGAGTACCTGTAGTTCTTGGACTGCTCAGCGATGGTGTGATCGCGGGCCGGAACTAGGGTGCCGTCCACGATGAGCACGGCATCCTTGGCGAACCTCCTACGTGCCTGGAGGGCAAGCAGCGGCCCGAGGTGGATCCGCGAGCGCATCGGCGAGCAAGCAGCACGGAGGCTGGAGTACTCGGCGCAGAACGAGGCGTGGGACTTCATGTTCGATGCGCTGGTGGACTATGAGGCCGACGCAGGCGACCGACCGGGCCGAGCGCCTGGCCACGATCGCCACATGGTCCTCCCAGATCGCATACGAGACCGGCTTCTGGGCCAGCTACGACCGGTACCTGCGGCGGGCCGAACTGACCGATCCGTGCGAGCGGGAGGAGTTGCTGTCGAGCCGCGACGCGACCGTGGGGGTGAACAACCTCCGAAGGCGGAGGGCGGAGCTAATCACCCGCGGCAACGACCTACCGGGTGACCAGCTCGAGGCCATGGAGAAGGTGCCCGGTTGGTCCTGGGTCCCCCATCAGGACGTCCACGACGCGAAGGCCGAGGTGATGCAGCAGTTCTGCGCCGTCACCGGCCGGCCCGTC
>NZ_MUKA01000079.1 GCF_002150735.1 Streptomyces africanus
CGCCCCGACGACCCCGAGACCGGCCCGGTCTCCGTCGTCGTGGCGGGGGTGGGCCAGGCGGCGCAGCACGGCCAGGCGGCGGCCGACGGTGTCGCTGCGGGGGCTGAGCCGCTCGTGCGGGAGCGTCTCCCAGGACGGGTACTCCACGATCCCCTCCGGCGGGAGGAGGGAGCGCAGGGCCGCGGCCAGGTCCTCCGCCTCGCGGCCCGTCGCCGTCACCGCCAGCACCGGGCGGCCCGTGTCGCGGGCCAGGGCGGCGACCGCGAAGGGGCGGGCCGCAGGGGGACCGACCAGGTCGACATGCATGCGGTTGCCGTCTGCGGCCGCGTTGATCGCTTCCGCGAGGGCGGCGTCCTTGGTTACGGCGTCGAGCAGACCGTGCAGGCTCATTCGGGGATTTTTCCGTCCAGGGGTGGGCAACACGACGGGCCCGACGCGCGCCGCGGGCCGGGGGTCTCCAGCGTACGACGCTGCGCGGCTGGGCGGCGGGCCTGTGGACAACGCCCCGACTGTGAGGTGCTCGGCGTCAGTGTCCTGGCCCACGAGGGCCCCGCCCCCTGGACCCCGGTGCCTGTGCCCGCCCGCCGCCCGAATCGGTCGAACAGGAAGCCGGGCTCGCGGGTCGCAACAGCACCCGGCGCCGGGAAGTCGTGGACTCCCCGGCGCCGGTTCCTCCGCAACCCCCGTGTGCGGTGGTTCTCGGTGGGACCGACTACTCCGTCGCGATCGCGTTCAGGACGTTCATCCGGCCCGCCCGGAACGCCGGGACGAGTGCCGCGAACAGCCCCACGAACGCCGAGCTGACGAAGACGCCGATGATCGTCGGCCAGGGGATCTCCAGGACGCCGAGGCCCTCCAGGGAGAGGAGCTGCTGTGCGGTGGCGCCCCAGCCCATGCCCAGTCCGAGGCCCAGCAGGGCGCCGAAGAGGGCGATGACGACCGACTCCATGCGGATCATGCGGCGCAGCTGACGGCGGGAGAGGCCGATCGCCCGCATCAGGCCGATCTCCCGGGTGCGCTCCACCACCGACAGGGCCAGGGTGTTCACCACGCCCAGGATGGCGACGATGATCGCCAGGGCCAGCAGGCCGTAGATCATGTTGAGCAGCTGGCCGATCTGGTCCTTCAGGGCATCCTTGTAGTCGGTCTGGTCGCGCACGGTGTACTGCGGGTAGTCGTGCAGCGCCGACTTCAGGGACGTGTAGGCGGCGTCCTGCTGCCCGTCCTTGGCGCTGGCGAAGAGCAGGGAGTCCAGCGGCATCTTGTCCGCCGGGACGTACTTGGCCATCGTGCCGATGGACGTGTACATCGCGCCCGCGTCGATCACGACGTCACTGCTGGTGATCGCCCGGACCGTCAGGCCGGCCGTGGAGCCGTCCTTGAAAGCGACCTTGATCTTGGAGCCGAGGCTGATGCCGTGGTCCTTGGCGAACTTCTCGTGGACGGACATCGAGTCGGGCTTGTAGGCGTCGGGCAGCTTGCCGGCGACCGTCTCGGTGCGCAGGTCGGTCGCGTACGACGGGTCGGCCGCCGTGATCGCCGTGTCCTTGAGCGTCTTGCCGTCGGGGGTGGTGAAGTCGGCCTTGGTCCACTTGTACTCGGTGACCCGCTCCACGTCCGGTGCGGACTTCGCGGCCTTGACGGCCTGCGGGGTGATCAGCTGGCCGCTGTCGGACTGGACGATGAAGTCCGCGCCGACGGTCTTGTCGAGCTGGTCGGTGGCGGAGGCCACCATGGAGGAGCCGACCACGGACAGGCAGGCCACCAGGGCGAGGCCGATCATCAGCGCGGCGCCCGTCGCGCCGGTGCGGCGCGGGTTGCGCAGGGCGTTGCGCTCGGCCATGCGGCCGACGGGGCCGAACATCCGCAGCAGGACGGCGCCGAGGACCCGGACCACGCCGCCGGCGAGCAGCGGGCCGATGACGACGAAGCCGATCAGCGACAGCACCACGCCGAGACCGAGCCACAGCGAGCCCTCGGTGGCCTTGTCGGCCTGTGCCGTCAGGTACAGGGCGGCACAGCCGGCGCCGGTGAGGACCGTGCCGATCACACCGCGGATCCAGCCGGCCCGGGCGTCCGCGGGGGCTCCCGCGTCGCGCAGCGCGGCCATCGGGGAGATCTTGCCGGCGCGCCGGGCGGGCAGGTAGGCGGCCAGGACGGTGACCACCACGCCCAGGACGAGTCCGACCACCGGGGTCGTCCAGGCCACGGTCAGGTCGTCGGTGGACAGATCCATGCCCATCTGGCCCATGAGCTTCATCAGGCCGACCGCGAGGCCGACGCCCGCGCCCACGCCCAGCACCGATCCGACGACGCCGAGCAGCAGCGCCTCGGCCAGCACGGAGCGGTTGACCTGCTTGCGGGAGGAGCCGATCGCCCGCATCAGGCCGATCTCGCGGGTGCGCTGGGCGACCAGCATCGAGAAGGTGTTGATGATCAGGAAGATGCCGACGAGGAAGGCGATCCCGGCGAAGCCGAGCATCGCGTACTTCATGACGTTCATGAAGCCGGAGACGCTCTTCTGGTTGGCGTCGGCGGTCTCCTTGGCGGTCTGCACCTGGAAGCCGGAGCCCAGTTCGGCCGAGACGTTCTTCTTCAGCTGCGCGTCGCTGACGCCGGAGGCCGCGGTGACGTTGACGTTGGTGTACACGCCGCTCTCGCCGACCAGGGCCTGCTGGGCGGTTTTGGTGTCGAGGTAGAAGATCGCCGCGCCGGGGTTGGTGACGGTGAAGTCGGCGATGCCGGAGATCTTCGCGGTGTGCGTGCCGACGGCGCTGATCACGCCGATCTCGTCGCCGAGCTTCAGGTCGTGCTTGTCGGCGGTGTCGGCGTCGACCATGATCTGGTCGGCGCTCTCGGGGGCCGCACCGGAGGTGATCTTCATGGTGCGGGCTTCGTTGCTGTTCCAGCCGCCGACGATCGTCGGGGCGCCGCTGGAGGGCGACAGGTTGTCCTTGTCGGCGTCCACGACGGTCACGGAGGTGGAGAACACCGCGCCCTCGGCGGACTTCACGCCCTGTGCCTTGCGGACCTCGGCCAGCACGGAGGCCGGCATGACCGGCGGCTTGCCGTTGTCGGCGGTGGTCTCACCGGTGTCGGAGGCGCCCTTGGCGCTCACCGTCACGTCGGAGGACGTGGCCGCGAAGAGCTTGTCGAACGTCGTGGACATGGTGTCCGTGAAGACGAGCGTGCCGCAGACGAAGGCCACCGACAGCAGGACGGCGATCGCGGAGAGCGCCATACGCCCCTTGTGCGCGAAGAAGTTGCGCATCGAGGTCTTCATGACGGTCATGACGTGCGCCCCCGGGCGTCGAAGTCCTTCATGCGGTCGAGGACGGCCTCCGCGGTCGGCTTGTGCATCTCGTCGACGATGCGGCCGTCGGCGAGGTAGAGCACACGGTCCGCGTAACTGGCGGCGACCGGGTCGTGCGTGACCATCACGATGGTCTGGCCCAGTTCGTCCACGGACCGCCGCAGGAAGCCGAGCACCTCGGCGCCGGCGCGCGAGTCGAGGTTTCCGGTCGGCTCGTCCCCGAAGATGATCTCGGGCCGGGCCGCCAGCGCCCGCGCCACGGCGACGCGCTGCTGCTGGCCGCCGGAGAGCTGGGTGGGCCGGTGCTTCAGCCGGTCGGCGAGCCCGACGGTCTCCACGACCCGCGCCAGCCACTGCTTGTCCGGCTTGCGGCCCGCGATGTCCATGGGCAGCGTGATGTTCTCTATCGCGTTCAGCGTCGGCAGCAGGTTGAACGCCTGGAAGATGAACCCGATCCGGTCCCGGCGCAGCTGCGTGAGCTTCTTGTCCTTCAGGCCGGTGATCTCGGTCTCGTCGAGGTAGATCTGCCCCTCGGTCACGGTGTCGAGCCCGGCGAGGCAGTGCATGAGCGTGGACTTGCCGGACCCCGAGGGGCCCATGATCGCGGTGAACTGGCCGCGTGCGATGTCCACGTCGACGTGGTCGAGCGCGACGACGCGGGTCTCACCGGTCCCGTACGCCTTCACGACCTGCCGCGCCCGCGCGGCAACGGCCGTACGCCCTCCAGTACCCCCGTGCCTGGGAATGGTCACAGCCGAAGTCACGGTATGTCTCCTATATCGGTCAGCAGATGGTGAAGGCGGTCGCCTGAATCGACAGCCGCTGGTACGCGAGGCCGGACGGCGAATCCGTCCGACGCGTTTCAGTCTCGCGGCGGGGAGGGGTCCCGCGCCCTGGTGCTCAGCGCAGTCTTTCCCTGTGGAAAACCCCACCCCCGCCGGTGTGCACAACCGCCCCCCGGCGGCATAAAGCCAGGTTAAGGACCGCCCCCGCGCGTCTCGTCCTCCGCCGGTACGAACCCTCCCCAGGTCGTAGTACGGAGGTACCCCTAGGGGCAGTCCACCGAAGGGTGGAGGCCGCCTCAGGGTTCGCTCCACCCTGCGGCCCGTCCAGGCTCCACCCTCCCGCTACGTCAGGCTCAAGTGCGAAGCTGTCCGGCGGCAGGTAGGTGCAAGGGGCAGGCGGACACGAGGGGGAGGACCGGGGTGGGCAGCACCAGTTCCGCGGCGCGTGAGGCCGCACGTCCCGCCGCGACGGGCCGGCGCGGAGCGGTCGTCGCCGCGCTCATGCTCTCGATGGCGCTGGCGGCGCTCGACGCCACCATCGTCTCGACCGCGGTCCCGCAGATCGTCGGGGACCTCGGCGGTTTCTCCGTCTTCTCCTGGCTGTTCTCCGGCTATCTGCTGGCCGTGACCGTCACCCTGCCCGTCTACGGCAAGCTCTCCGACACCTTCGGCCGCAAACCGGTCCTCGTCGCGGGCTCCGTGGTCTTCCTCGTCGGCTCCCTGCTGTGCGCGCTGGCCTGGAACATGGGGGCGCTCATCGCGTTCCGCATCGTGCAGGGGCTGGGCGGCGGCGCGCTCCAGGGCACCGTGCAGACGCTCGCCGCCGACCTCTACCCGCTGAAGGACCGTCCCAGGATCCAGTCGAAGCTGTCCACGGTGTGGGCGGTCTCGGCGGTCGCCGGCCCGGGTCTCGGCGGTGTGCTCGCCGCCTACGCGGACTGGCGCTGGATCTTCCTGGTCAACCTGCCGATCGGCGCGGTCGCGCTGTGGCTGATCGTCCGTCACCTCCACGAGCCGCAGCGGGAAAGCGGCGGGCACGCGCGCGTGGACTGGGCCGGCGCGCTCGCGGTATTCGCCTGCGGCGGTGTGCTGCTCACGGCCCTGGTGCAGGGCGGGGTGGCGTGGCCGTGGCTGTCGGCGCCCTCCCTCGCCCTGTTCGCCGCGGGACTTGTCCTGGTCGCGGTCGTGGTGCTGGTGGAGCGCCGGGCGGCGGAGCCGATCATCCCGGGGTGGGTGTGGCGGCGCCGTACGATCGCCGCGGTCAATCTGGCCCTGGGCGCGCTGGGCCTGCTGATGGTCGCGCCGTCGGTGTTCCTGCCCACCTACGCCCAGTCGGTGCTGGGCCTGGCGCCCGTGGCCGCCGGATTCGTGCTCTCCGTATGGACGTTGAGCTGGCCCGTATCGGCGGCCCTGAGCCAGCACGTGTACCGCAGGATCGGCTTCCGCAACACCGCGATGCTGGGCATCGGAGCGGCCGCGCTGATCCTGTTCGCGTTCCCCTTCCTGCCGTACCCCGGGCAGGCCTGGCAGCCGACCCTGCTGATGCTGCTGCTCGGTGCCGCACTGGGCCTGTTCCAGTTGCCGCTGATCGTCGGCGTGCAGTCGACGGTGGGCTGGGCGGAGCGCGGCACGACCACCGCGTCCGTGCTGTTCTGCCGCCAGACGGGCCAGACGGTCGGCGCGGCGGTCTTCGGCGCGGTCGCCAACGGGGTGCTGGCCGCCCGGCTCGGCGGTGCGGGCGACCTCGACTCGGTGACCCGGGCCCTCGACGCGGGCACCGCGCCGGAGGCGACCCGGCGGGCCATCGCCGAGGCCGTACACGCCGTCTACCTGGGCGCCTCCTGCGCGGCGGCACTGGCGTTCCTGGTGCTGCTGTTCCTCGCGCCCCGGAAATTCCCGGTGCTGGGGGACTGACGGTACGTATCCTCCCGCCCATGCTGACCTTGGAACCGCTCCGGCCCGATCACGCGGACGCCGTGCTGGCCTTCGAGCGGGAGAACCGGGCGTACTTCGCCCGCACGGTGCCGGACCGCGGGGACGCCTACTTCACGGCGGAGGGGTTCGCCGAACGCCACCGGGCGCTCCTCGCGGAGCAGGACGCGGGCGTGTGCCGCTTCCATGTCGTCCTGGACGAGGAGGGGAACCTGGTCGGCCGGGTCAACCTGCTCGACCTGGCGGACGGTTGCGCCGAACTCGGCTACCGGGTGGGCGAACGGGCCGCGGGCCGGGGCGTGGCGACGGCGGCCGTCGCGCAGCTGTGCCGCCTGGCCGCCACCGGCTACGGGCTGAACTCCCTCACCGCGAGGACCACCCTGGACAACCGGGCCTCCATGACGGTCCTGGCCCGCAACGGCTTCACACCCGTCGAGGACACCACCGTGGGCGGCCGGCCCGGACGCCGTTTCCTACGGCGGAACTTGGCCTCCGCGCCACCGGCACCTCCGGCGAACACGGTTCAGCGCGAGCAACACCCGAGGTCACAAAGGTAAGCGCATACCGACCAATCAGTTTGCCGAAACCCTCGCGCAGCCCGGGTACTCCGAAGTAACGTGCGGGGCCGCCCGCCCCCCACCTCCCTGCGGTCCGCCGCACCGGATCCGACCCGCGCAAGGAGCACCGGGATGTCCTACGACCCACCGCCACCGTCCTACCCGTACCGCCCGCCGGATGCCTCCCCCTCCTACGACACCTACCCCTGGGTGCCGCAGCAGCCGCCCCGGACCCCCGAACCGGCCGGCAGGCGTCCCCAGCGCCACACCGCGCTCGGGCACCACAGCGACCTGCGGGTGCTGCGCAGCGCCTACCGCCGGCAGCGGCGCGTGGCCACGCTCACCGCGCTCGGCTACTTCGTCCTGTTCCTGATCCTGTCGGCGTTCGCCCCGTCGTTCATGACGAGCACCGTCACCGACGGCCTGCCCACCGGTCTGCTGCTCGCGCTCGTCCAGGTCCCCGTGACCTGGCTGGCGATCGTCCTGTACGAGCGGACGGCTCGCCGCCGCGTCGACCCGATCGCGGACCGGATACGCAAGCAGGCCGAACTGGACGCCAGGCGGGAGGGAAGCCGGTGACCACCGAGTTCAGCGGAAACGCCCAGTCGATGTCGCTCGTGGGCTTCACGGCGGTGGCCACGGTCACGCTCCTGCTGTGCGTGATGACGGGCCCGGACCGGGACGACCTCGACGAGTTCTACACCGGCTACAGCTCCCTGTCCCCCATGCGCAACGGCCTGGCGATCGCCGGCGACTACATCTCCGCCGCGACCGTCCTCGGCACGGGCGGCGTGATCGCCCTGTTCGGCTACGACGGGACCGTACTGGCCCTCAGTACGGCACTGTCCCTGATGCTGCTGATGTTCCTGCTGGCCGAACCGCTGCGCAACGCGGGCCGGTTCACCATGGGCGACGCGCTGACCCGCCGTATGCCGGGACGCGGCGTGCGGATCGCGGCCTGCGCGGTGACCCTGGCGGCGCTGCTGCCGCTGATGGTGGTGCAGTTGGCGGGGACCGGGCAGCTGATGGCGTTCGTCCTCGGCTTCTCCGGCGAGTCGTTGCAGACGGGCTGCATCATCGGCGTGGGCGCCCTGATGATCAGTTACGCGGCGATCGGCGGGATGAAGGGCACCGCCCTCATCCAGATCCTGAAGATCGTGATGCTGCTCGGCTCCGGCATGGTGGTCGCCGTGCTGATCCTCAACCGGTTCGGCTGGGACCCGGGGGCCCTGTTCGACGCGGCCGCCGCGCACAGCGGCGTGGGCAAGGCGTTCCTCTCCTCGGGGCTCCAGTTCGCGGGCGGCCCCAGCCCCGACCTGGACATGATCACCGCGCAGCTGACGGTCGTCCTCGGGGGCGGCGTGCTGCCGCACGTCACCATGCGCATGTACACCGCCTCCAGCGCCCGGCAGGTGCGGCGTTCGATGTCCTGGGCGGTGTCGGGCGTGGCCCTGTTCGTGCTGATCATCACGGTCGTCGGCTTCGGCGCGACCGCGCTGGTCGGCCGGGCCGTGATCGCGCAGGTCGACCCGCAGGGCAACACGGCGTATCTGCTGGGTTCGCAGGCGGCGTTCGGCGCGGACGTGTCGTCGGCGGAGACGTTCCTGTTCACGACCGTCACCACGGCGGTCTTCCTCACGCTGCTCGCCTCGGTCGCCGGGATGATCCTCGCCTGCGCCAACTCCCTCGCGCACGACGTGTTCGCGGCCCGGGTACGGGAGATGTCACCCCGCCGCGAGATGACGCTGGCCCGCCTCTCCGCACTGGCGGTGGGCATCCCGGCGATCCTCCTGGCCACGCTCGTCCAGCATCGCAGCCTGCAACCCCTGGTGACGCTGTCGTTCTGCCTGGGCGCCTCGGCCATCGCGCCCGCGCTGGTCTACAGCCTCTTCTGGCGCCGCTTCACACGAACGGGCCTGCTGAGCACCCTCATCGGCGGCTCGCTGGCGGTCCTGCTGCTGATGCCGGGCACCAACCTGGTCTCCGGCTCGCCCGTCTCCGCCTTCCCCGACGCCGACTTCAACTGGTTCCCGTTCACCACCACGGGCCTGCTCTCCATCCCCCTGGGCTTCGCCTGCGGCTGGCTGGGCACACTGGCCTCCGGCCGCCGCAAGTCGGAGGAACAGCGCCACGAGTACGAGGCGGTGGAGGCCGGGATCCTGGCAGGCGCGGCCCGCAGGGACCACTGACCCGGAGGGCAGGACGGCAGGCGCCGGACGGTGGTCGGCGACGCCCCGCCGACGTCGCGCAGAAGCGACGGCCAGCGGAGGTCAGGCGACAGCGTCGACGATGCGCGTCAGCCAGGCGGCGGCACCGACACGCAGCCGCCGGCCGGTGCTCGGCGACGCCCCGCGACGCCAGGGAGAAGCGACGGCCAACGGGCGGGCGGCAGGCGACAGCGTCGGCCACGCGCCGGTCGTCAACCGGTACCGGGCGATGCACGCCGGTCGGCCGATCGCCCGCGGCGGTGCCACCAGCAGGCGTCGGCCGGTGGTCGCGGCCGTGTCGGCGGGTGCGGTGGACGGACGGCGTGCCTGGGTGCGGCGGCCGCATGTCAACCGGCCGCCGCGCCGCCCCCCACAACGCCGCACGCCTCGCCTCACTCCGCCTCCGCCCGGCCCGCCCACGCCGCAAGGCCGGCGTGTACGCGGTCGATGTGTGCCCGTGCGGCGTCCCCGCGCTCGGCGTGCTCGCGCAGCACTTCTCGCGTCTCCCGCTCGACGGACTCCGCGTGGCCGCGGGCCTCGGCGAGGAGCTCCGCGGCGCGCGCGGCCGCCTCGTCCTGCTGGTCCCGGGCGGAGTCCTCGGCATCGGCGAGGGCCTGCTCGGCCTCGGTCAGCGCGTCCTCGGCGTGCGTCACCGCTTCCGCGTGGCGGGCGTCCAGCGCGGCTGCCCGGGCGGCATCCTCCTCGTCCCACTCCGCCCACCGCTCGGCGTGTTCCTTGGCCTGATCGGCCAGCATCCCGGAGGTGCGCTGCCGCATCTCCCGCACCGCGGCCAGCGCCTCGCCCCGCTGCTCGGCCGCCTCACGACCCGCCGCGGCCCGGATCTCGTCCGCCTCGGCGTGCGCCGCGAGCAGCCGCTGCCGGGCGCGTTCGTCGGCGTCGGCGCGTACGGCATCGGCGGACGCCTGCGCGGACTCGCGCACGCCGGCCGCGGACGCGCTCGCCTCGTCCACAAGGTGCCGCGCCTCTTGCCGCGCCCCCTCCCGCACGGCCGCCGCTTCCTCCCGGCCGAGTTCGAAGAGCCGCCGCGCCCGCTCCCCGAGCGACTCGTAGGTCTGCGGGGCCAGCTGCGCGACGGCCTCCCGCAGCCGTTCCAGCTCCGCGTCCATCTGCCGGGCCAGCACCGTCAGCCGGGCGGCTCTCTCCCAGGCCGCGTCACGGTCGTCGGAGAGGGCCTCGGCGTACTCGTCGACCTGCTCGGGACGGTAACCGCGTCCCCGCACGGCTGTGAAGCCATGCGGGGACGCCGATGCGCTGCTCATGCTGGAGCCCCTCTCCGCCACGCCGACGCGCGATCGAGCACGAAACGGGATGATTTCGCGCACATCTTGGCGGATCAGACGGAAGTGTCCCTCACACGACACTCCGCACCAGGGTCACTCAAAAACGCCTCAGCGGCGACGCGTCACAGCAGCCCGTCCCACATCTGCTCCAGCAGCACCGACCACCAGCTCTCCGGCGACCCGAGCGCCGCCGGGTCGAGCGCGGCCAACTGCGCCTGGAAGTCGACGGTCCAACGGCCCGCCTGCTCCTGGTTCAGCCCGAACCGCAGCCGCCACATCCGCCCGAGCAGCGCCAGACAGCGCGCGAACTCCGGCAACCCGGTGTTCACGAACTGCGGCGGTACGGGCGCCCCGCCCGGCCCCGCCTCCACCGGCACGGCGACGATGTTCGCCGTGCCGTACTGCACGCAGATCGCCTTGCCGAAGTCGCTGCCCATCACCAGGTAGGAACCCGCGTCCGGAGCCGGCTGCACACCGCGTTCGGCCGCCAGCTCCGCCAGCGTCGGCACCGGCCGGCCCGGCTGCGCCTGCGCCCAGAAGAAGGGGCCCATGTCCATCGGCAGGCCCGCCGCCACCAGCGTGTGCGCCACGACCGGCGGCACACCCTGCCGGGACACGGCGGCCTGCTCGAACCGGAACACCCCCGGCCCGAACGCGGCACCCAGCTCCTGCGCGATGGCCTCCGGCGGAATCGGCGGCACCGCCTGCACCGGCGGCAACGGCGCCCGCACCGGAGCCGGCCGCGCCGGGCCGTCCGCCACCTGGTGCAACTCGCCCTGATGGGCCAGCAGTTGCTGCATGCCCTGCTGCCGGCTCGCGTGGTCCGTACCGTACGGAGCGATGCTCGTGATCCGCGCCTGCGGCCACTGCTCCCGGATCATCCGCGCGCAGTACGCACCCGGCAGCTCGCACGACTCCAGCTCGGTGTGCAGCTCCAGCACCTGGTCCGGCGGCACGTTCATGGCCCGCAGCTCGTGGAAGATCTGCCACTCCGGGTGCGGCGTACCCGGCGCCGAACGCCGGATCAGCTGCTGCTCGGACCCGTCCTGCGCGCGATAGCGCAGCACGGCCTGGTAGCCGGGCCCGACCGTCGGCTGCCCGGTGGGCTGCGGCGGATAGCCGTACGCCGGAGGCTGCCCCGGGGCCGGCTGACCGGGCGGCGGCATCGCGCCGGGCGGCATCCCACCCGGGGGCATCGGGCCGGGCGGCATGGGGCCGGGCGGCATCCCGCCCTGCGGCATCCCACCGGGCGGCGGCATCGGCGGCGCCCCGGGTACGCCCGGCGCGCCCGGGGCGGCCGGTGGTGCGCCGGGGGCCTGCGGCGGCGGAGGCACGCCGGGGCCGCCCGCCGGAGGCGTGGCCAGCATGGTCTCCGCGTGGTGCACGGGACCCGGGCCGCCGGGAGCACCCGGGGCACCAGGAGGCTGGGGGGCTCCAGGCCCGCCGGGCGCACCAGGCACGCCCGGAGGAGCCGGAGGCCCGGGAGGCTGCGGCGCACCCGGGGCGCCGCGACCGGGGTCGGCCAGCATCGTCGCGGCATGGTGGACACCACCCGGAGGCGTACCACCGGGAGCGCCGGGCGGATTCGGAGCGCCCGGAGGCTGCGGCGCACCGGGCTGGTTCGGCGCACCGGGCTGGTTCGGGGCACCAGGCGGATTCGGCGCACCAGGAGGACCCGGCGGCTGCTGGGGAGGCAGCGGCGCACCGGCGCCCTCGCTTCCCGGGTTCCCAGGCCCCGCAGGCCCCCCGGGCCCCTCCGGCCCGAGCGCCGACACGAGCTGCGTAGGCACGTAACCACCCGCGGGCGTACCCGGCGCCCCGGGCCCCGACGGCGGAGGCGTACTGCCCGGCCGCGCACCCGGCGTCCCGGGAGCACCCGGCGGAGGCGGCGTCGTCGGACCCGCACCCCGGCCACGACCGGGCGGCGGAGTCGCCTTGCTGGTCGCGGCGTCGGCGATGTCCCCGGCGTTCGGCGCGAGCGGCCGCGCCGGCGCACCTGGCCCGGCCGGCGGCTGCGGCACACCGGCAGGACCGGCAGGACCAGCGGGACCGGCAGGACCGGCAGGACCGGCAGGATCGTCGATCGCCGGTGAGACCGCCGTCGGCGGAAGCTGGCTGCCGCCCGACATCAGCGCCGTCTTGGCGTCGGGCGTCGTCGGCGGCGGCGTCTCACCGTCCGCCTCGCTCAGCGGCGGTGCGAAGACCGTCGCGGGCAGCGGTACGGAACGGTCGTCACCGGCATCGCCGTTGGTGTCCGTACCGGCCCAGGGCGTAGCCCCGGCCGGCGCACCCGGCACCCCCGCCCCCGCGGGGTCACTCCCCGAGTCGCTCCCCACGGCAGCAGGCCACGACGCACCGGAAGCGGAATCACCACCAGAAACAGAAGATGCAGAAGCCGACGCGGCACCCG
>NZ_MUKA01000552.1 GCF_002150735.1 Streptomyces africanus
CCCCACGGTCCCGCCCCTCACAGTCCCGACCCCCGTCCGCAGCCCGCCGTCTACGGCAGCGCAAACCCCGGATCCATCCCACCCAACGCGTTCACGCACAGACAGCCCCGCTCGTCCTCCCCCGGCAGCCCCGCCACCGCGTCGAACAGCACGCCCCGCAGCCGGTCCACGTTCGCCGCGAACACCCGCAGCACCTCGTCGTGCGAGACGCCCTCCCCGGTCTCGGCGCCGGCGTCGAGGTCGGTGACCAGGGTCAGGGACGTGTAGCAGAGCTCCAGCTCACGGGCGAGCGCCGCCTCGGGATGGCCGGTCATGCCCACCACCGACCAGCCCTGCGCCTGGTGCCACAACGATTCGGCACGGGTCGAGAAACGCGGCCCCTCGATGACGACCAGCGTGCCCCCGTCCACCGGCTCCCAGTCCCGGCCGCGCGCCGCCTTCAGCGCGACGGCCCGTCCGGCGGGGCAGTAGGGATCGGCCAGCGACACGTGCACCACGTTGGGCACCGTCCCGTCGGGCAGCGGCAGTCCGTCGAAGTACGTGTTGGCGCGGGACTTGGTCCGGTCGACCAGCTGGTCCGGCACCAGCAGGGTGCCCGGCCCGTACTCGGGACGCAGGCCGCCGACGGCGCAGGGGGCGAGCACCTGGCGCACGCCGACCGACCGCAGCGCCCACAGGTTGGCCCGGTAGTTGATCCGG
>NZ_MUKA01000553.1 GCF_002150735.1 Streptomyces africanus
GCGGCCTGATTCCGCCCTGGCATCCTTGCACCAAGGGGGTGCCACAAGCTCGCACAGTGGGGGTCACACAGCGGTCTCCTCGGGACCGATCCGGCTGCGTACGGCCGTCTGGACCTCGGCCTCCTCGGCCGGGTCGGCGTGCCGGGCGGCGATCTCCCGGGTGGTCTCCTCGCAGTCCCACAGGCACTCGACGGCGAAGCCGGTGGCGAAGGAGGGGTCGGTGGCGGCGAGGGCGCGGGCGGCCCGGCAGCGCAGCTGGGAGGAGGCGGTCTCGCGGTAGATGTGGCGGAGCACGGGTGCGGCGCAGGCGATGCCGAGCCGTCCGGTGCCGTCGACCAGGGTCCACAGGGTCGGTGCGTCGGGGCCGTCGCCCCGTACGGCTTCGCGCAGTGCCGCGAGGACCAGGTCGCGGTCCTGCGCGCCGCCCCGGCAGGCGAGGACGCGTCCGGCGGCGGCGCCCAGCGCGTCCGGCCGCCGGGCCCAGCCGCGCGCCTGGTTGACGGCGGCGAGCGAGCGCATGCGTTCGAAAGCGTCGACGGCGGCGTCCACGACGACCGTCGAGCCGGTGGCCACGGCGCTCTCGATCAGACCGAGGGCGTCGGGATCGTTGCCGTCGGCGAGATAGCGCAGGGCGGTGCACCGGGCTCCGTCGTCGCCGTCCTTCGCCGCCTGGATGATCTCGGCCCGGTCCTCGGGCCCCGCCACGGCGGTGAGACAGCGGGCGGCCGGGACATGGAGCGCCGCGCCCCGGTCGAGGCCTTGCTGGGCCCATGCGAAGACGGCCTGCACACTCCACCCGGGGCGGGGTCCGGCCGGCCGCATCTGCCGCTGCCAGCGGTCAAAACAGCCCGTCTCGTGGGCGGCACGCACGCGTGTGGCGATGGATTCGCGCGGATCCTCGGCCCACAGCCGCCACGGCCGGGGTTCGAAGGCGTCACGGACGGTCGCGGCCAGCTCGGCGTCGCCCTCCGGGTCGGCCGGGAACCGCGCGAGGACCGGTGCGGCGAGGGCCCGCAGGCCCGCGTCGTCGTCCCTGAGGGCCAGCTCGTCGAGGGCCCAGGCCCAGTTGGAGCCGTGGGCGGCGTACCTGCGCAGCAGTTCGAGCGCGTCCCGCCTGCCGTAGGAGGCGAGATGCCCGAGGACGGCGAGGGCGAGCCCGGTGCGTGACTCGTCGGTGTCGAGGACGTCCTCGGCACCGAAGAGGTGGGCCTCGATCTCGTCCAGTTCGCCGTTCAGGTCGAGGAAGAGCCGGGCGTAGTAGAGGGAGCGGTTCTCCACCTGCCAGTCGTGGCGGGGATCGCGCAGCACGCAGTGGTTCAGTGCCGCGAGCGCCTCGGGACGCGGGGCGGTGAGCGCGTGCAGTGTGCCGTCGCCGCGGCCCCGCTGGAGCAGGCCGAGCAGCGTACCGCTGGGCGCTATGACCGGATCGAACATGGGAAACAGCCTCACATCAAGCGTCGACGCAACCGGGGACGTGTACTACCTGGCCGCGCGACAACACGTCGGAGTGCCCGCCGTTTCCTGCTTGCTGTAGACCATCTTCCTCTGCCTCTCGTCGGTGGCCCTTGCGGACCGGGTCACGGTCCGCGCGGTGCGGCAAGATCTGCCCAGCCATCACGTCCGTGAACCACGTCGTCATGATGACTCGGCAGTTCCATCTGCCGCGACCGAAATTTCGGCGGCCCCGTACCGCCTCCCCCGTTTTCGTCGTCGTTCCAGGTCAGACTGGTCGGCTCAGCGCTCGCCGAACAGTTCGAGCAATTCCGTCCGACCGAACATCCGGGCGGTGTCGACCGCCGAGGGGGTGCCGGCGGACGGGTCGGCGCCGCCCTGCAGAAGGGCCTTGACGACGTCCGTCTCGCCCTTGAAGGCCGCTCCGGCCAGCGGCGTCTGGCCCCGGTCGTTCACCCGGTCGGCCTCGGCGCCGCGGGCGAGCAGCGCGCGGACCGCCTCGGAGTGGCCGTGATAGGCGGCGAGCATCACGAGCGAGTCACCGCGGTCGTTGGTGAGGTTGGCCGGAACACCCGCGTCGACGTACGCCACGAGTGCCTCCGTCTGTCCCCGCCGGGCCAGATCGAAGATCTTGGTCGCCAGCTCCACGACCTCGGGGTCGGGGACTTCGGTCATCGGCCGGACCGCCTCTCACGCGTCTCGTCGGGTGCGTACGCCTGCAGCGGTGCAGCCGTACGAGTGAATCGCCAGAGTACTGGCTCGCGCGGCACATGACCCGATGTGCCCGAGGTAAAGATCACCACAGACCTCGCCGAGCGCAACAGACCGGCGCGACCGGGCCGGGGGCCACTCCGCCAGCCAGGCGGAATAGTCCGTATTTCACCCAGTTGCACCTTTTATCGTATGGATACATCCTGTGAGCCTGGAAGTACTCATGGTGACTGTCCCCGCGAACCAGGAGATCTCAAATGATCCTCTCCATCTCAGGCGTGGTCCTGCTCGGCATCGTCGTCTTCATCTTCTTCCGCAAGGACGGCCTGAAGGCGTCGCACGCGGTGGTGGCGATGCTGTTCGGCTTCTACCTGGCGAGCACGGCCATCGCCCCGAGCATCAAGGCGGGCGGCGAGAGCCTGGCGAGCCTCCTGGGCGGAATCAAGTTCTGACGACCCCGCTCCCCGTACGCACTCCCTGGAGGCAGCAGTGGCCCGGCGCCCCCTCCCTCGCATCCTGAGCAACGGCAGCGCACAGCTCACCCGGAGCCGGGAGCTGGCCCGGACGGCCGCCGACAGCGCCACGGACGTCCTCCACCCGCTGATCACGATCATGCGCGGTCTGCGCCGGCTGGCAGCGGCCGGGCGGCGCAGATGGACCGAGACCCCCAAGGAGAGACGGGGGGCGCTGCTGTTCCTCGTCGCTTCCGTGTTCCTGGTCGTGGCGCTGCTGCCCTACGGACCGCTGTGCGCCGCCGTCACCCTGATGGCGGCCGCGGCCTGGAAGGGCCGGGACCGCACCCCGACGGCGTCCGACGGGCCCGACGAGTCGCAGTCGGAACGCCTCAAGGCGCTCTACGAGGCCCTCGTGCCGTACTTCTCCGCCGCCGAGGACCCCGAGCCGCTGTACGCCCACGGCGGCGCGTGGGACAAGGCCTTCCCCACCTACGCGTTCGACGGCGCCGGCCGGATCTCGCACCTGGTGATCCGCTACCCGGCGTACTTCACCGACGGCGAGGCCGAAGTCCGCACCCGGATCGAGCACCTGCTCGCGGCCAAGTCGGGCCGGGGCCGCGAATACCACTTCACGTGGGACGAGGAGGGCAATCAGTTGACGGTCAGCGTGCTCCTGCCGCTGCCCGTCGACATCGCCGCCCAGCGTTTCGTCACCACCCCCGGCGAGACGGTCCTCGGCTTCACCGACCCCACCGAGGTCCGGCGCACGCTCCCCCTCACCTACGGCGAACAGCGGCGGGACGTGCCCCCGGTCGTCTGGCGCACGGGCCCGCGTTCGACCGAGCCCCATCTGCTCGCTCTCGGCCAGCCCGGCAGCGGCACCTCCACCCTGCTGCGGTCCATCGCCCTCCAGGCCCTCCAGCACGGCGACGTCGTGATCGTCGACGGCGGCGGCACCGGCGAGTACGCCTGCCTGACCGGCCGGGACGGCGTCCTGGCCGTCGAGTGCGGGCTCACCGGCGCACAGGCCAGCCTGGAGTGGGCCGCGACCGAGACCGAGCGCCGCCTCATCGCCGCCAACCGCGCCCACCAGGCGGGCCACCCGCCGCCCGACGACACCAAGCGCCCCCTGTGGATCCTCCTGGACCGCCCGACGGCCTTCACCCACCTGGCCGCCGCCGACGACCGCAAGGACCCCCAGGCCCTCCTCCAGGTGCCCCTGCGGCACGGCCGTCCGGCGAATGTGACGGTGGTGGTGGCCGACCAGCTCGACAGCGTCGACACCCTCAGCGACGCCGTACGGCAGCACACCCGCGCGCGCGTGATCCTCGGCCCGGCGACGGCCGCCCAGGTCGAGTCGGTCCTGGGCGCGCCCCCGCACACCACGCCCGTCGACCAGGTCCCGCCCGGCCGCGGCTACGCCCGCCTGGGCACGGGCCCGGTCCACCGCCTCCAGGTCCCGGCCACGCCCAACCCCTACGACGACGCGACGTCCGACGCCCTCCGCCAGGCGGTGCTGGACCTCCTGCCGCCCCGCACGACACCGGCGGACGGGGAGACGGTGCCCGACCCGGATCCGTCGCAGGGAGAACCGGAGCTGGTCGAGCCTGAGCCGACGGAACCGGAGCCAGTGGAATCCGAGCCGGCACCGGTACTGGCGGAACCGGCAGAGCCGGCAGAACCGGCGGAACCGGCGGAACCGGCGGAAC
>NZ_MUKA01000554.1 GCF_002150735.1 Streptomyces africanus
GCCAGCACCAGGGCGATCACGGCCAGGCGGGCTTTGCGCCCCTTTCTCCTGCCGGACTTGGCGGGCTGCTGACCCGTGGAGGCGGTGGTGTTGGGGGGCATCGCTGTCCTTGCTGTCCTAACGCGAGCGGCAGGTTCGGCTGTGCTTTTAACTGAGCGCTGGAGCAACGATAGGCGCAGGGTCCTGCGCCCCTTGACGCGGAGTCGGGAACCGGCCCGGACGAACGTTCGATCCCACCCCCGGAAGTGTCAAGAAATCGTCAAGAGTTAGGTAAGGTAACGAAGTAGTTGGCGCGATGCGCCACAGCTTCATGTGCGATGTACGTGAGCCCACGCGCGCGTGCGGGTGGGCCAGGGAAGGATTCGGCCGCTGACTGTTCACCACCTCAACCAGCTCCTGCTCGTCTGCTCGCTCGTCCTGCTCGTCGCCGTCGCAGCGGTACGGATCTCCTCGCGCAGCGGGCTCCCCAGCCTGCTCGTGTACCTGGGGATAGGCGTCGCCATGGGCCAGGACGGCGTCGGCGACATCCACTTCGACAACGCCGAACTGACCCAGGTCATCGGATACGCGGCCCTGGTCGTGATCCTGGCCGAGGGCGGTCTGGGCACGAAGTGGAAGGAGATCAAGCCGGCCCTGCCGGCCGCCAC
>NZ_MUKA01000555.1:0-798 GCF_002150735.1 Streptomyces africanus
CCCTACGCCCCCAACCCCGCCCCCGGCTTCTCCTGGCGCGGGCAGCGCGGCCGACGACGGTCTGCGGGCGGTCCTTCCCGAAGCGCTCGGCGTGCCTGCCGGAGCCTCCCGGCGCAAGAGGAGACTGTGGTTGTCGGTGGCGGCGGTGAGCGCTGTGCTGGGAGGCCTGGGCGGGGCGCTGCTGGCGTACCTCATGATCGGGCCGAGCGTCACCAAGGAGAACGACTCCAACAAGGCGTACGACGCGTCTCAGCCGCCGTTCACGGTGTCGGTGCAGCCCGAGCAGAGTGAGCCCCGGGAGTGGGCGATGGTGCTCGACCGGACGCTGACCGACGTAGAGGTCCGGAAGATGAAGGCCAGCTCGGACGTCTTTTCCTACCTCAAGTCCCTGGGCGGCCGTCCGCTCGCCTACGCGCCGTTGCTGGAGCACGCTCCGCAGCGGTACAACGAGGCGCAGACGTCCAGCGGGCGCATGGAGTTCTCGGACACGTTCAAGATGACCGTGATGAGCACACGCCAGTACGCGGTGACCATCAACGACTGGAAGGTCACCGACCTCACGTGCCGGAAGAGCACCGCGCAGGCCGTCGTCGGCCATCCGTCGCAGGGCGGGGCCGCCTACGAGGGAATCCGGCTCCACCTTCCGCCCCGCGCCGACGAACCGGTCCTGACCGACGACACGGAGGGACAGGGCGAGCCCTACTTCGGCAATCGCTTCGTGGAGGTCGGCAACGGTCAGTCGTCGGGCGGGCTGCGGGCGGAGGTCATCGCGCCGCGGGGACAGACGTGCGAGTGGGG
>NZ_MUKA01000555.1:837-1995 GCF_002150735.1 Streptomyces africanus
CGCGGTCCTGGCCGCCGTGCTGGCCGTCCTGTGCGTCCAGGGGTGCGGCTCCTCGCAGCCCGAGGAGGAGGAACGGCCGGAGCCGGGTCCCTCGGCGCCCTACTGGGGCAACCGCGGATACGCCCTTCCGGACAGCCCGTTCACCCGCGAGGGCACGGTCGTCACCGCCACGTGCAGCATGGGTGCGCGCTACGCCGGGGTCAACGTGCAGGCCTGGGATCCCGGGCGGTGGGAACTGCGCGAGACCCGGAACTTCTTCATCCCGGTCGAAGCGGCGTTCACCAACTACCCGGACGTCAAGGACGTCCACAGCCCTCTCGTGGACCTCTGCGGAGTGAGTTCGGACAGTCCATCGCCCTACGCCGTGGACGATCTGGAGTACGTGACTCCCCGGGTCCGCGNNGTGGTGCTGCGGGACGCGGACGGCAGGACGACGCACGCCGGCTACGTGGAGAGCGGCGGCAACGCCGACGACTTCGTGCGCCTGAGCGACGCGAGCGGCGACGACGAGCAGAACGCGGTGATGGCGCCCGACGGGCGCAGCGTGTGGTTCACGTACATCACCGCCGACGGTGAGCGCAGGATCGGCTCGCGGTCCACGCAGGGGGATCACCGGCTGTCGGACGAGGGCCCGGCGATCGGGCACGACCTCCCTCTGACCGTCACCGGGAAGCCGCCACGCGCCGTCCAGGCGAACATGGTGCACCTCGCCCCCGGCGGCCGCCGCCTCACCGCTACCGCGCCGAAGATCTACGGGCACGTCTTCCACACCAGGGATTCCTCGGGACCGCTCACCGCGGCATCGGGCCGCTCAGCCACTCTGCTCAGCGGGTGCGTCGGCATCGTCGGCTGGGTCGCGGACGAACGGGTGCTGTGCCGCACCCAGTCCGCCAACTTCCGGACCGTGGACGCCCGTAGCGGCCGTCCCAAGGGGAACGCCGTCGCCGTGGTCCGCGCGGACGACGGGAGGGTCGCCGAGGGGATGGTGGTGTCGGCGGACGGTGAGAAGTTCATCGCGTCCGTTCACTCACCCAACGACCGCTCGGGGCAGCCGGTGGGCCTGGGCAACTTCCGGGTGGTGTCGACCTCGGGGGAAGGGGCGGCGGTTCCTGTCTCCGCCGATTCCTTGACCAGCGACACGGTGTTCCTGGAGTGGCG
>NZ_MUKA01000080.1 GCF_002150735.1 Streptomyces africanus
AAGCTCTTCGGCGTGCTGTTCCAGGACGGCGCGCTGTTCGGCTCGATGAACCTGTACGACAACATCGCCTTCCCGCTGCGCGAGCACACCCGTAAGTCCGAGAGCGAGATCCGGCGCATCGTGCTGGAGAAGATGGACATGGTCGGTCTGATCGGGGCGGAAGGGAAGCTGCCCGGTGAGATCTCCGGCGGGATGCGGAAGCGGGCCGGGCTGGCCCGGGCCCTCGTCCTCGACCCCGAGATCATCCTCTTCGACGAGCCCGACTCGGGCCTCGACCCGGTCCGCGTCGCCTACCTCAACCAGCTCATCGTCGACCTCAACGCCCAGATCGACGCGACCTTCCTGATCGTCACGCACGACATCGCCTCGGCCCGCCAGGTGCCGGACAACATCGGGCTGCTGTTCCGCCGCGAGCTGGTGATGTTCGGGCCGCGCGAGGAGCTGCTGGCCAGCGACGAGCCCGTCGTACGGCAGTTCCTGAACGGCCGGATGCAGGGCCCGATCGGCATGGCGGAGGAGAAGGACGCGGCGCAGGTCGAGCAGGAGCTCGCGCAGATCGACGACAGCGCGCACGTCCAGGAGCTGACTCCCCGCCTGCTGCCGGGAGCAGGCATCACCCGGCCGCCCCGCTGGCAGGCGATCGCACGGCGCGAAGCCCAGCTCCACCACAAGGAGGTGGCCGGCGCATGAGCCTGTCACCGGTCGGGGCGCTGCGGCACTCGGGCAGCCTCTTCGCGATGGCGCTGGACGTCGTCCGGACGATCCCCCGACGGCCCTTCCAGGCGCGGGAGTTCATCCAGCAGACCTGGTTCGTCGCGAGCGTCACGATCCTGCCGACGGCCCTGGTCTCCATCCCGTTCGGGGCGGTCATCGCGCTCCAGATCGGCAGTCTGACCCGGCAACTCGGCGCCCAGTCCTTCTCCGGGGCCGCCTCCGTGCTCGCCGTGCTGCGCGAGGCCTCGCCGATCGTCACCGCGCTGCTGATCGCGGGCGCCGGCGGGACGGCGATCTGCGCCGACCTCGGGGCCCGGAAGATCCGCGACGAGATCGACGCGATGCAGGTGCTCGGCATCGACCCCATCCACCGGCTGGTCGTCCCCCGCGTGCTGGCGTCGATGCTGGTGGCGGTGCTGCTCAACGGCCTGGTGTCGGTGGTCGGCGTGGCGGGCGGCTACTTCTTCAACGTCGTCCTCCAGAACGGCACCCCGGGCGCCTACCTGGCCTCCTTCACCACGCTCGCCCAGCTCTCCGACCTCTGGGCGGCCGAGGTCAAGGCACTCGTCTTCGGCGCGATCGCCGGGATCGTCGCCTCCTACAAGGGGCTGACCGCGAAGGGCGGACCCAAGGGCGTGGGCGACGCCGTGAACCAGTCGGTGGTGATCACCTTCATGTTGCTGTTCGTGACCAACTTCGTGATGACCGCCGTGTACTTCCAAGTCGTTCCCCAGAGGGGCTGAGGCATGGCGCTGTTGAAAGGCCTGGAGGAGCTGGGCGCCCAAATCTCCTTCTACGGGCGCTCGCTGGCGTGGACCGGCCGCACCCTTCGCCGCTACAAGAAGGAGATCCTGCGGCTGCTCGCCGAGGTGAGCTTCGGCCGGGGCGCGCTCGCCGTCGTGGGCGGCACCGTCGGCGTCATCGCCTTCCTGTCGTTCTTCACCGGCACGGAAGTGGGGTTGCAGGGGTACGCCGCGCTCAACCAGCTCGGCACCTCCAACTTCGTGGCGTTCCTCTCGGCGTACTTCAACACCCGTGAGATCGCTCCGCTGGTGGCCGGGCTAGCGCTCTCCGCGACCGTCGGCGCCGGGTTCACCGCCCAGCTCGGCGCGATGCGGATCAGCGAGGAGACCGACGCGCTGGAGGTCATGGGCGTGCCCTCGCTGCCGTTCCTCGTGACGACGCGGATGATCGCCGGGTTCGTGGCCGTCGTCCCGCTGTACGTGATCGGCCTGCTGTCCTCGTATCTGGCCGCCCGCACCATCACCACCGGCTACTACGGGCAGTCGGCCGGCACCTACGACCACTACTTCCAGCAGTACCTGCCCCCGGCCGACGTGCTCTGGTCCTTCGGCAAGGTGCTGGTCTTCGCCGTTCTGATCATCCTGGTGCACTGCTTCTACGGCTACTACGCGAGCGGCGGCCCGGCGGGCGTCGGCGTCGCGGTGGGCCGTGCGGTGCGGACCTCGATCGTGGCGATCAACGTCCTGGACTTCTTCCTGTCGCTGGCGATCTGGGGCGCCAGCACGACCGTACGGATCGCGGGGTGAGCCGCCGTATGAGGGTGCTGAGACTGCGGTTGTACGGCGTCGTCTTCATCGCCGTGCTCGCGTTGCTGCTGTCCCTGTCCGTCGCCGTCTACCGGCAGGCGTTCACGCCGGTCGTGCGGATCACGCTGGAGGCCGACAGCCTCGGCAACCAGCTCGATCCGCGGGCCGACGTCAAGCTGCGCGGGCTGCTGGTCGGCGAGGTGCGCGAGGTGCGGGCCGACGGGACGAAGGCGACGCTCGACATCGCGCTGAATCCGGAGCACGTCGCCCGGATCCCATCCGACGTGCACGCGCGTCTGCTGCCCAAGACGCTGTTCGGCGAGAAGTACGTCGACCTGGTCACGCCGCGCGGCTCATCGAGCCGCCCCATTCGCGCCGGGGACGTCATCACCCAGGACCGCACCCGCGTCGGCATCGAGGTCCAGCAGCTGATGAACGACCTGCTGCCGCTGCTGCGGACCGTGCAGCCCGGCAAGCTCAACGCCACGCTCTCCGCGTTCGCCACCGCCCTGGAGGGACGCGGCGACCGGATCGGCGACAACCTCACGCGAGTGGAGGCCTACCTGCGCCGCCTCAATCCGCACCTGCCGTCCCTGAAAGAGGACATCGCACGCTTCGCCGACGTCGCCGAGGTCTACGGCGACGCCGCGCCCGACCTGATGGAGATCCTGCGCAACACCGTCACCACCAGCCGCACGATCGTCGAGCAGAAGGACCGGCTGGCGGCTGCGCTGAAGACCACGGCGACCGTCGCGGGCACCGGCGAGGACTTCCTCGACGCCAACGGCGACCGGCTGATCACCCTCGGCCAGGTCTCCCGCCCCACGCTGGAGCTGTTCGCCCGCTACTCCCCGCAGTACCCCTGCCTGCTGGCCGGTCTGGTCCGGCAGGAGAAGGCGTCCGAGGAGGCCTTCCGGGGCGGAAAGATGCACATCACGCTGGAGGTCGTACGGGCGCAGGGTGCCTACGAACCGGGTGAGGAACCGCGCTACGGCGAGCGGTCCGGCCCCAACTGCCGTGACCTGCCGCACCCTCCGGTGCCGGCGCCCGGCGCCCACCTCGACGACGGTTCCAAGAAGCCGGGTACGGCCTCGGGCGGCCCGCTCGGCGTCTCCGCCACCCGGGCCGAGCAGCGGGCCGTCGGCTCGCTCATGGCGCCGGTGCTGGGCGTGCCCGCGGACGAGGTGCCGCCAGTCGCGACGCTGCTGTTCGGGCCGATGGCGCGCGGGACGGCGGTGAGCGTCGCATGAGCACCACAGGAGCCCGGCAGACCGCCGCCCCGCTGATCAAGTTCAGTCTCTTCGCGCTCGTGACGGTGCTGGCCACGGCCCTGCTCGCCGCCACCATCGTGAACATCTCCTTCACCCCCGAGCGCGAGTACCGCGCGGTCTTCAGCGACGTCACCGGGCTGGAGGAGGGCGACGACATCCGGGTGGCCGGAGTGCGGGTCGGCGAGGTCGAGGGCATCCGGATCAAGGACCGGACGCTGGCCGAGGTCACCTTCACGGTCAGCCAGGACCGGCCGCTGCTCACCAGCACGGGCGCCGTCATCCGCTACCGCAACCTGGTCGGGCAGCGCTACGTCGCGCTGACCGAGGGCGCCGGCGACGGCACCCGGCTGCGCCCCGGCGGCACGATCCCCCTCGCGCGCACCCAGCCCGCGCTCGACCTGAACGCGCTGCTGAACGGCTTCAAGCCGCTGTTCGCCGCGCTCAGCCCGAAGGACGTCAACCAGCTCGCCACCGAGATCATCAAGACCCTCCAGGGCGAGGGCGGCACCGTCAACAGCCTGCTGACGCACACGGCGTCGCTCACCACGACACTGGCAGGCCGCGACAAGCTGATCGGCTCGGTGATCGACAACCTCAACACCGTGCTGAAGACGCTCGACAAGCGCGGCGCCCGCTTCTCCGGACTGCTCAAGCAGCTGCGCCGGGTCATCTCGGGCCTGTCCGCCGACCGCAAGCCGATCGGGCAGTCCCTGGTGAGCATCGGCGATCTGACGGAGGCCACCTCGGGCCTGCTGAAGGACGCGCGCCCGCCGCTCAAGGACGACATCGGGGAGCTGACCGACCTCACCGGGACGCTGAACGACAACGAGAAGACCGTGGAGGGCGTGCTGAAGAGGCTGCCGAACAAGCTGGGCGAGCTGACGGGGACGGCGTCCTACGGCTCGTGGTTCAACTTCTACCTGTGCGACTTCGACGGCCGGATCGTGCTGCCGAAGACGAAGCAGGTGCTCACGCCCGAGATGCACGTGGCGAGGGCGAGGTGCGGGGCATGAGCCGCACGCGCCGCCCGGAGCCGCTGGTCAAGGTGCGGGTGGAACCACCGAAGCTGCCTCGCGTGCGACTGCCGGAGGTACGGCTCCTGCCGCGCCGCAAGCCGCGCCCGCAGCCGCTGATCAAGGTCCGTGTCGAGCCGCCGAAGCTGCCGAGGATACGGCTGCGCCGTCCGCACCTGGGCCCCTTCCGCGAGCGGAACCCCATCGTCATCGGCGCGGTGGGCCTCACCGTCCTCGCGCTGCTGACCGTGGCCGCGTTCAACGCCGACCGCCTGCCGGTGATCGGCGACGGCGAGACGTACAGCGCCGCCTTCGCGGAGGCGGGCGGCCTCAAGCCGGGCGACGAGGTGCGGATCGCCGGGGTCAAGGTCGGCAAGGTCGAGGGGGTCGACCTGGACGGCGACCACGTCAAGGTCACCTTCAAGATCAAGGACCGGTCCGGGTTCGGCACCGAGACCGGCGCGTCGATCCGGGTCAAGACGATCCTCGGCGCGAAGTACCTCGCCCTGCACCCCAAGGGGCGAGGCCAGTTGGAGCCCGGCAGCGAGATCCCGCTGAAGCGGACCGTCCCCGCGTACGACGTCGTGCAGGCGTTCAGCGATCTCACCACCACGACGGAGAAGGTCGACACCGACCGGCTGGCGAAGGCGCTGGACACCATCTCCACCACCTTCGAGGACTCACCGCAAGAGGTACGGGCCTCCCTCAAGGGCCTGTCGAAGATCTCCCGGACGGTGGCCTCGCGCGACAAGGCCCTCGGGGAGCTCCTCGACCACGCGAACGGCGTGACGGGCGTACTCGCCGACCGGTCGGGCGACTTCACCGCCCTGGTCGAGGACGGCGACAAGCTGTTCAAGGAGATCAGCAAGCGGCGGGCGGCGATCCACAAGCTGCTGAAGACCTCCGCCGCGCTCGGCATCCAGCTCTCCGGCCTGGTCCAGGACAACGAGAAGGAGATAGGGCCCGCGCTCAAGGGCCTCAACACCGTGGTGAAGATGCTCGAACGGAACCAAGCCGGCCTGGAGCGGAGCATCAAGCTCCTGGCCCCCTACGTGCGGGTCTTCACCAACACCCTCGGCAACGGCCGCTGGTTCGACTCCTACGTCCAGAACCTGGTCGCCGCCCCGGTGGTGCCGCGGACGCGGACGGGAGGCGCGCGATGAGCGACCGCTGGAAGAAGTGCGCGGCCCTGCTGACCGCCCTGGCCCTGATCGCCGCGCTCACCTACGTCCTGTGGCCGCGGACCGAGCTGGCCCGCGTCACGGCGTACTTCCCCCGCACCGTCGGCATCTACCCCGGCTCGGACGTCCGCGTGCTGGGCGTGCGGATCGGCCAGGTCAGGAAGATCACGCCGGAGGGCGGCCGGGTGCGGGTGGAGCTGGAGTACGACGCCGACCGCAAGGTCCCGGCGGACGCGCAAGCGGCGATCATCAACTCCTCGGTGGTCAGCGACCGTTACGTGCAGCTGCTGCCGGTGTACCGGAGCGGTCCGGTGCTGCGGGACGGGGACGAGATCCCCGAGTCGCGTACGGCCGTACCGGTCGAACTGGACCGCGTCTTCGACAGCCTGCACACCACGGCCGAGGCGCTCGGCCCCGAGGGCGCCAACAAGGACGGCGCCCTGTCACGGCTGCTCGGCGTCAGCGCCGACAATCTCGACGGCCAGGGGAAGAACCTCCACCGGACGGTCGCGGACCTCTCGGAGGCGGTCACGACTCTCTCCGACGGCCGCACGGACCTGTTCGGCACGGTCCGCAACCTCCAGGTGTTCACGGCGGCGCTGGCGGCCGACGACAAGAGCGTGCGGTCGTTCAACAGCAGCCTCGCCAAGGTCGCCGGGCAACTCGCGGGCGAGCGCAAGGACCTGGCGGCGGCGCTCAAGAACCTCGGCACGGCCCTCGGTGACGTGTCCGCCTTCGTGAAGAAGAACAAGAAGTCCCTGACCTCGAACGTGGAGGGCCTGAGCAAGGTGACCAAGGTGCTCGTCACCCAACGGGCGGCGCTGGAGGAGCTGCTGGAGGTCGCGCCGACGGGCATGTCGAACCTGAACAACGCCTACAACCCCGCCGCCGGCACCCTCGACACCCGCAACAACCCCGACCACCCGCAGGATCCGGCCTCCCTGCTGTGCTCGATCCTGAAGACGACAGGGGAGAAGACCGACTGCAAGGACCTGAGGGACCTCTTCGACTCCCTGCCCGAAGTGCCCGAAGTGCCCGAGGGCACCGCGGCCACCGGCACGGTCGACCGCACCCTCGGCGGAATCCTGGGGGCGCGCGCATGAGGCCACTGCGCAAGGGCGGGGCCGTCGCGTGGACGGCCGTCGGGACGCTGCTGCTGTCCGGCTGCGAGTTCAACGGCTGGTACGACGTCCCGCTCCCCGGCGGAGCCGCCGCCGACGGCCACGCCTACCACGTCACCGTCGAGTTCCGCGACGTCCTCGACCTGGTGCCGCAGTCGGCCGTCAAGGTCGACAACGTCACCGTCGGCGCGGTGGAGAAGGTGGAGCTGGCGGGCTGGCACGCGAGGGTCCGCCTGCGGGTCGCCGACTCGGTGAAGCTGCCCGCCAACGCCGTCGCCGGGCTGCGGCAGACCAGCATGCTCGGCGAGAAGTACGTGGCGCTGGCCGGGCCGCCGGACAGCACGCCGGTCGGCCGGCTCCGCGACGGTGATGTGATCCCCCTGTCCCGCAGCGGCCGCAACCCGGAGGTCGAGGAGGTGCTGTCCGCGCTGTCCGCCCTCCTCAACGGCGGCGGCGTCGCCCAGCTCAAGACGATCACCACGGAGCTGAACAAGGCCCTGGAGGGCCGGGAGAACCGGGTCAGGTCCCTGCTCAAGGAGCTCGACACCTTCATCGGCGGCCTGGACGACCAGCGCCGGGACATCGTCCGCGCGCTGAAGGCCGTGGACCGGCTGGCCAAACGGCTGGGCAAGGAGAAGACGACGATCGCCGACGCCGTCGACGCGATGCCGCCCGCCCTGAAGGTCCTGGCCGACCAGCGCCGCGACCTGACGAGGATGCTCACCGCCCTGTCCAAGCTGGGCAGGACCGGCACCAAGGTGGTCAACGCCTCCCACGACGACACGGTCGCCAACCTCAAGCGGCTGCGGCCGATCCTGCGGCAGCTCAACAAGGCGGGCAGCGACCTGCCCAACTCCCTGGAGCTGCTGACGACATACCCGTTCCCGCGCAACGTGGTGGACGCCATCAAGGGCGACTACGTCAATCTGCACATCACGGCGGACCTCGACCTGCCCGGGATCTACGGCAACCTGACGGACGAGCCGGGCGGCGGGAGCGGCGGGAACACTCACATACCGGAGCTTCCCGAGGCCCCGGACCTGCCGGACGTACCGGATCTCCCGGACGCACCGGATCTGCCGGACGTGCCGAAGCCCACCGCGCTGCCGAGCGGTCCGAGCGTGCCGTCGCGTCCGTCGGCACCCTCGGGCGATGACGACCCGCTGTGCCCGCCGGTGTGCACCGCCCGCTACGGCGCCGGCGGCCACCGCACCGGGGGCGACTGGCCCGAGGGGATCGACCTCGACCTCGCCGAGCTGATGCTGAAGGGGGTCCAGCCGTGATCACCCGTACGGTCAAGACGCAACTGATCGCCTTCGCCACCCTCACCGCCGTAGGAGTGTCGTACGTCGGCGCCGAATACACGGGCCTGGTGGACGAGGTCCTGGACCGCGGCTACACCGTGCGGGCCGACTTCGCCGACTCCGGGGGCGTCTTCCCGGGCGCCGAGGTCACCTACCGGGGGGTGCCGGTGGGCAAGGTCGGCGCACTGCGCCTGGCCGGCCAGGACGGCGTCTCGGTCGCGCTCGACATCGAGGACGGGGCGCCGCGCATTCCGGCGGACACGCTGGCGGTGGTGGCGAACCGTTCGGCGGTGGGTGAGCAGTACGTCGACCTCCAGCCCCGCACCTCCCGCGGCCCGTACCTGCTGAACGGCAGCACGATCCCGCGCGAGAGCACGCGGGTGCCGCTGTCGACGACGGACATGGTCCTCAGCCTGGACCGCCTGGTGAACTCGGTCGGCAAGGACGACCTGGGGGTCACGGTCGACGAGTTGGGTCAGGCGTTCGCCGGTACCGGCCCGGACCTGAGCCGCCTGGTGGACTCGGGCAACACCCTGGTCGAGTCGGCGTCCGAGGCGCTGCCGGAGACGACCGCCCTGATCGAGGACTCACGCAAGGTCCTCAAGACGCAGGCCGACCAGGGCTCGTCGATCAAGTCGTTCGCACGCGATCTGGCGACGCTCTCGGCCCAGTTGAAGGCAAGCGACGGGGACCTGCGCAAGCTGATCGGCAACGCGCGGCCGGCGGCCCAGGAGCTGAACTCGCTGCTGAAGTCGACCGGGCCGCAGCTGTCGGTCCTGCTGGCCAACCTGATCAGCGGCGGCCAGGTCACGCTGGCCCGACTCCCCGGCGTCGAGCAGGCCCTGGTCACCTTCCCGCTGATGGTCGCGGGCAGCTACACGGTCGTCCCGGGCGACGGCACCACCCACTTCGGCCTGGTGCTGAACGCCGACGACCCGCCGGCCTGCACCCAGGGGTACGGCACGGCCCGCCGCGACCCCGCGGACACCAGCACACGCGAGGCGAACACCGGCGCCCGCTGCACGCTCCCGCGCGGCAGCCAGTCGTCGGTACGGGGCGCGCAGAACGCCCCGGGTGCGTCGACCGCGGGCGGCGGAGCGAACCAGGCGGCGTATGTGACCCCGTACGACCCGGAGACCGGCACCACCACCGGCCCGGACGGAAACGACGTCGAGATCGGCTCGACGGGCGGCCAGCAGGCCGTGTTCGGAAAGGAGTCGTGGCAATGGCTGCTCGTTGGCCCCGTGGCATGAGGCCGGTGCGCCCCGGAGTGATGACGGCGGGACTCGTGGCGGCGACCGTCCTCACCACGGCACTGTCACTCTGGATGGCCTTCTGCCTCCACGAACAGCGCGAGGCGGACCAGCGACGCCAGGGCATCCTGGCCGCCGCCCGCCAGTCGGCGCTGAACTTCACCTCCCTCGACTACCGGCACTACGAGCGCGACAGCACGAACGTACTGGCCGGCGCGACCGGCGACTTCAAGAAGCAGTTCACCGCGCAGACGGACCAGTTGACGAAGCTGGTGGCCCGGAACAAGTCCGTGTCGGAAGGCCAGGTGCTGGAGGCGGGCATCGTCCGCTCCGACCCGGATTCGGCCCGTGTGCTGGTGGTCGCCGACAGCAAGGTGACCAACACCGCCGTGCCCGAGGGGGAGGCGCGCACGTACCGGCTCCAGCTCGACCTCGTGCACAAGGACGGCCGCTGGCTGACGTCCGACGTCGAGTTCGTCGGCTGACGTACGGCCCGATCCGCCGACCGACAAGCACCGGCAAGCACCGACGAGGAGCACGAGGAGTACCACCATGCCGAAGACGACCACCGGCCGCGCCCCCGGCACCCGCCGCACCATGACGGCGGCCGCCCGCGCGGCGGCGAAGCGAGCGGAGCGCGGCCATGGCGCAGCGGGCGCGGCGACGGCCGGCGGCGAGGGGTCCCCGCGCCGGGCCGAGCGGCCGTCCGCCGGACGCACCGTCCTCGTCGAGGCCCCGAAGGACGGCTGGGACGACCCGCCGGAGCCGTCGCCGGAGTCGTTCGACGAGGAGGGGCCGGCAGAGCGGAGCGAGCCCGGCCCCGGCGGCCGCCGGAGGCTGCTCACCCTGGTCCTGGCCGCGCTGCTCGTCGTCGGCCTGGTCGCGCTCGCCGCCCTGGGGTGGCAGTACCGCGACGACCGCCTGACGGAGAGCGCCCGGACCGAGGCGCTCGCGGCCGCGCGAGAGGCGGCCCCGGTCGTCCTGTCGTACGACTACCGCCACCTGGACAAGGACTTCGCCAGGGCCCGCGCCCACCTGACCGGCGACTTCCGCGACGAGTACGGCAAGACCACGAAGACCGTGGTCGCCCCGACGGCCGAGAAGTACCACGGCGTGGTGAAGGCCACGGTCGCCGCCCCCGGCTCCGGCGGCACCCCGGCCGCGTCCGTCGTCTCGGCCTCCCCCGACAAGGTCGTGGTCCTGCTCTTCGTCAACCAGGTCACCCAGAGCACCCAGGTGTCGGGGTCCCGCGTGGACCAGAACCGGGTGCGGATGACCATGGACCGCACGGGTGAGGGGTGGAAGGTGAGCGCGGTGGACGCGCTGTGATGATGTCCCGGGGGAGTTCGGATCACCCCGCTGCCGAGGCCAGTGACCGCTCCCGCACCCGCTCCAGATGCCGTCCGAACACCTCCCGTGCCTCCGGCGTCAGCGTCCGCAGCGCCACCAGCGCGGTGATGACGACATCGCACAGCTCCGCCTGCACGTCGTCCCACGTGTGCGTCACACCCTTGCGCGGGTTCTGCCCCGTCGCCCCGATCACCGCCTCCGAGACCTCGCCGACCTCCTCGGACAATTTCAGGATGCGCAACAGCACGCCCTCGCGGCCCTCGACCGGGCGGTGGGTGTCGAGCCACTCGGACAGGGTGTCGATGGTGGCCCACAGGTCGGGCACGGGCGGCGGCGTCTGGTCACTCATGGCGGCAGCCTGCCATGAGGGTCTGACAGTGCCCCCTGCCGCTGCTACTCCATGTACTCCTCTTCGAACAGCGACTCCTGCTCGCCCTCCTTCGCCTTCCGCAGCCGCCGATTGCGCGCCCCCACGACCAGCGCCGTCCCCGCCGCCGTCGCCGCGAACGCCGCCGGGATCATCCAGCCCCGGTTCACGGCGTGTCCGAGCGCGTGGTCCAGGGAGAGCCGGCCCGGGCCGGTGACGGCGAGGCCGGCGGCCGTCAGGCCCAGGGACGCCGCGTACTCGTAGCCGCCGCCCTGGTTGAAGAAGCCGTTCGGCGCGTGCACCGCCGCCGCGCCCGCCATCGCACCGGCCGCCGCGGCACCGGCCGCCGGTGTGGCCAGGCCCAGGGCGAGGAGGGTGCCGCCGCCGGTCTCGGCGAGGCCCGCGGCCGTCGCGCTCGCCTTGCCGGGGACGTAGCCGACGGACTCCATGAACTGGCCGGTCCCCTCGATGCCGTGCCCGCCGAACCAGCCGAACAGCTTCTGCGTGCCGTGCGCGGCCAGCACACCGCCCGTCCCCAGCCGGAGCAGCAGCAGGCCCAGATCACGTCGGTCGTAACGCCTCACGTCGTCTCCCGGAGCAGACAGCAGATACAGAACACTCCCCGTCGCGTTTCCACCGTCGCACCCCTGACACCCCCTGACACCCCCAGACACCCGCCGGACCCGCCCGGGACGCCGTTCGGGTGGCACCGGTGGCGTGGTCCGGTGGCCGGTACGAGGCTGACTGGCATGACGATTCAGACCACGCGTCTCAGCGACCCGGCCGTCCGCGCCTTCGTGACCGCCGTGAACAACCACGACCGCGAGGCCTTCATGGCGCTTCTCGCGCCGGGCGCGACCATGGCGGACGACGGCTCCGACCGCGACCTCGCCGACTGGATCGACCGGGAGATCTTCTCCTCCCACGGCCACCTGGAGGTCGACAACGAGTCCAACGGCGGTCGCGCCCTCATCGCCCGCTACAGCAACGACACGTGGGGCGAGATGCGCACACGGTGGAGCTTCACCGTGGACGACGACGGCAGGATCTCCCGCTTCGAGACCGGCCAGGCCTGAAAAAATCCCCTCCCGCCGGGGGCTTGTGTTCGCGTGCGCTCCAACTCCTAGCCTCCCGGTCATGGAAACCACACGGTCGCTCGGACGCAGCGGCATCGAAGTGAGCGCCCTCGGCTTCGGCTGCTGGGCGATCGGCGGCGAATGGCAGGACACGGACGGGCAGCCGCTCGGCTGGGGCAAGGTCGACGACGAGGAGTCGGTACGGGCGGTGCGGCGCGCCCTCGACCTGGGTGTCACCTTCTTCGACACCGCCGACACCTACGGCGCCGGACACAGCGAACGCGTGCTGGGCCGGGCCCTCGGCAAGCGCCGGGCCGAGACGGTCGTCGCCACCAAGTGGGGCAACGTGTTCGACGAGGACACCCGGACCCGCACCGGCGGCGACGCCTCCCCGGCCTACCTGCGCCGCGCCCTGACCGCGTCCCTGGACCGGCTCGGCACCGACTACGTCGATCTCTACCAGTTCCATCTCTCCGACGCGGACACCGAGCAGGCCGCCCTGCTCCGGGACGCGTGCGAGGAACTGGTCCGCGAGGGGCTGATACGGGCCTACGCCTGGAGCACCGACGACCCGGCACGCGCCGCCGTGTTCGCCGAGGGACCGCACTGCGCCGCCGTCCAGCACACGCTCAACGTCCTCCAGGACGCGCCCGCGATGATCCGGCTGTGCGAGGAGGCGGGCCTGGCGAGCATCAACCGCAGTCCGCTCGCCATGGGGCTCCTCACCGGCAAACGCCGGGCCCGGCAGCCGCTGGAGGCCGGTGACATCCGCAGCAGGCCCCCGGCCTGGCTCCAGGGTTTCGGTGACGGATCCGGCGCCGACCCGGAGTGGCTCGCCCGCATCGACGCCCTCAGGGACGTCCTCACCAGCGAGGGCCGCACGCTCGGCCAGGGCGCCCTGGCCTGGCTGTGGGCGCGCAGCCCGCGCACCATTCCCATCCCGGGCTTCCGTTCGGTCGCCCAGGCGGAGGAGAACGCGGGAGCGCTGGAGAAGGGGGCACTGACCGGCGCGCAGCTGGCCGAGGTCGACCGGCTGCTGGGGCGGTGACCGGCCGGCTGCTCGGGCGGTGACCGACCGGCGCCGGGCTGGGCGGTGTCCGGGCTCAAGCCGAGCAGCCCTGATCATTGCGGGACCTTGGGCGAGTCTTTGAACGTTCCGTGCTCGCCGGGGCGGTTCCGCTTCGTAACGTCGCGGGATGTGTGACTCCGCCCGGCTGACCAGACGTTCCGTGCTCGCCCTGGCCGCGGCCGCCCCGGTGGCCGCCGCCGCACCTGCCCGGGCCTCCGGGCCCGTGCTCGGCGGCGACCGCCTCGGCAGCGACGCGGTGCAGGCGGGCAGCACCGCCGCACCGCCCGGGAGGCTCACCGCACGGTCCTGGCTGGTCGCCGACCAGGACAGCGGCGAGGTGCTGGCCGCCTACCGGGCACACCGGCGGCTGCCGCCCGCCTCCACGCTGAAGATGCTGTTCGCCGACACGCTGCTCGACCGGTTCCCGCCCGGCAGCCGGCACACCGTCACCGCCGCCGACCTGGCCGGCATCCCGGCGGGCTCCAGCCTCGTCGGCATCCGGGCCGGGAGCACGTACACCGTCCGCCAGCTCTGGCAGGGCGTCTTCCTGCGCTCGGGGAACGATGCCGTGCACGTCCTCGCCCATATGAACGGCGGTGTGGCGGGGACCGTCGCCGAGATGCGGGCCAAGGCGCGGGAACTCCAGGCCCTCGACACGCACGTGGTCAGCCCGGACGGCTTCGACCACCCGGGGCAGTTGTCCTCGGCGTACGACCTGACGCTCTTCGCCCGGCACGGACTGCGCGACCCCGGCTTCCGCGCGTACTGCCGTACGAGAACGGCCGACTTCCCGGCCGGGGGCGGGAAGACGTTCCAGATCCAGAACACCGACCGGCTGCTGGGCGGGGCATGGGGCCTGCGGGCCTATCCGGGGCTGATCGGTGTGAAGAACGGCTACACGACCCAGGCCGGCAACACCTTCACCGGCGCCGCCACGCGGGCCGGGCGCACCCTGCTCGTCACCGTCATGCACCCCGCCGACAGCGCCGACGCCGTCTACGAGGAGGCCGCCGCCCTGCTCGACTGGGGTTTCGCGCACGGTGCGTCGGCACGGGCGGTGGGCACGCTGGTCGAGCCGGTGAGCGCGGGACAGGGGCCGGAGCCGCCGCCCGGGCGAGGCACCGCCGCCGCTGGTACGGTCGCGCCCGGACCCTCGGCGGGGCGGCTCGTGGAAGGCGCCGGTACCGCGGTCGCGCTCCTGGCGGGCGGGGCCTGGGCGCTGCGCCGGCGCGTGGCGCCCAGGCCCGCGAAGGGACGGCACCGCGAATGACGCCCAACGGCCCTACGGCACCCCGCCCTTGACGTCGGGCGGCAGTCGTTCCACTCGTACCGGTGCGTACCCCGCGGTCCCACGCGGGGTCCACCCCCACCCGGTGCCATGGAACGACTGCCGCCCACCCCCCCTGGATGTGGCCGACGGAAGCTGTCTGCTCCAACTGTGAAGCTTTCGTGTAGGAGATTTGAGCATAAGCGCACGACTGGCCGCAATAGGGCGGACGTTCACATTCCGTTTGTGCAGGTTGACGAGTTGACGAATGCACGTACCCGGGTCAGCCGCGCCCGACGTACGGCATCGCCGTGGCCAGTACGGTCGCGAACTGCACGTTCGCCTCCAGCGGCAGCTCCGCCATGTGCCGGACCGTGCGGGCCACGTCGGCGACGTCCATGACCGGTTCCGGGGCGACCTCGCCGTTCGCCTGCAGGGCTCCCGTCTGCATACGGGCCGTCATGTCGGTCGCCGCGTTGCCGATGTCGATCTGCCCGACGGCGATCCGGTACGGCCGCCCGTCCAGTGACAGCGACTTGGTCAGACCGGTCAGCGCGTGCTTGGTCGCGGTGTAGGCCACCGAGTGCGGGCGGGGCGCGTGCGCGGAGATCGAACCGTTGTTGATGATCCGCCCGCCCTGCGGCTCCTGCTCCTTCATCTGCCGGTACGCCGCCTGCGCGCACAGGAACGCCCCGTTGAGGTTGGTGTCCACCACGTGCCGCCACGCCTCGTAGGGCAGCTCCTCGACCGGCACGCCGCCGGGCCCGAACGTGCCCGCGTTGTTGAACAGCAGGTCGACCCGCCCGAAGTGCTCGACGGTGGCGGCGAACAGGGCGGTCACGTCCTCGGGCCGCGAGACGTCCGTCCGCACGGCGAGAGTGGCACCCTCGGGCACCAGGGCCGCCGTCTCCTCCAGAGTCTCCGCCCGCCGCCCCGCCAGCGCCACCGACCAGCCGGCACGGAGCAGTTCCACGGCGACCGCACGGCCGATGCCGGATCCCGCCCCGGTCACCACCGCGATCGCATTCTCCTTGGCATTCATGGGCCCGCAGCGTACGGGAGGCCCACCATGCGGAACTCATCCGTTCGTCATGCGAGTGCTGTGTACGTGTCAACCAGGTGACGTCCCCGGCCACTCCAATGCCTCCTGCAGCCATTCGTCAGGGGAGGACCGGATGACACCCGCAGCACACCCGTCCCAGCACGCCCCCGAACTCCGCGCGGCAGCCCGGCACATCGGCCGCCGCCGCTTCCTCACCGCCACCGGCGCCGCCGCCGCGCTGGCCTTCGCGACCAACCTGCCGTCCCCGGGAGTCGCGGCCGCCGCCGAACTCGACGCCGCGCGGATCACCGACAACCCGTTCACGCTGGGCGTCGCCTCCGGCGACCCGCTGCCGGATTCCGTCATCCTGTGGACCCGCCTCGCACCCGCCCCGTTCCAGGCCGACAGCGGACTGCCCGACGAACGCGTCACCGTCCACTGGGAGCTCGCCCACGACGAGCGGTTCCGCAGCATCGCCCGGCGCGGCACCGCCACCGCGCACCCCGAGTTCCACCACACCGTCCACGTCGAGGTGAGCCACCTGGACGCCGGACGCGTCTACTACTACCGCTTCCGCACCGGCCGTTGGGCCAGCCCGACCGGCCGCACCCGCACCGCCCCGGACCCCGGCAGCCGCGTCCCGGAACTCACCCTCGCCGCCGTCTCCTGCCAGGCCTACCACGACGGCTACTACACGCCCTATGCCCACCTCGCCGCCGACGACGTCGACCTCGTCCTCCACCTCGGCGACTACCTCTACGAGTACGCCGTCAACTCGGTGGGCGGCCAGCGCAACTACACCGACCGCACACTGCCGGACCTCTTCAACCGCGAGACCCTGACCCTGGAGGACTACCGCCTGCGGTACGCCCTCTACAAGTCCGACCCCGACCTGAGCGCCGCGCACGCCGCGCACCCCTTCGTCGTCACCTGGGACGACCACGAGACCGAGAACAACTACGCCGACGACATCCCCGAGAACAGCGTCCCGCCGAAGGAGTTCCTGCTGCGCCGCGCCTCCGCCTACCGCGCCTACTGGGAGAACCAGCCGCTGCGGCAGCCGCAGCGCCCCGCCGGGCCCGACATGCGGCTCTACCGCCGGCTGCACTGGGGCCGGCTCGCCCAGTTCGACGTCCTGGACACCCGCCAGTACCGCTCCGACCAGGCCTACGGCGACAAGGCGCACGTCCCCGGGCCCGAGTCCGACGACCCGGCGCGCACCATGACCGGGGCGACGCAGGAACGGTGGCTGCTCGACGGCTGGCGCTCCTCGCGGGCGCTGTGGAACCTCGTTCCGCAGCAGGTCCTGTTCGCCCGGCGGCACATGGACGCCACCACTCCGTCGCGGGTGTCGATGGACGCCTGGGACGGCTACAGCGCCTCACGCCGGCGCGTCCTCGACGGGGCGAAGGCCGCCGGCGTGGAGAACCTGATGGTGTTCAGCGGCGACGTGCACGCGGCGTACGCCTTCGACATCAAGGACGACTTCGACGACCAGAACTCCGCGACGCTCGGCACCGAGATCGTGGCGACGTCGATCTCCAGCGGCCGGGACGGCGCCGACAAGCCCGCCACCTGGGACACCTACACGTCCGCCAACCCGCACCTGAAGTTCTTCAACGGGCGGCGCGGCTACGTCACGGTCGCCCTGGGACGGGAGTCGGCGCGGGCCGACTTCAAGACCGTGCCGTACGTGACCCGGCAGGGGGCGCCGGTCGCGACGGCCGCGTCCTTCGTGACGGAGGTGGGGGAGCAGGGGCTCAAGCCGGCGTGAGCGGGGCTCAAGCCGGCGTGAGCTCGGCCGTGAGGTCCTCGTCCGGGGTCTCGCCCGGGTAGCGGACGCCGACACGGTCCCGGATGGCGTCGAGCGTCCGCATCACGGCGAGCGTGCCGTCGAGCGGGACGAGCGGGGACTCGGTCTCGCCGGCGCGCAGGGCGCGCATCACCTCGGCGGCCTCGTGCCGGAGGCTGTTGCGGGGCCCGTCCGCCGGGTCGGCCGTAAACTCCTCGGGGTCGCGGCCGTCCCGGTGCAGTACGAAGCGGTCCGGGAAGAAGAAGCCGTGCGGGATGTCGATACGGCCCTGGGAGCCGGTGACCGAGGCGGAGGTCGCCGTGCCGCCCACGATGGAGCAGTGCACCGAGCCGAGAGCGCCGCTCTCCCAGGAGAGCACTGCTCCCGTCTGGAGATCGACGCCCTCATCGGAGAGCACCGCTCTCGCCGCGATGTCCGACGGCTCCCCGAGCAGCAGCTGCGCGAACGACACCGGATACACGCCCAGATCGAGCAGCGCGCCCCCACCCAGCTCGGGGTTCCGCAGCCGGTGCGAGGGCGGGAACGGCCCGGCCAGCCCGAAATCGGCCTGGACCGTGCGCACTTCGCCGATCGCGCCGTCGTCGACCAGCGACTTCAGCCGCCGCACCAGCGGATTGCAGTACATCCACATCGCCTCCATCAGGAAGCGCCCGTGCTCCCGCGCCAGCGCGACGAGTTCCGCCGCCTCGCGCACGTTCAGCGTGAACGGCTTCTCGCACAGCACGTTCCGCCCGGCCGCCAGACACAGACCGGCGGCGGTCCGGTGCGCCGTGTGCGGGGTGGCGACGTAGACGACATCGATGTCCTCGTCCCGGGCGAGCGCGTCCCAGTCGCCGTACGCCCGCGGGATCCCGAACCGCTCCGCGAACGTCTTCGCCGACGCCTCCGACCGGGACGCCACCGCCACGACCTCCGCGTCCGGCAGGTCGATCAGGTCCGCGGTGAACGCGCCCGCGATCCCCCCGGTCGCCAGGATGCCCCACCGCACCGTGTCCGCCGTCATTCCCGCCCCGCCTTCACCTCGTAACCCGAGCAGCCCGTACGAGCTGAGAGCATAGGTGGCGATCGACTCGAAAAGGGAGGGACTCATGCCCGAGGGTGGGGCGTCCATACCGAACACCGCGCAGGGGGCCGCAGCCGGGGCGGAGCCCCCCGGCCTCACAGCGCACCGCCGCACCGGGCTCCTGGTCACCTTCCTCCTCGGAAGCCTGACCGCCGTACCTCCGCTGGCGATGGACATGTACCTCCCGTCGCTGCCGGAGGTCACCCGCTCCCTGCACGCCCCCGCCGCGACCGTCCAGCTCACCCTCACCGCCTGCCTGGCCGGCATGGCGCTCGGCCAGCTCGTCGTCGGGCCCATGAGCGACCGCTGGGGACGCCGCCGCCCCCTGCTCGCCGGGCTCGGCGTCTTCGTCGTCGCCACCGTCCTGTGCGCGCTCGCGCCCACCGTCGAACTCCTCGTCGCCTTCCGGCTGGCGCAGGGCCTCGCGGGCGCCGCCGCGATCGTCATCGCCCGGGCCGTCGTCCGCGACCTGTACGACGGCATGGCCATGGCCCGCTTCTTCTCCACCCTCATGCTGATCTCCGGGGTCGCCCCGATCGTCGCGCCGCTCATCGGCGGGCAGGTCCTGCGCGTGACCGATTGGCGGGGCGTGTTCGTCGTCCTCACGGCCATCGGCATCCTGATCGGGGTCCTGGTCTGGACGAGGCTGCCCGAGACCCTGCCGCCCGCCCAGCGCCACAGCGGCGGCGTCGGCGAGGCCCTGCACGCGATGCGCGGCCTGCTCTCCGACCGCTCCTTCGCCGGCTACACCCTCACCGGCGGCTTCGCCTTCGCCGCACTGTTCGCCTACATCTCGGCGTCCCCGTTCGTCATCCAGGAGATCTACGGCGCCTCCCCGCAGACGTTCAGCCTGCTGTTCGGCGTCAACTCGGTCGGGCTGGTCCTCGTCGGCCAGATCAACGGCAAGGTCCTGGTCGGCCGGGTCAGCCTGGACCGCGTCCTGGGGATCGGCCTGACCATCGTCATCACCGCGGCGACCGCGCTGCTGCTGATGTCCCTGGGCGTGTTCGGCGAGGTCTCTCTCGCGCCCGTCGCCGTCGCGCTGTTCGTCCTGATGTCCGCGATGGGCACCACCCTGCCCAACACCCAGGCACTCGCCCTGATGCGCACCAAGCACGCCGCCGGCTCCGCGTCCGCCCTGCTCGGCACTTCGTCGTTCCTCATCGGCGCGGTCGCCTCCCCGCTCGTCGGCGTCGCCGGGGAGGACACGGCCGTCCCGATGGCCGTCGTCCAACTGGCCGCGGCCCTGGTGGCACTGGCCTGCTTCGTGGGAATGTGCCGACCCTGGAAGACGGACGGGAAGACGGACGGCAGGCGCGCGAGCGTGGAGGGAGCAGGGAGCTGAGCGCACCACGACTGCGCCACGGCACGCCGGAACGGGCCGGGCTCGACCGCGGGGAACTGCGTCACCTGGTCCGGGAGGTCCACGTCCTCACCACCGGCCGGCGCCCCTGGGCGCCGGGCGCGGTCCTGGTCGTCGGCCGCGGCCCGGTGATCGCCGTGGAGGAGGCGGCGGGCTGGGCCGTGCGGTACTCGGCCTACGACGAGGACACCGACACCGGCGTGGAACTGCCCGCCGAGGACCGGGTCCCGATGACCGTCGACACCCCCTTCGACCTCGCGTCCCTGACCAAACTGTTCACAGCCGTGGCCGCCGTGCAGCAGATCGAGCGCGGCACCCTGGGCATCGACGCGCGGGTGGGGGCGTACCTGCCCGACTTCACGGCGGCCGCCCGGCACGGCATCACCGTACGGCAGCTGCTCACCCACACCTCCGGGCTGCGACCCGACCTCCCCCTGTACGACTGCGCCGACGACGCCGGGCGGCTGGCCGCGCTGCAGGCGGAAGCGCCGGTCGGGGCACCGGGCACGTACCGCTACTCCGACCTGAACATGCTGCTCCTCCAGCACCTCCTGGAACGCCTCACCGGCCGCACGCTCGACGTCCTCTTCCGCGACGGCATCACCCGGCCGCTGGGCATGACGGCGACGGAGTTCGGGCCGTGCCCCGGGGCGGCGGCGACGGAGGACCAGCGGCGGCCGTGGGCCAAGGCGGACCGGGGGATGCTGCGGGGTGAGGTGCACGACGAGAACGCCTGGGCGCTCGGGGGAGTGGCGGGCCACGCGGGCCTCTTCTCCACGGGCCGGGACCTCGCGGTGTTCTGCCGCACCCTCCTCGCCGGCGGCTCCTACGGCCCCGCCCGCATCCTCGGCCCCGACTTCGTCGAACTCCTCTTCACCCCGCCCGGCCTGGGCTTCTCCATCGACCAGCGGTGGTTCATGGGCGACCTGGCGGGCCGCGGCGCGGCGGGCCACACGGGCTTCACGGGCACGTCCCTCGTCCTCGACCCGGCGACGGAGACGTTCCTCATCCTCCTCACCAACGCGGTCCATCCTCGTCGTCGCCACCCGGACAGCGCGCCGAGGGCGGCGGCGGGGTCGCGGGTGGCCAGGGCGTTGCGGGGGATGTGAGAGCGACCGGACTGCAGGGACCGGCCCTCAGCCGCGTCCGGCCTGTCTCTGCACCTGCTCCAGGACCTGTTCCGCGGAACTCGTCCCGTTGAAGAGCTGGGCCCCGTACTGGTTGAGCAGGCGGTTGACCTGCTCCCAGTTCTTCGTCGTGCGCAGCGGAATCGACATGGCGTTGGCGGCTTCGAGGACCTCTCGGGCGCCGGCGAGATGGGCGCTCTCGTACCACGCGTGCTGGGCCGACTCACGTGACGGATAGGCACGTCCCACCCCGCCGAGCCACTCCAGTTGCTTCTTGGCCGTCATCAGTGTGATCGCCTTGAACGCCCGCTCCGGGTCCGGGCAGGACTTGGAGATGCCGAATCCGGAACCGGCCGAGTACGTCCTGCTTCCGTCCGGGCCGGCGGGAATCGTGGTCAGGCCCACCTGGAAGCCGGCCTGGTTCTTCAGGTTCAGCAGCGCCCACGGCCCGCTGGCGCTCATGGCGACGTCGCCGCTGAGAAACATGCGCTCGGCGAAGAACGCGGCACCGGACTTGGGCAGGTGGGGAGCGACCTTCTCCTTGGCCGCCAGGTCGGCGTACCACTGCACGCCCTTGGTCATGGCGGCGGTGGTCAGTCGCAGCTTGCCCGCCGCGTCGGTGGGTTGCGCACCGGTCCTGGTCAGCACCATGGGGAACATCCACAGATCCTGAGGCGCCGCCACGAACCCGTACTTCCGGTCTCCGGTCAGCTTGTGTGCGACCGACTCGAACTCGGCCAGCGTCCATCCCGGCTTGGGCTCCGGCACCCCGGCGTTGCGGAACATGCCCTTGTTGTATGTGAGGATCACCGGGCCGAAGTCGTACGGCAGCGCGTACTGCTTCCCGTTGGCACTCAGCCCCTTCATGATGGACTTGTCGAAATCCGTCACATCGAACTTGTTCTTGGCGATCAGATCGTCGAGCGGCAGCATGCCCTGGGTGTAGCCCGCGGTGCGCAGTGACTGCATCGAGACGATGCAGGGCGCGTCGCCCTTGTCGAAACGGGTGCCGAGTTTGGCGAAGTAGTCGTCGAAGGACGAGGTCTCCAGCTTGATCGTGATCTGCGGATCGTCGCGGGACACACGGTCAGCGAGTTCACGCCAGACCTGATGTTCCTCACCGCCGTCGGCCCACATCGACCAGGTCAACGGCTTCGAGTCGCCACCGTCGGCGCCGCACGCCATCACCAGCGTCCCGGCCAGTGCCAGGGCGACGGCTGCCCGCAGTGCGGTGAGCGGCCCTTTCACGGCATGTCCAGACTTCCCCTTTGGGGGCATATGCACGGATTATGGCATGGTTCACCTGGGCACGCCCGTCAGTGCTCACCGTCCGGGCGGCTCGCCGGAGAACCGGTCCGGACGGGTGAGTCCCCGGGCTCGGGGCCCTCGTAGAATCGCCGGGTGAACGCCCCCGCACCCCCGGCCGAAACCCTCCGCGCCGCCCTCGCCGGTCTGCTCGACGGGCTGCCGCCCCGGCAGGCCGCGCAGGCGGTCGAGCGGCTGATCGCCAGTTACCGCGGGGCCACCCCGACCGACGCGCCGATCCTGCGGGACCGGGCGGATGTGGCCGCCTACGCGGCTTACCGGATGCCCGCGACCTTCGAGGCTGTGCGGTCGGCGCTGGAGGCGTTCGCCGAGGCCGCGCCCGCGTGGGTGCCGGGATCGCACACCGACGTCGGCGGCGGTACGGGTGCCGCGGCCTGGGCGGTGAGCGCGACCTGGGGCGGGGAGCGGCCCGTCACCGTGCTCGACTGGGCCGAGCCCGCGCTCGCCCTGGGCCGGGAGATCGCCGCGGCCGGCCCGGCCCTGCGGGACGTACGGTGGCAGCGCTCTCGGATCGGAGCGGCGCTCACCCTGGAGAGCACTGATCTCGTCACCGTGTCCTATGTGCTCAACGAGCTGACCGCCGCCGACCGCGCCGCCCTCGTCGACGCCGCCGCGGCCGCCGCCCAGGCCATCGTGATCGTCGAACCCGGCACCCCGGACGGCTACGCCCGCGTCATCGAGGCCCGCGACCGGCTGGTCGGCGCCGGCTTCCACGTCGCCGCCCCCTGCCCGCACAGCGCCGCCTGCCCCATCGCGCCGGGCACGGACTGGTGCCACTTCTCCGCCCGGGTCAGCCGTTCCTCCCTGCACCGCCAGGTCAAGGGCGGCTCCCTCCCCTACGAGGACGAGAAGTTCAGCTACGTCGCCGCCGCCCGCTTCCCCGTCACCCCGTCACCTTCCCGTGTCGTGCGGCGCCCGCAGATCCGCAAGGGCCAGGTCCTCCTCGACCTGTGCGAGACCGAACCGTCCCTGCACCGCACCACCGTCACCAAACGCCACGGCGACCTCTACAAAGCGGCCCGTGACGCGGACTGGGGCGACGCCTGGCCTCCGGCACCCTGACCGGCCCAGCGGGACAACGCCTCCTGCGCCGACGCCCGGTCGGCGGGGGAGAGGGCGGCGATGTCGACGCTGTGGTTGCCGTCCGGCACCCACAGGACCCGTGAGTCGGCCCCGCCGGGGTGGAAGTACTCGGCCACGCTGGGGTCCTGGGTGCCGTAGACGAACAGCATGCGGCTGCCGCGGCGGCGGACCCAGCGGTCGATGTCCGGCATGGCCGCCGGGTCGAAGACCATGGGGATGTCCCTGGGGACGAAGTTGCGCGCCGCGATGCCGTCGGGGTGGCGCAGCAGGTCCGCCACGTGGGCGGTGGGGACATCGCCGTACCCCAGTTGCGTGCCGATCTGGTACCAGTACGGGACGTACCGCCGCGCCGCCGTGTCGGCGTACAGGGACAGCCCCGCCCATTGGTCCAGCCACGCGTACAGCTCGTCGGTCGTCGCCTCCGGGCCGGGGATCGCGGCGACGTCGGTCGGCGTCGCGCGCTGCCAGAACATGAACAGCACACGCAGCACGGCGATTTCGAACGCCTGGTCGGCGCTGCCGATGATGCGGAAGGCGTCGCCCTGGGCGGTCGCCCAGGCCTCGTAGCGGGCGACCATCTCGGCCCGGCGCAGCAGCATCTGCCGCTGGGCGGCCTTGACGGCCTCGCGGTCGGGGGCGGTGCCGACGGTCTCCAGGAAGCGGAGGTAGGCGGAGTCGTCGCGGTCGTCGACGTTGTTCGGCGCCGAGTAGACCACCGTGCCGTCCACGTCGTGGGGGTGGAAGCGGCGGTGGTAGACGCTCGCCATGCCGCCCTTGCTGCTGCCGGTGGAGATCCACGCGCCCGGGTAGAGCCTGCGGAAGAGGCGGACGACGTGGTGGTGGTCGTCGGCGGCCTGGCGGATCGTGAGGTGGGCGTAGCCGGGCCCGGCAGGGAGCGAGGCGCCGAAGTACCGGTGTTCCACCTGGAGTTGGTTGGCTCCGAGCAGGATCGTCGGTTCGCTCCGCCAGGGCGTGAGGACGGCGTGGTAGCCGGTGGTGGTGAGCACCATGGGCCGGTCGGCGGCGGTGTGCAGCAGGGTGAGGCGCTGCTCGAAGGTGCCGGCCGCGGGGTTCGTGTGGTCGACCGGCTGGCGCAGGCCGAGGACGAAGTGCCGGTAGCCCGGTTCGGCGTCCTGCCGCTCCTCGATCAGCCGCAGGCCGGGCAGTGCCCGCAGCGCGTCCGCGATGTCGCCGGTACCGGGACGGGCCGCCCCGGCCGCCGCCCGGGCGGGCAAGGCCGTCGTCGCGGCGAGACCCGCCGCCGAGGCGGCCGTCGCCGCGGAGGTGAGCAGTCGTCGTCTCGTCCATACGCGCATCGTGAGTCCTCCCGGGTGTCCGTCGGCCGCGGTTTCTCGGCCGCTTCAGTACATCCGCCGGACGTCCCGGGAGGATCCCGCGCGCGAGGGGACCGCCTCCCCCCCGCGGGGGAGGCTCACGACGACTTGTCGGTCGTACGGTCCTCCTGTCCTTCCTGCTGCTGCCGTTTCTCCTGAAGCTTGCGCAGCAACTCGCGTTTCTGGGCCTGCGGATCGAGGCCGCCGCCGATCCGGCCGCCCCGGCCGCCGCCGCGCAGCGCCTTGCGGCCGAGCTTCTGGCGCGATCCGCCGACACCCAGCATGTTTCCGGCTCCGCCTCGGGTCATGTGGGGGTTCCTTTCCTGACTCTCCTCCGCGACGAGACGGTTCGTCTCGTACGTGGTGTTCCACTGTCCGCGAGACGCTCCGTCTTGTCAACCTGATAAATTCGAGCCATGGCCGCACAGAAGTCCGCCCAGTCCGCCCCCGGCAAGCCCGCCCCCGACTCCACCCGGCGCAGTGAGAAGTCACGTCGCGCCATCTACGAAGCCGCTCTCGCGCTCGTCGTCGAGGTCGGCTACCCGAAGACCACCATCGAGGGCATCGCCGCCCGCGCCGGCGTCGGGAAGCAGACGATCTACCGCTGGTGGTCGTCGAAGGCGGACGTGCTGATGGAGGCGTTCCTGGACCTGGGCGAGCAGTCCCTGCGGGAAGCGGGGCCGGTGCCGTACGCCTTCCCCGACACCGGCGACCTCGCCGCCGACGTCAAGGGCGTCCTGCGCGCCACCGTCGACCAGATGCGCGACCCGAGGTTCGAGGCGCCGTCCCGCGCGCTGGCCGCCGAGGGCGTCGTGAACGAGCAGCTCGGCCGCGAGCTCGTGGCCAAGCTGATGCAGCCCTCACTCGACCTCTACATCGGCCGGCTGCGTGCCGCCCAGGACGCCGGGCAGGTGCGGCCCGACATCGACCCGCGCATCGCCCTGGAGTTCTTCATCTCCCCGCTCGCCCAGCGCTGGCTCCAGCACACGGGCCCGATCTCCTACGAGTACACCGACACCCTCGTCGACTACGCCCTTCACGGCCTCGCGCCGCGCTGAAAGCCGCGCAGGAAGCCGCGCTGAAAGCCGCGCCGAGGGCCGCGCTGAGAGCCGCGCCGATCGGCCCGCGCGAGGCGCCCCGGCGCGTCCGTGATCACGCCGTCGCAGCCCAGCGCCAGGACGCGGTCCCGCTGCGCGTCCGTCACCACGGTGTGCGCCCACACCCGCCGGATCCCCGACCGCACCGCCCGCGCGAGATCCGTGTCACGCGCCCGGTGGTCCACGTCCAGCAGGTCCACGAACGACCGCCAGCGCTCCGGACGGTCCGTGCGCAGTTGCCGCGCCGAGCGCCACAACTGCGTGAGCAGGCCGAGACGGTGGACGCGCCGGGCCACCTCGGGGTCGTTGGAGTTCACGAACACCGAGCGGGTCAGGCCACGGGCCCGGATCAACCCGGCCAGCCGGTTCAGGCTGCGCGGGTCCTTCGCCTCCAGCATCAGCACGATCCGCCCGCCGAAACGGTCCAGCACCTCGGCGACCGTCGGCGGCCGTTCCGACCGCCAGCTGCCGGGCAGCTCGTCCTTCGGGCGCAGCCGTACGCCCTGCCACTCCCGGGCGTCGAGTCCGCGCACCTCGCCGCCGAGGTAGGTGGTGCGGTTCAGGGTCTCGTCATGGAACACCACGGGCGTCCCGTCCCGCAGCAGCCGCGTGTCGAAGTCCAGCACGTGCGCCGTACCGCGCTCGTATGCGGCCGCCAGCCCCGTCATGCTGTTCTCGGGGACCTCGCGGGCGCCGCCGCGGTGGGCGACGTAGGTGATCCGGGGGAGCGCGGCCACGGTCAGCGGGCCGGTGCCCCACTCCAGCGGGTGGGTGCGCCCCGCGGGCGGACGGATGCCCGCCGGCAGGACCGGGGCGGCGCCGGCCGGTCCCGTGAGGGTCAGCGAGACCACCGAAACCGCGGAGGCGAGGCCCGTCAGCGCGATCCTTGTGACCATGGCGACTACGGTAGGGCGCCATGTCATGGCAAAGCGGGCAATGACACCCGATCACGGTGCGGAGTACCTCTCGCCCTGCGGGCATATGCCTCGCCCCACCGGTACCCGTCTCGGCCCTCCTGCCCCGGATGTGGGCACTGGCCCCCCGGCGCGCGGCAAGATGGGACCATAAGGCATGCTGTTCCGCACGACAGCGAGGCGAGGGGATAGATGAGCGCGGAGTACGGCGGCAGGACCGGCCTACAGGGCAAACTCACCCAGTGGCTGCGCGCCGGGCGCCGGCCCAAGGAGACCGCCGGTGACGGCGGCCGGGAGGCCCTGCTGCTCGCCGCCGCCGGAGCGGGACTGCCGCTCGCCCCCGCCGCCCACCCGGCCGGCTACCGCTGCTCCTGCGACCGCGTCGGCTGTCCCACCCCGGCCCGGCACCCGGTGTCCTTCGCCTGGCAGACGCAGTCGACCACCGACCGCGCCCAGATCGAACGCTGGGCCCGCCATCAGCCGCAGGCCAACTTCATCACCGCGACCGGCATGGTGCACGACGTCCTCGACGTGCCCCTGGATGCCGGTCGCAGTGCGTTGGAGCGGCTGCTCGTCGCAGGTGTCGAGGTCGGGCCCGTCGCCGAGAGCGACGACGGCCGCATGCTGTTCTTCACCCTCACGCGCGGGACGCCCGAGGACGAGGACGAGTGGTGGCCGTGCGAACTGGACTGCCACCCCGAGACGATGGACGAGCACCCCGGGCTGCGGTGGCACTGCCGCGGCTCCTACGTCCTCGTACCGCCGGCGCGGCTGCCCGGCGAGGACCAGACGGTGCACTGGGTGCGCGGTCCCGAGCATCCGCTGCCGGATCCGCTGACCCTGCTGGAGACGCTCACCGAGGCCTGCGCCCGGTACGCCGGTGAGGACGCCGACCACGCCGGGGCGGCCTGGCCGCTGCGGCACTGAGCCGACCCGGGCTTGGTCCTGCCTTGCCTTTACGAGCCCTCCGCCGAGGTCATTCCCTGGATCCGGCCGAGGATCGTCACCTTCGGGCTGCCGCTGCCCTTCGGCGGGTCCAGGGCCACCTCGTTGGAGACGAACTCCATCAGGAGGGACTGCTTGACCTCGCCGTCCGTCAGCGCGAGGACGTCCTTGTTGGGGATGGGGAACGTCGTGCCCGCGTAGGCCGTCTGCTTCTCGTAGTGCCGTGTCGTGAAGAACACCAGTGCGCCGCCGTCCGCCGTGCGCAGGGCGAGGGGCTGGTAGTCGCCGTTGGTCAGCGGCTCGTCGATGTACTGGGTGACCAGGCCCGGCTTCTTGGCGTTCTTCGCGCGCAGGGCGCGCCACTGGCTGGTGTGGGAGCCGTCGGCGAAGGTGTCCCCGCCGCTCTTGAGGTAGGCCGTGTAGTCCTGGCTCAGGTCGCGGGGGGTGGCGGCCAGGCCGGACGAGTTCACCGGGACGGACTCGGCCCAGCCGTTCGCGTCCTTCTTGAACTGCGGGACCTTGCCCGGTGCGACGAGGGTGAGGTACGCGACCTGGAAGGGGTCGTCCAGGCTGCTGCGGGTGAACACGAGCAGCCAGCGGGCGGCGCCGCCCTTGTTGCCGGCCGCGTCGACGAGGAACCAGCGGGGCCAGCCGGCCTTCTTGGGGATCGTGTACTTCGCGTCCGTCAGCTTCAGGGGCGTGTGGTTCGGGTTGCCGTCCGGGTTGTTCGTCTTGCCGGCCTTCAGGCGTGCCGAGTCGATGTCGGCCAGGGCGCCGGTGGTGTGGTCGGCGTCCAGGGAGGCGTCGTAGGCCTCGTCGGCCGCGTTGTACGCGGTCGTGAACTCCTGGAGGGCCTTGGCGGCTTCGGCGCGGGTGGTGGACGGGAGGATCTCCCGTTCGCCGTGCACCACGACGCATCCGCTCGCCGTCAACGACAAAGCGGTCACCGAGGCTGCTATGAGGGCGCTCCGGGCGGACCTGCGGAGCGTTCGAGGGTCGCGATCCCTGCTCATCGGGTTCCTTCACCTTCCCCTTTCCGGAGGCGAACCCTACCGGGTGCCTCCGGCGGTTGGGCGGGGGGTCTGCGCCTGCGGCTGGCTCGTGGGTCGGGGCCGCGCCGGGGGGTGTCCGTCCTCGGAACGGCGCGATGGGGTCGGATACCGACTGACTGGCGTTGACGCGCCAACCGCTGCGGGCGGACACCCCCCGGCACGTCCCCTTGCCGCCGTAGGCGACCGCGGGTGCGTCGTGGCCGCCGTAGCTGCGGGCAGTCGTGCCTCCCCCAGTGCCTTAAGGGCCTGGGAGGTGCCCCCAGGCGGCACGGGTGGGCGCAGCGGCACCTCGTCGCGCCGAGTTGCGCAGCGCCCCCGCCTCAGCGGCGTCAGACCTTGTCGCGTACCGGTGTCGGTGTCGTCCGGCGGCGTCCGAAGTCCGTCGGGGCCAGGAACAGGGCCAGGGTCGGGATCAGGTACAGCAGCCACACCGTGACCTGGAGGACCGTCGGGTCGGGCTGGAAGTTGAAGATGCCCTTCAGGAGGGTGCCGTACCAGCTGGACGGATCGACGGTGTCGCTGATGTCGAACGCCAGGTTCTTCTCGCCCGGCAGGAAGCGGGCCTCCTGCAAGTCGTGGAAGCCGTACGCCAGTACACCCGCCGCGACGACGACCAGCATGCCGCCGGTCCAGGTGAAGAACCGGGCGAGATTGATGCGCAGGGCGCCCCGGTAGAACAGCCAGCCCAGGAGGACCGCCGTCAACAGGCCCAGGGCGACGCCGAGAAGGGGACGCGGGCTGCCGTCGCTCGCCGCGTGGACCGACGCCCAGACGAACAGGGCCGTTTCCAGGCCCTCCCGGCCCACCGCCAGGAACGCCGTGGCGACCAGCGCGCCCGTACCCATGGCGAGGGCCGCGTCCAGCTTGCCGTGCAGTTCGGACTTCAGGTGCCGGGCGGTGCGCCGCATCCAGAACACCATCCACGTCACCAGAGCGACCGCGAGGATCGACAGGGACCCGCCGAGGGCCTCCTGCGCCTCGAACGTCAGCTCCTGGGAGCCGAATTCGAGGGCGCAGCCGAAGCCGAGCGCGAGGGCGAGCGCGATGCCGATGCCGATCCAGATCGGGCGCAGCGCGTCCCTGCGGTCCGTCTTGACCAGGTAGGCGATGAGGATGCAGACGACGAGGCTCGCCTCCAGGCCCTCGCGCAGACCGATCAGGTAGTTGGAGAACAACAGGCTCAGGCCTCCTTGGAGAACAGCGTCCGGCCCCACCAGTCGTCCTTGTCACGGACGCCCGGCGGGATGGCGAAGAGCGCCGAACCCACGTGCTGGATGTACTCGTTGAGCGCGTCCGTGGCCAGGTTGCGCTGGATCGGGATGAAGCCCTTGCGGACGTCGCGCTGGTAGGCCAGGAAGAACAGGCCCGCGTCCAGGCGGCCCAGTCCGTCCGTGCCGTCGGTGAAGGAGTAGCCGCGGCGCAGGATCGTCGCCCCGTGGTTGGCGTCGGGGTGTGCGAGCCGGACGTGCGCGTCGGGCTTCATGGCCTTCAGGAACGGCTCGTCGCGCTCCTTCGCCTTGCCGACCGGGGCGCCCTCGCCCTTGTCCCGGCCGAAGATGTCCTCCTGCTCCTGGAGCGAGGTGCGGTCCCAGGTCTCGATGTGCATGCGGATGCGGCGGGCGACGAGGTAGGAGCCGCCCCGCATCCAGGCCGGGTCGTCCGTGTCGTCCACCCAGACGAACTTCTTCAGGCGGTCCGTCTCCGTGCCCGCGATGTTGCGGGTGCCGTCCTTGAAGCCCATCAGGTTGCGCGGCGTCTGCGCCTCGGGTGTCGTCGACGACGTCTTGCCGAAGCCGAGCTGCGACCAGCGGATGACGACCTTGCCGAAGCCGATGCGGGCCAGGTTGCGGACGGCGTGCACGGCGACCTGCGGATCGTCCGCGCAGGCCTGGACGCACAGGTCGCCCCCGCTGCGGTTCTTGTCCAGGTTGTCGCCCGCGAACTTCGGCAGGTCCACGAGGGCGGCCGGCCGTTGCTCCGCCAGGCCGAACTTCTCGAAGAGGCTCGGGCCGAAGCCGATCGTGAGGGTCAGGCGGGAGGGCTTGAGGTCCAGGGCCTCGCCGGTGTCGTCCGGGGGCGCTTCGGGGAGGCCGCCGAAGCCGCCCTCGCCCACCGGGCGCCCGGCCGTCATACGGCGGGCGGCTTCCGTCCAGTCCTTCAGCAGCTGGACGAACTCCGCCCGGTCGTCGGTCGTCACGTCGAACGCCGCGAAGTGCAGCCGGTCCTGGACCGGGGTGGCGATGCCCGCCTGGTGCGGGCCGTGGAAGGCGATCGCGGTTCCGGTGTCCGGCGCGGGCTCGTCGTCGGTGCGGGCCATCGCCACGGCTCCGCCCGCCGCGGCGGCGCCGAGGGCCAGGCCCGCGCCGCCCCAGCCGAGCAGGGCGCGCCGGGAGGGGGAGTGGGAGGGGGTGTCGTTGTCCGTCATGGCGGGCGGCCCCTCTACTTCGCGACGGCGGCGGCGAGCTTCGACAGGGGCTCCGCCAGCGCGTTGACCGCGTCCGAGAGCTCCTTGCGGTCGGCCTTGCCGACCTTGTCGTAGGAGGTGAAGTCGTACGACGTCGTGTCCGGGCGGTACTTGTCGAGCAGCGTGTTCAAGGTGGCGAACTGCTTGTCCAGTTCCGTGGTGAGGGCCTTGTCGTTCTCCTGCGCGACCGGCTTCAGCAGCTCGTAGGACTTCTGCGCGCCCTCGACGTTGGCCTTGAAGTCGACCAGGTCGGTGTGCGAGTAGCGCTCCTCCTCGCCGGTGACCTTGCCGGTGGCGACCTCGTCGAGGAGTTCCTTGGCGCCGTTGGCCATCGAGGTCGGGGTGATGTCGGCCTTGCCGACCCGCTCCTGCCAGTCCTTCAGGTCGGTGATGAGCCGGTCGGCGAGCTCCTTCTCCCGGTCGCCGATCTTCTTGTCCTGCCAGAGGGCCTTCTCCAGGCGGTGCCAGCCGGTCCAGTCCTTCGCCGGGTCCTGGCCGGCCTCCAGGCCGTCCTCGCGGACGTCGACCTTGGGGTCGATGTCGCCGAAGGACTCGGCGACCGGCTCGGTGCGCTCCCAGCCGATGCGGGAGGGCGCGTAGGCCTTCTTCGCGGCGTCCAGGTCGCCGTCCTTGACGGCCCGGGCGAAGGTCTCGGCCTTGGGCAGGGTCCCGTCGGCCTGCTCCTGCGTGTAGGCGCGGTAGGCCGCCACGGCCTCGTCCAGGCGCGGGTCGCGCTTGACCGCCTTGCCGCCGGTGGCCTTGACGGCCTGGCGGATGCCCTTGCCCTTCATGCCGGGCTTGCAGGCGATCTGGTATTCGCCGGCCTTCACCTCGGCGGTGACCCGCTGCTTGGTGCCGGGGCCTATGTTCTCCCGCTCGGTGACCACGCGGTCGTCGGGGAAGAGCACGTAGACCTCGGTGACCTTGGAACCCTTGTTCTCGACGGCCAGTTCGACGTGCCCGGCGGGGAACTCCTTCTTCGACACCTCGCACTTGTCGTCCGTGGCCGTCACGTGGACCACATGGTCGCCGTCCTTGGCGTTGCTCTTCTCCGTACAGCCGGTGACAGCGGTCAGAGCCGCCGCTGCGGCGATCACGACGGATACAGGGCTGGCGGGTCGCATGAAAGCTCCAGGTTACGGGGAAGGTGAGGCTCACCTAAGCCAGATAAGGATTACCTGAGTGGCTCAAAATCGCTGCCATGAACTAGTCAAGGGGAGGTCAAAAGTCGCGCTTCGGGAGGATCGGCCGACGGCCGGTGCTGCTCGGCCGCCTGGGACGACCTGGCCGCCCGGGCGATGTTTGAATGCCCCCGTGACTGACTACGACGTGCTCCGCGTCTTCTGTGGCCCGGACGGTGGATACGGCAATGAACTCGGTGTCGTACGCGAGGGCTCCGTGCTGCCCGGGCGGAGCGAGCGGCAGGCGTTCGCCGCGAAGCTCGGGTTCAGCGAGACCGTCTTCGTCGACGACCCCGAGCGCGGGGTGATCGACATCTACACGCCCACCCTGCGCCTGCCCTTCGCCGGGCACCCGTGTGTCGGGACGGCCTGGCTGCTCGACGTGCCCGAACTGGTCACACCCGCCGGGGTGGTCGGTGCCCGGCAGGACGGGGAGTTCTGCTGGATCGAGGCGCGGGCGGAGTGGGTGCCGCAGCGCACCCTGCGGCAGTACGGCAGCGCCGCCGAGGTCGACGGCCTGGCCGTGCCGCCGCCGGGGGAGTGGGTGTACGCCTGGGCGTGGCAGGACGAGCCCGCCGGACGGGTGCGGGCCCGGGCTTTCCCCGGGCGCGGGGACGGGATCGACGAGGACGAGGCGACCGGGGCGGCGGCCCTGCTGCTCACCGACCGGCTCGGCCGGGCCCTCAACATCACCCAGGGCGCGGGTTCCCAGATCCTCACCGCACCCCAGCCGGGCGGCTGGACCGAGGTCGGCGGCCGGGTGCGCCTCGAACGCTGACCCGGGCGCGCGCGAGATCGACACCGGGACCGCCGATCCGGAGTACCGCCTGTCCCCGCCGGCCGGTCTACGGCAGCGTGAGGATCTCCGCGCCCGAGTCCGTCACCACCAGTGTGTGCTCGAACTGGGCCGTCCGCTTGCGGTCCTTGGTCACGACCGTCCAGCCGTCGTCCCACATGTCGTACTCGTGCGTCCCGAGCGTCAGCATCGGCTCGATCGTGAACGTCATCCCCGGCTGGATGACCGTCGTCGCGTGCGGGCTGTCGTAGTGCGGGATGATCAGGCCCGAGTGGAACGACGAGTTGATGCCGTGGCCGGTGAAGTCCCGGACCACCCCGTAGCCGAAGCGCTTGGCGTACGACTCGATGACCCGGCCGATGACGTTGATCTGCCGGCCCGGCTTGACCGCCTTGATCGCCCGGTCGAGGGACTCCCGGGTCCGCTCCACCAGCAGCCGCGACTCCTCGTCGACGTCACCGACCAGGTAGGTGGCGTTGTTGTCGCCGTGCACGCCGCCGATGTACGCCGTCACGTCCAGGTTGACGATGTCGCCGTCGCGCAGGACGGTCGAGTCCGGGATGCCGTGGCAGATGACCTCGTTGACGCTGGTGCACAGCGACTTCGGAAAGCCCCGGTAGCCGAGCGTCGAGGGGTAGGCGCCGTGGTCGCACATGTACTCGTGCGCCACCCGGTCCAGTTCGTCGGTGGTCACCCCGGGGGCGATCAGCTTCGCGGCCTCCGCCATCGCCCGGGCGGCGATCCGGCCGGCGAGCCGCATCGCCTCGATCGTCTCGGGCGTCTGCACCTCCGGTCCGGTGTACGGCGTCGGCGCGGGCTTGCCGACGTACTCGGGGCGGCGGATGTTTCCGGGCACGGGACGGGTGGGGGACAGCTCCCCCGGTACGAGCAGCGACTGGCCAGACATGCCAGCGAGTCTAACCAGCGGCCATGGGGGAACATGACGATGGCGAGAGGAGCTGGTCATGGCCCTGTTCAAGAAGCGGACGGTCGGCAAACCGGGTGAGTGGTACTACTGCCTGGAACACAAAAAGGTCGAGGAGGGGCCGGAATGCCCCAACAAGGACCGGTTCGGCCCGTACGCCTCCCGCACGGAAGCCGAACACGCGATGGAGACCGCCCGCGCACGCAACCTGCAGTGGGAGAACGACCCCAAGTGGCACGACGCCCCGGCGGGCGGCCGTAACGAGGAGTAGGCGCATCCCGGCGGCTGCGCGCGCCCCGCGCAGCCGCACCACCGGCGCGGAGCACCGTCCTGGGACGGCCGGTCCCGCCGCCCCTACCAGCGCGCCGGCGGCGGGGCCGTCAGGTGTTCCGCCAGTCTCGCCACCCTGTCCCGGAAGCGGCGCCGGCCGCGCGGTGTCGGCAGGGCGTTCTCCCCGGCCGCCGCGCTGACCAGGTGCTGCACCGTGTCCAGGTCGAGCTCCGAGCCGTCGGGGACGGCCAGACACTCGTGGGCCATCGCCGGCAGCTCGCCCTCACCGGGGCCGAGGCACAGCACCGTCGCCCCGGCGCGCCGGGCGTCGGACACCCGTTCAAGGAGGGGTGAGGCCGGGCCCTCGGGGGACACCACCAGCAGCGTCTCGCCCCGCCGGGCCGCCTCCAGCCGCCCGAGGCCGACCGCCAGATGCGCCGGGTCCGAGGGGCGCGCGTCATGCCGTACCAGCGTCGGGGCCAGCTCCGGGGTGCCCGACCACGCCGCCTCGTCCACCAGGTGCGCCGCCAGGTGCCACGGCTCGAACTCCGGCGTGCCGACGAGCAGCAGCCCGCCGCCGTGCGACACCACCGACCCCCGCAGCGCGCCGGCGAACCGCCGCGTGGCGCCCAGCCACTCCGTCCCGACGAGCACTTCCCGCAACAGCGCGACCCGTACGGCATCCATACGACCGCATCCTGCCCGAACCGGTCACGCGTGACGCGGAATTCACCACGGATTAGCCCGGCTTGGGCAGAGGGACCGGTCATCCGTACCCTCGTCGAACGCCCGGGCACCTTGCTCGTCTTCCGGCGGGTGTCCGTGACGGAGCTGACCTGAGGCGATGGCGGCGGCGGACGTAGAGTCAGGGCCATGACCTCTACCGACAGTGCTGCCACCGACAACGCCCAGAAGGCCCCCGTCAAGGACCCCTGGGACCTGCCCGACGTCTCCGGACTCGTCGTCGGGGTGCTCGGCGGGACCGGGCCGCAGGGCAAGGGCCTCGCCTACCGGCTCGCCCGGGCCGGACAGAAGGTGATCATCGGCTCGCGGGCGGCCGAGCGCGCACAGGCCGCCGCGGAGGAGCTCGGTCACGGCGTCGAGGGCGCCGACAACGCCGAGACCGCGCGCCGCAGCGACATCGTGATCGTCGCCGTGCCGTGGGACGGCCACGGCAAGACGCTTCAGTCACTGCGCGAGGAACTGGCCGGCAAGCTCGTCGTCGACTGCGTCAACCCGCTCGGCTTCGACAAGAAGGGCGCCTACGCGCTCAAGCCCGAGGAGGGCAGCGCCGCCGAGCAGGCCGCCGCCCTGCTGCCGGACTCCCGGGTCACGGCCGCCTTCCACCACCTGTCGGCCGTGCTGCTCCAGGACCCGGAGATCGACGAGATCGACACCGACGTGATGGTGCTCGGCGAGGTCCGCGCCGACGTCGAGATCGTGCAGGCCCTCGCCGGGCGCATCCCCGGCATGCGGGGCATCTTCGCCGGGCGGCTGCGCAACGCCCACCAGGTGGAGTCGCTGGTGGCGAACCTGATCTCCGTGAACCGCCGGTACAAGGCGCACGCGGGGCTCCGCGTCACCGACGTGTGAGCCGGTGAGTCCATGGGGGACACTGGACGGCACCAGCAGTGCCCGCAGTGTCCCCCGACAGGAGCCGACCGACATGCCCCGCCTCGCCCTCTATGCCCTGATCGTCTGCGTCCTCGCCGTGGCCGCGGCCGTCGTCTCCTTCACGCGGGGCAGCTGGCTGGGGATCGTCTGGGTGCTGCTGGCCGGCCTGTCGTCCAACATGTGCTGGTACTACGTGAAGCGCGGCAAGCAGGAGAAGTCCGTCACGGGCTGACGCCTCAGGGAGCGGCCGAGCAGAACTCGTTCGAGCCCTGCCAGAAGCGGTACAGCTCCTGACCGCAGTACGTCTCGAAGTCGCTGATCCCCAGCGACTTCAGGAGCGAGTCGACCACGTCGAAGAACACGCCGTTCACCGCCGGCAGCCACAGCAGCGCGAACACGAACAGCAGGCCGAACGGCGCGAACGGTTCCACCTGCCGCCGGATGTTGTACGACAGCCACGGCTCGATGACGCCGTAGCCGTCCAGGCCCGGCACCGGCAGGAAGTTCAGCAGCGCGGCCGTCACCTGGAGCAGCGCGAGGAAGGCCAGGGCGAACCGGAAGTCGGCCGGCACGCCGTCCAGCGCGTCCAGCCAGAACGGGGCCGTGCACACGACCGCGAACAGCACGTTCGTCAGCGGACCGGCGGCCGAGATCAGGCTGTGCTTCCAGCGGCCCTGGATCCGCCCCCGCTCGATGAACACGGCCCCGCCGGGCAGCCCGATCCCGCCCATGATCACGAAGATCACCGGGAGGACGATGCTGAGCAGCGCGTGCGTGTACTTCAGCGGGTTCAGCGTGAGGTAGCCCTTCGCGCCGACCGAGATGTCGCCGCTGTGCAGGGCGGTGCGCGCGTGCGCGTACTCGTGCAGGCAGAGGGAGACGATCCAGGCCGCCGTCACGAAGAGGAACACGGCGACCCCGGGCTGCTCCGCGAAACCGGTCCAGGTCGCCCACCCCGTGACCGCCGTCACGGCCAAGATCCCGACGAAGACGGGACTGATCCGCCGCTCACTGTGGCGGCTGGTGGCGGTGGTCATGGGACTCCCTGCACTCTCGGACACGCGATGGGACGCCCGACGGTACCGGGCGCACGGGGAAAACGTCTCGCGTGGGGCGGTCGGTTCCGGAGAGGGTGGGCGCATGGGGCTGTGGCATGTGTTCTACGCGGACTGGCAGATGGAGTGCTGCGGTACGCCGTTCTCGGTGGGGGAGGACGTGAGCTGGCCGCTGATGCTCGTGGACTCCGGCAGCGTGCTGGGCGGCGGCTGGCACGACCAGCTCACCAAGGTCGCCGGGCCGGTGGAGGACGTGGGTGGCGTCCGGGTCGTGCGGGAGGAGACGGGCCTCACGGCGGCCCTGGCCGCGGACCCCGACTCCGAGGAGGACCTGCGGCCCAAGCCGGGGGACTGGATCCGCTCGGTGGGGATGCTGTCCGTCGAGCGGCACGGGGCGGTGTGGCCGCAGGCCGCGGGACGGGTGCGGTCGGTGCAGGTGCTGACCCAGGTCTACGCCGAGAGTGCGCCGGGATCGCGCTCCTGGGAGCCGGTGCGCGGGGAGCGCGGGCTGCGGGCGGTGGACCGGTGCCCGAAGTGGTTCACCGAGACCGAAGGGGAGCGGGGCGCCGACGGACGGGGACGGCACTCGCGTGAACCGGGAGTGGTGGTGACCCTGGACGTGCCGGGCACGGACTCCTGGCTCTCCCACGCGGTCCGCGAGGCCCGGGGCATCCCGCACCAGGACGCGGAGCCCGGCGCGGAGACGGCGGGGCTTTCGGCGGCGGACCTGGCGGCTCTGCTGCAGACACTGAGCACGGTGGCCGGTCCACGGGGGCGCCCGGGGCGGTCGCGGTCCGGCGGGCGACGCGGCCGACATGCCTGACCGCTGCCGCGCCCGCCGCCGCGGCGGCCGGGCACGGGCGGGGTTCGGCCGGGGTGGTTGGGCCGGTGGGTGTCAGGGACTGTGGTCGGGCCGATGCGGCTCGCTCGTCGGGGGGTTGCCGTGGCGGTCGGTATGGGCGGGGCTCGTGGGGCCGGTGTCCGGCACCCGGCCCCCGGTGCCCGGTGCCCGGGGACCGACGGCCTGGCCGGTGGTCCGGTTGCGCGGGTCGAAGGCCGGGGTCCGTGCCGGCCGTGGTCGGGCGCCTGCCGGTGGCTCGGGGCGCGGTCGCCGCGGGTCGGTCCGGTTCGCCGTGGGCCTGGCGGGCTCGGGTGCGTGGCAGGCTGCGGTTCTCTGTTCGTCGTCCTTGGTCCGTTCGCCGGGTCCTGGCTCCGGCGGGCGGTCAGCTTCGGGGTGCGGGCCGACGCGCAGCCTCAGTCGGTGCCTTGTCCGGTCGGTGTCCGTGCCGTCCTGGCCGTCGTTGTGGGCCCGGCGGGCCCGGGAACATGGCAGGCTGTGACTTTCTGCCTGTCGCCCTCGGTCCGTCGTTCGCCGGGCCTTGGCCCTGGACGGGAACCGTTCCGGCCGTCGCCCCCCGTACTGCCCGCGGCCGGGGTGCAGGCGGTCGCCGGCCGGTCCGTGCCCGCCGCGCCGTAGAGCAACCGTCGTGACCCGCCCTCCTACCACCGGAGACAATGGACCCCGTGCGCTATCGCATCCTCGGCACCACGCAGGCGCTCCGCACCGACGGCACGGTCGTCCCGGTGGGCGGGGCGCGGTTGCGTGCGCTGCTGACCGTGCTGGCCCTGCGGGCCGGCCGTACCGTGCCCGTGGGGCTGCTGGTCGACGAGGTGTGGGGCGGGGATCCGCCCGCCGACGCCCCGGGGGCGCTCCAGGCGCTGGTCGGACGGCTGCGGCGGGCGCTCGGCGCGGAGGCGGTCGCCTCCGACGAGGGCGGGTACCGGCTCACTGCCGCGCCCGACGACGTCGACCTGCACCGGTTCGAGCGGCTGGCCGGTGAGGGGCTGCGGGCCCTGGCCGACGGCGACCCCGCCAAGGCGGTCATGCTCCTGGACGACGCCCTCGCCCTGTGGCGCGGCCCGGCACTGGCCGACCTCCCCGACCGCGCCGCCGAGGCGGCCCGCCGGGACACCCGCCGCCTGGACGTGCTGCGCGCCCGCCACAGCGCCGCCCTCGCCCTCGGCCAGGCCGACCAGTCCCTGCCCGAACTGACGGCCCTGTGCGACAGCCACCCCCTCGACGAACCCCTCCAGACCCTGCGCCTGCGCGCCCTGCGCGACACCGGCCGCACGGCGGAGGCGCTGGACGCGTACGAGGAGGTGCGCCGGCTGCTCGCCGACCGGCTCGGGGCCGACCCGGGCCCGGAACTGCGCAGCCTGCACGCGCAGTTGCTGACGCCGGGAGACGAAAGCCCCGGGCCCGCGCCCGCCGCGGACACCCCGGCCGTGGGCAACCTGCGCGCCCGCCTGACCTCCTTCATCGGCCGCGAGACCGACATCGAGACCATCCGGGACGATCTCGCCGCCGCCCGCCTGGTCACGCTGCTCGGACCGGGCGGGGCAGGCAAGACCCGGCTGTCGCAGGAGGCCGCCGAGGCCGTACGGCACGCCATGCCGGGCGGCGTCTGGCTGGCCGAACTCGCCCCGGTCGACGACCCCGCCGCCGTACCGGAGGCCGTGCTCACCGCCGTCGGCGCCCGCGAGACCGTGCTGTACGGCGCCGGCGCCGAAGGCATCCGGGCCGCCGTGACCGACCGGCTCGACGACCCCGTCGCGCGGCTCGCCGAGCACTGCTCCAGACCCCGCATGCTGCTGATCCTCGACAACTGCGAGCACGTCGCCGACGCCGCCGCCCGACTCACCGAGGAACTCCTGGAGCGGTGCCCCGGCCTGACCGTCCTCGCCACCAGCCGCGAACCCCTCGGTGTACCGGGGGAGGTGCTGCGGCCCGTGGAGCCGCTGCCCGAGCCGGTCGCGCTGCGGCTGCTCGCCGACCGGGGCGCGGCGGCCCGGCCCGGCTTCCGGATCGACGACGACCCCGAGGCGTGCGCGGAGATCTGCCGGCGCCTCGACGGGCTGCCGCTGGCCATCGAACTGGCCGCCGCCCGGCTGCGGATGCTGACACCGCGCCAGATCGCCGACCGGCTCGACGACCGCTTCCGTCTCCTCACCTCCGGCAGCCGCACCGTCCTGCCCCGGCAGCAGACCCTCAGAGCCGTCGTCGACTGGTCCTGGGAGCTGCTCGACGAGGACGAACGGGACGTCCTGCGGCGGCTGTCGGTGTTCGCGGGCGGCTGCGACCTGCCCGCCGCCGAGGCCGTGTGCGGCCCGGTCGCCCTGGAGGCGCTCGGCTCACTCGTCGACCGCTCCCTGGTCGTCGCCACACCGCCCGGCGACTCGGCCGACGGCGAGATGCGCTACCGGCTGCTGGAGACGGTCGCCGAGTACGCCGCCGAGCGGCTGGAGGAGTCCGGACAGCGCGCCGACGCCGAGCGCGCCCACCTGACGTACTTCCGTGAACTCGCCCGCACCACCGACCCGTTGCTGCGCGGCCCGGACCAGCTCGCCGCGATCCGCCGGCTGGAGCGGGAGTACGAGAACCTGCGCACCGCCCTGCGGCACGCCGTCGCCCTGCACGACGAGCAGGAGGCGCTGTGCCTGACGCTGTCCCTCGTCTGGTACTGGCAGATGCGCGACCTGCGCATCGAGGCCCGCAACTGGTGCCGCGAGGTCATGGCCCTCGGCCCCGACCCCTTCACCGAGCCCGTCCGCCGCGCGGCCCCGGTGTCGCAGCGCTGCACCGACGCCCCGCCCCCGATGACCGGCGAGGCGCTGTGGGAGGCCCGGCGCGGTGTCCATCTGGCCCATCTCGCCTGTATGGACACCGAACTGGACGCCTGGCAGAACCCGCGCTCCCAGCAGAAGCTGCGGACCATCGCCCTGGCCTACGAGCCCGGCCTGCCGCAGAACTGCCGGCTGCCCGGCCTGCTCTGGTTCTTCGCCGTGATGCTGACCGGCGACATGGACCGGCTGCGCGTCATCATCGACGCCGCCATCCGCACCTGCCGGGAGACCCCCGGGTTCGACTGGGAGCTGGCCTCCGCCCTCCAGATGCGGGCCAACTTCCTCGCCAACCGCACCGACTGGGCGGGCGACGCCGCGCGCGACGCCGACGAGTCACTGGAGATCTACCAGCGCCTCGGTGACGCCTGGGGCACCGCCGAGGCCCTCTCGGCGCGCGCCGAGGCCCGCGAACGCAAGGGCGACTACACGAGGGCCGCCGCCGACTACGAGGCGGCCATCGCGCACGCCGAACGCGTCGGCGCCCGCGCCCAGGCGGCCGTCCTCGCCGCCCGGCTGGGCGGCGCGCTGCTGGAGGCGGGCGAGGACGAGCGCGGCGAGCGGCTGCTGCGCGAGGTGATCGCGGCGCGCGAGGACGCGCACAGCGAGGCCATGCCCGCCGCCCGCCTCTTCCTGGCCGGCTGGCTCGGCATGACGGGCCGCGTCCCCGAGGCGCGGGAGCAAGTGCGGCGGCTGCGCCAGGACTTCCGCATCGCCCACTTCATCATCTTCGACGCGTACATCCTCGGCACGGAGGCGTGGCTGGACGCCACGGAGGGACGGTACGAGGAGTGCCTGGACCGGATCCGCAAGGCGCTGGAGCGGGCCGCCGACCCGCTGTCCGAGGCCATCGCACCCCATATGCGCTCGGGCTACCTGGTCATCGGCGCCTCGGCCCTGGCAGCCCTCGACGGCGGGCGGCGGGCCGTGGACGCGGCCCGCTGCCTGGGCGCCTTCGACGCCATCCTGCCGCCCGGCCACGTCGCCCAGCGGCAGGAGCGCGAGACCCGCGAGCGCACGGAACGGCAGCTCCGTGCGCTGCTCGGCGACCAGGCGTACGAGACCGCGTACGCGCAGGGCGGCGGCCTCTCCCTGGAGGAGGCCATCGCCCTGCTCTGACGCGGATCGGGCTCCTTCCGGTCAGTTCTTCGTGCGGAACTTGTGGATCGCGACCGGCGCCATCACCGCGGTGATCGCCACCGACCAGCCGAGCGTCACCCACAGGTCGTGCGCGACGGGCCCGCCCACCATCAGACCGCGCGCGGCGTCCGCCAGCGTCGACAGCGGGTTGTAGTCGGTGAACGCCTGCAGCCAGCCCGGCATCGACGTCGTCGGCGCGAAGATCGACGAGCCGAACTGGAGCGGGAACAGCACCAGGAAGCCCATCGCCTGCACGGACTGCGCGTTCTTCAGGATCACGCCCAGGGTGAGGAACACCCACATGATCGACGAGGCGAACGCCGTGGACAGCGCCACGGTCGCGAACAGTCCCGGCCAGTTCGTGATCTCGAAGCCGACCGCGACGGCGACGATCATCAGCACGGCGGTCGCGAACAGCATCCGCAGCAGTTCCACGGAGATCTTCGCGAACAGCACCGAACCGCGCCCGATCGGCAGGGACCGGAAGCGGTCCATGACACCGGAGTTGAAGTCCTGGCTGAAGCCGGTGCCGACGCCCTGGGACAGCGTCATGCTCATCATCGCGATCATGCCGGGGATCACGTACTGCACATAGCGGTCCTGCCCGCCGCCCAGGGCCTGCCCGATCGAGCCGCCGAAGACGAACACGAACAACAGGGTGAAGATGACCGGCATCAGCAGGGCGTCGGCCATGGACTCCGGGTCCTTGCGGATCCACAGCAGGTTGCGGCGGATCAGGGCCCCGGTGTGACGCAGATGGCCGCGCAGCGAGATATGGGCGTCGGCCTCGGCGTCGTGGACGGTGACGGCGCTCATACGGCGGCCTCCTGAAGGTCTTCGGCGGGCATGGCGTCCTGCGGGGCACTGGCGCGGTGGCCGGTGAGGGACAGGAACACCTCGTCCAGGCTGGGCAGTTCGGTGGTGAGGGAGGCGAGCGTGATGCCGCGCGCGGAGACCGCGCCGACCACGGCGGTCAGCTGCTCGTCGCTGAGGATCGGCACGAGGACGTCACCCCGTTCGGTGTCCACGGTCGTGGTGGCGAGCCCGGTGATCCCCAGCTCGTCCAGCACGCCGGCGAGGGGCCGCAGCTGCGCCGGATCGGCCGGGCGGATCCGCAGCGCCCGGCCGCCGACCTTCGCCTTCAGCTCCTCGATGGCGCCGCCGGCGATGACCTGGCCCCGGTCGACGACCGTCAGCTCGGAGGCGAGCTGCTCCGCCTCCTCCATGTACTGGGTGGTGAGCAGCACGGTGACCCCGTCGCCGACCATGCGCTTCACCTCGTCCCACACCTCGTTGCGGGTGCGCGGGTCGAGCCCGGTGGTCGGCTCGTCCAGGAAGAGCACGGCCGGCCGCCCGATCATGGACGCGGCCAGGTCCAGCCGCCGCCGCATGCCCCCGGAGTACGTCGCCGCCGCCCGCTTGGCCGCCTCGGTCAGCGAGAAGCGCTCCAGCAGCTCGTCGGCCCGGCCGCGGGCGTCCTTGCGGGGCAGGTCGAGCAGCCGCCCGATCATGTACAGGTTCTCCCAGCCGGAGAGCTTCTCGTCCACGGAGGCGTACTGCCCCGTGAGCCCGATCACCCGCCGCAGCTGCCGGGGCTGCCGTACGACGTCGTAGCCGGCGACGGTGGCCCGGCCCGTGTCGGGAGCGAGCAGGGTGGACAGGATCCGTACCAGGGTCGTCTTCCCGGCCCCGTTCGGCCCGAGGACCCCCATGACGGTGCCCTCCCGCACATCCAGGTCGACCCCGTCCAGTGCCTTGGTCTCGCCGTAGTGCTTCACCAGCCCCCGCACGGTCACAGCGGCGCCGCCGGTGTTCTTGTCGATTCGCGTCATGCCCCTGACGGTGTCAGCTGCCACCGACAAACCGCCGACAGGTCACCGACAGGGGCCCTGCGACCACCGACAGAACGCGGCAGCCCGCCGACGGGGGAAGATCGGCGGGCTGCCTTTGGTACCGCAGTGGCTCTAGTGGACGGAGTGCTCCTCCTGCGGGAACGTTCCGCCGACGACCTCATCGGCGAACGCCTTCGCCGCGTTCCCCATGACCTCACGCAGATTCGCGTACTGCTTCACGAACTTCGGCACGCGCCCGCCGGTCAGACCCAGCATGTCCGTCCACACCAGCACCTGCGCGTCCGTCTCGGCGCCCGCGCCGATCCCGACGGTCGGAATGTGCAGCACCCGCGTCACCTCGGCCGCCAGCTCCGCCGGAACCAGCTCCAGCACCACGGCGAACGCGCCCGCGTCCTGCACGGCCTTCGCGTCCCGCAGCAACTGCTGGGCCGCTTCCTCGCCCCGGCCCTGCACGCGGTAGCCCATCGCGTTGACGGACTGCGGGGTCAGGCCGATGTGCGCCATGACCGGGATGCCGGACTCGACGAGCAGCCGGATCTGCTCGTGCGACCGCTCGCCTCCCTCCAGCTTCACGGCCTGCACGCCCGCCTCCTTCACCAGCCGGGTCGCCGAGCGCAGCGCCTGCACCGGGCCCTCCTGGTAGGAGCCGAAGGGCAGGTCGCCGACGATCAGGGCGCGCGAGGTGCCCCGTACGACCGCCGCCGACAGCAGGGTCATCTCGTCGAGGGTGACGGGCACGGTCGTCTCGTACCCGAGGTGGCAGTTGCCCGCCGAGTCGCCGACGAGCATGACCGGGATCCCGGCCTCGTCGAAGACGGACGCCGTCATGGCGTCGTAGGCGGTGAGCATGGGCCACTTCTCGCCGCGCTCCTTGGCGGCGGCGATGTCCCGCACGGTGATGCGGCGGGTGCCCTTGCCTCCGTACAGCGTCTTGCCGCCGTCGGAGGGCTTCTTCTGAGCGGACTGGGCAGCCGGAAGCTGCGTCATTGCACGGCTCCTCACACGTCATCTCGAGGCGCCCTGACGGCGTCCCCGGACCACGTCCATGGTGGCACCTCGTGTCATCGACGGCTAGGGGAGCCCCTGTGAGTTCCGCCCGGTGGCCGGAAGCACAGCGTCCGTAAGGGCTCGGTAAAAGTATTCCAATACGAGACGGTCTCGTATCGAAATGGTCCTACGCTCGGCGGCATGACTACTCCTGCCGACCGCGCCGCCCCCACCGGCCCCCGCATACCGGAAGCGGTGCACCGGCGCCGCTGGGCGATACTCGGCGTGCTGATGCTCAGCCTGCTGATCGTCGTCCTCGACAACTCGATCCTGAACGTCGCCATCAAGACGATCTCCACCCCCGCCCCGACCGGCCTGGGGGCCACGCAGAGCGAGCTGGAATGGGCGATCAACGCCTACACCCTCGTCTTCGCGGGCCTGCTGTTCAGCGCCGGTCTGCTCGGCGACCGGCTGGGCCGCAAGAAGGTGCTGCTCGGCGGTCTGGCCGTGTTCGGTGCCGGCTCCGCGCTCGCGGCCTTCTCCGGTTCGCCGGGGGAGCTGATCGCCTTCCGCGCCGTGATGGGCCTGGGCGCCGCGTTCGTCATGCCGGCCACCCTCGCCGTCCTCATGAACGTCTTCGAGCGCGAGGAGCAGCCGAAGGCCATCGGCATCTGGGCGGGCGGCGTCGGACTCGCCATCGCCATCGGCCCGATCACCGGCGGTGTGCTCCTCGACCACTTCTGGTGGGGCTCGGTCTTCCTCATCAACGTGCCGATCGTGCTGCTCGCGCTCGCGCTGATGCTGTGGCTGGTGCCCGACTCCCGGGACCCGAACCCCGGCCGCCTCGACCCCGTCGGCGTCGTCCTGTCCGTCGTCGGCCTGGTGCTGCTCGTCTACGGCATCATCAAGGGCGGCCAGCTCGCCGACTTCACCGACGCCACCGTCCTGGCGACGATCGGCGCGGGGCTCGCGGTCCTCGTCGCCTTCGTGGTGCTCGAGAAGCGCAGCGACCACCCGTCCATCGACGTCACGTACTTCAAGAACAAGGTCTTCTCGGCCGCCATCGCCGCCATCGCGCTGGTCTTCTTCGCGCTGATGGGCGTGACCTTCTTCTCGGTCTTCTACACGCAGAGCGTGCGCGGCTACTCGCCGCTGCAGACCGGTCTGCTGATGCTGCCGCTGGCCGCCGCCCAGATGATCTTCGCGCCGCGCGCCCGGCTGCTGGTCGACCGCTTCGGCAACCGGGCCACCACGACCGCCGGACTGCTGGTCATCGCCGCGATGCTCGCCGCCTTCGCCACGCTGGAGGCCGACACCCCCATCTGGATCCTGGAAGTGATCTTCTTCCTGATGGGCACCGGCATGGCGCACATCATGACGCCGGTCAGCGTCGTCATCATGCAGGCCCTGCCCCGCGAGAAGGCCGGCTCGGCCTCCGCCCTCAGCAACACCTTCCGGCAGGTCGGCGGCGCCCTCGGCATCGCCGTCCTCGGCTCGGTGCTGTCCACGGCGTACCGGACGGGCATCGAGGACAAGCTCGGCCAGCTGCCGCCGGCCGCCCGGCACACCGCGGGGGAGTCCATCGAGGCCACCCTCGGCGTCGCCGCCAAGCTGGGCCCGCAGGGCAAGGCCCTGGTCACCCCGGTCTACGACGCGTTCCTGCACGCGATGCACATCACCGCCCTGTGGGGAGCGGGCGTCGCACTGATCGGCGTGGTCATCGTGGCGCTGTTCCTGCCCGGCCGGCCGCCGGCGCCCCAGCAGGGGGAGGAGGAGAAGGAGCTGTCGGACGCGCGGTCGTAGAACCGCGCGAGAATGCATCCCCACCCCGGCCCACCCCGGCCCGCTCAGGAAAGGACCATGCGACGTGAGCCTCGCCGAAAGGCAATCCCGGCACGACGGCCCCGCGAGGGGCCGCCCCAGAAGCGAGGCCGTCGAGCGCGCCATCATCGAGGGCCTGATGAAACTCCTGGAGGAGGGCGTGTCCCTAGCGGAGCTGTCCATCGAGCGCGTCGCCCGGACCGCCGGCGTCGGCAAGGCCACCATCTACCGCCGCTGGAGCGGCAAGGAGGAACTCTTCGTCGACGTCCTGCGCGCCGTCGAACCCCCCGAGCCCCCGCTCCCCGGGACCTCCATGCGTGACGACCTCGTGGCGCTGCTGGAACAGGCGCGCCGGCGCGGCCTGGCCAACCGCTCGTCGGCGATCCTGACCAATGTGCACGCCCAGATGAAGAGCAGCCCGAAGATCTGGGCGGCGTACGAGGCCATGGTCCTCGCACCGCGCCGCCGGCTCGGCCTGGAGATCCTGCGCCGGGGGCAGGAGAACGGCGAACTGCGCACGGACGTCGACCTCGAACTGCTGGGCGACCTGTTCATCGCCCCCGTGCTCGTGCGCTCCGTCCTGCGCCCGGACGCCGACCTCCCCGAGGACCTCGCCGCCCAGGTCGTCGACACGCTCCTCGAAGGCCTACGCCCCGTCAGTTCCGCAGCGGCTCACCGGTCCTAGTGTGCGCGTTTCGTCACAGACGGCGCTTACTGAGGGCCTGGCCGGAACTCCTCGCGCGGGCTCGAACGTCATCGCCCCCGTACGGCCGTCGAAGGACGGCGGGAACGGAACGGATCATCCCCTAGGGTCGTAGACACGGGGGCGATGGTGTGCACGGCGGGCAGTGAGGCGACGGTATGGCGCAGCAGGCGTACATGACGGAGACGGACAACGGCGGCTCGGGGCCCGAGCCCCGGGGAGACCGGCTTCGGCGCCTGTACGACCGGCTGCTCGGCGGCCGGTTCGGCGACCGGCTCCGCGACCGGCGGATCTGGCGGCGCGGCCTCGTCCTGGCCGCGTGCGCGGTGCTGCTGGCCGTGGTCATGATGCTGCACTCGCGCATCCCCAACACGATCGGCAACCTGGGCAGCCTCACCGAGACGTTCCTGCCCTGGCTCGGTCTCCTCATCCCGGTGCTGCTCCTGCTCGCCGTCATCCGCAAGTCCGCGACCGCGCTGATCGCGGTGCTGCTGCCGGCGCTGGTCTGGCTGAACCTCTTCGGCGGCCAGCTCACCGACAAGACCGCCACCGGCGGCGGCCTCACCGTGGCCACGCACAACGTCAACGCGGAGAACCCCGACCCGGCCGGCACCGCCCGTGACGTGGCCGCCTCCGGCGCGGACGTGCTGGCGCTGGAGGAGCTGACGGCGTCCGCGGTCCCGACGTACGAGCGGGCGCTGGACTCGACGTACCCGTACCACTCGGTGCAGGGCACGGTCGGGGTGTGGAGCAAGTACCCGCTGACCGGCGTGCGGGCCGTCGACATCGACCTGGGCTGGACGCGGGCGATGCGCGCCACCGTGACCGCCCCGGCCGGGCAGGTCGCGGTCTACGTCGCCCATCTGCCCTCGGTGCGCGTGAAGATGGAGGCCGGGTTCACGGCCCGGCAGCGCGACCGGAGCGCCGACTTCCTCGGCGAGGCCATCGCCCACGAACCGCTGAAGAACGTCGTCCTGCTCGGCGACCTGAACGGCACCATGAACGACCGCGCGCTCAACGCCGTCACCTCCCAGATGCGCTCCACGCAGGGCGCCGCCGGCAACGGCTTCGGGTTCAGCTGGCCGGCGTCGTTCCCGATGGCGCGCATCGACCAGATCATGGTCCGGGGCCTGAAGCCGGAGAGCTCATGGACCCTCCCTGAGACCGCCAGTGACCATCTGCCCATCGCGGCGCGTGTGAGTGTCACCACAGGCGGCTGAGGAAAACCGCAGCTCAGAGCCTATTCGGCAGGAGTCGGCAACCGAGGCTTCACCTCTGCGCGACCTCACGGAATAGTGGGCCTGCGAGACTTTGTTCCGTACTTGAACATACGAAGTCGCAAGTACGAACCCCCGTAAGTCTCGAAAGGCTCCCTCATGCCCCTGGCCCTGCTCGCCCTCGCCGTGGGCGCCTTCGGCATCGGTACCACCGAGTTCGTGATGATGGGGCTGCTGCCCGACGTCGCGAACGACCTCCACATCTCGATACCCAGCGCCGGCCACCTGGTGTCGGCGTACGCGCTGGGCGTCGTCATCGGCGCCCCGCTCCTGGCCGCGGTCACCGCCCGGATGTCCCGCCGCACGGTCCTGATGGGGCTGATGGGGCTGTTCGTCGCGGGCAACGCGCTGTCGGCCCTCGCCCCCGACAACGGCTGGCTGCTGGCCGCCCGCTTCCTGAGCGGTCTGCCGCACGGCGCCTTCTTCGGCGTCGGCGCCGTCGTCGCGACGAACATGGTCGCGCCCGAACGCAAGGCGCGCTCCGTCTCCCTGATGTTCCTCGGCCTGACGGTCGCGAACGTCGTGGGTGTGCCCGTCGCGACCCTCATGGGTCAGCAGCTGGGCTGGCGGGCGACCTTCCTCGGCGTCAGCGCCATCGGCCTGGTGGCCATCGCCGCGCTCGCGTTCCTGATCCCGCACGACCACGAGCACGCCACCGCCAAGGGCCTGCGCGGCGAACTGGCCGCCCTGCGCTCCGTCCCGGTCTGGCTGTCGCTCGGCACGACGGTCGCGGGCTTCGGCGCCCTCTTCGCGGCCTACAGCTACATCACGCCCATGCTCACGGACGCCGCCGGCTACGCCGACGCCAGTGTGACCCTGCTGCTGGCCCTGTTCGGCGTCGGCGCGACCGCAGGCAACCTGCTGGGCGGTCGCCTGGCCGACCACTCCCTGCGGGGCACCCTGTTCGGCGGCCTCGGCGCTCTGATGGCGGTGCTGGCGCTGTTCCCGCTGCTGATGCGCACGGAGGTCACCGCCGCCGTCGCCGTGATCCTGCTCGGCATGGCGGCATTCGCCACCGGCTCCCCGCTCCAGCTGATGGTCATGGACAAGGCCGCGTCGGCCCCGTCCCTGGCCTCCTCCGCCAACCAGGCGGCCTTCAACCTGGCCAACGCCGGCGGCGCCTGGATCGGCGGCCTCGCCCTGGCCGCGGGCTTCGGGGTCACCTCCCCGGCCCTGGCCGGCGCGGCCCTGGCCGTGCTCGGCCTCGGCGTGGCGTCGCTGGCGTACGCGGTGGACCGGCGCAGTGCGCCGGCCGGCGGGCGCGAGCGGATCGTGGCGAGCCATGTCCCGCAGGAGGCGGAAGCGGTGCGCCACTGACGAAAACCTCCGCCGGTACGCCGGCGCGGTGACTCGGGCGGCAGTCCGCGGGTGTGTCCCTGCGGGCTGCCGCCCCTTTGTGTACGGGACCGCCCGGTACGGCAACCGAGAGGCGGCGTCGCCTTCCTCGCGGTCAGACGCGGCGTGCCGCGACAACCGCCGAACTGGACGGCGTGGTGAGGACTTCAGTGGCGTCCAGGGCCGGGTGGGTGAGGTAGAAGAGGCGGAGCTCGTCGACCTCGCCCTCGAACCGGGGCGGCCAGTCCGCCGACGGCGTGAAGTCGTCCAGGACGAGGATGCCGCCGGGTGCCAGCAGCTCGACGACCCGTTCGGGGGCGTCCCGCTTGCCGCCGCCGTCGCAGAAGAAGACGTCGAACGGGGCGTGCCCCTCCAGCAACCGCCAGTCGCCGGTCAGCACGCTGACGCGGTCGTCGTCCGCGAAGACCCCCGCCGCTCGCCGGGCCAGCTCCTCGTCCCGCTCCACGGTCACGAGACGCGCACCGGCCCCGAGGCCACTGTGCAGCCAGGCGGTGCCCACCCCCGAGCCGGTGCCGCTCTCGGCGACGACCCCGCCGGGCTTGGCGGCGGCGGCCAGCCTGAGCAGCCTGCCCACTTCGGGGATGCAGCTTTTCTTGAACCCCGCCTCGGCGGCGAGCCGCTCGGCGACCACCACGCGGTCCGGAACCTCACGCTCTGCCATGACCAGCCCCCTGTCGGTGTCAGGTCGACGCTACCTGACGTCCTGTCAGCGAGCTGACCAGTTGGGCGAGTTCGTCGAACCACCCGTCGAACGCGTCGGCGCTCGACGGCGGATCCCCGACGGGCCGCCGTACATAAGCGGTCCGCATGCCGACCGCCTGTGCTCCGCGCAGGTCCCAGGCGTGGGCGGCCACCATGAGGACGCGTTCCGGTGGGCAGCCGGCGGCGTCGAGCGCGAGCCGGTACACCTCCGGCGCAGGCTTGTACGCCTGGACGGCATCGGCGGACAGGGCTTGGTGCCAGCGCAGCCCGGCGTGCGCGTTGAGGCGCAGCAGCGCCGTGCGGCCGGCGTTGGAGAGCCCGACCAGCGGGAACCACCGCGCCAGTTGTTCGAGACTGGCGACGGAGTCGGGCCAGGGCGGCAGCCGCCGCCCCGCTGTGGCCAGCCGGGCGATGACCGCGGGGTCGGAGAGCCCGGCCCGCCCGGCCACGCGCCGCGCCGCCTCCGCGTCGAGGGTCTCGGTGCTGACGTACGCACGGAGCCCTTGCCGAATGCGTCGCTGTTCCTCCTCGCAGTGCTGTTGCCACAGGGCGAGCAGGTCGTCGACGGCCGCCTCGCCGGACGCGGGCAAGGCCTCGCGTATCGCCGCCCGAAGCCCCCTGGGCTCGTCGACGAGTGTGCCGAGGACATCGAAGACGACGACCTCGATGTCACGGATCCCGGTCACGTGCCCCCGCCTTCGCGCTGCTGCCGTCACCGCCTGAAGCGGTGGCGATGCTGTCACCGCCTCCGTCACCGGTCAAGCCGGTGACGCAGGTGTCACGTTGGTGAGCGGCGACGCGGCGCGAAAGGCTGTCAGAGCGACTCCCGCCACGCGTTAGTGATCGGCAGGCGGCGGTCCTTGCCGAAGCCCTTCGCCGAGATCTTGGTGCCCGGCGGGTACTGCCGTCGCTTGTACTCCGCCGTGTCGACCATGCGCAGCGTCTTCGTGACCAGCTCCCGGTCGAAGCCGGCCGCGACGATCTCGTCGGCGCCCCGGTCCCGGTCGACGTAGAGCTCCAGGATCGCGTCCAGCACCGGGTAGTCGGGGAGCGAGTCCGTGTCGACCTGGCCCGGGCGCAGTTCCGCGCTCGGAGGCTTGGTGATGGAGTTCTCGGGGATCGGCGGGGTCTGGCCGCGGTCGCGGGCGGCCCGGTTGCGCCACTCGGCCAGGCGGAAGATCAGCGTCTTGTAGACGTCCTTGATGGGGCCGTAGGCGCCCACCGAGTCGCCGTAGAGCGTGGAGTAGCCGACCGCCAGTTCCGACTTGTTGCCGGGGGCCAGGACGATGTGGCCCTCCTGGTTGGAGATGGCCATGAGCAGCGTGCCGCGCAGGCGGGACTGGAGGTTCTCCTCGGCCAGGCCCGTCAGGCCCAGCGCGCCCATGTACGCGTCGAACATCGGCTCGATGGCGACCGTGCGGTAGTTCAGGCCGGTGCGGCGGGCCAGTTCGGCGGCGTCGTCCTTGGAGTGGTCCGAGGAGTACTTCGACGGCATCGACACGCCGTACACGTTCTGCGCGCCCACCGCGTCGCACGCGATCGCCGCGACCAGCGACGAGTCGATGCCGCCCGACAGGCCGATCAGGACCGACTTGAAGCCGTTCTTCGCGACGTACGCCCGCAGGCCCACGACCAGCGCCGAGTAGACCTCCTCGTCGTCGTCGAGGCGGTCCGCGTAGCCACCCGTGAGCTCCGGCTCGTACCGGGGCAGCGGGTCCTCGGAGAGCACCACCCGGTCGATGCGCAGGCCGTCGTCCACCACGCCCGTGGGGGCGTCCGCCGACGCCGCCGGCAGGTCCAGGTCCAGGACGACGCAGCCCTCGGCGAACTGCGGCGCCCGCGCCACGACCTCGCCGTCCCTGTCCACGACGATCGAGTCGCCGTCGAACACCAGCTCGTCCTGGCCGCCGATCATGGCGAGGTACGCCGTCGTGCAGCCGGCCTCCTGGGCCCGCTTGCGGACCAGCTCCAGGCGCGTGTCGTCCTTGTCGCGCTCGTAGGGCGAGGCGTTGATCGAGACCAGCAGACCCGCCTGCGCCGAGCGCGCCGCGGGCACCCGGCCGCCGTCCTGCCAGAGGTCCTCGCAGATGGCCAGGGCGACATCCACGCCGTGGACGCGCAGGACCGGCATGCTGTCGCCGGGCACGAAATAGCGGAACTCGTCGAAGACGCCGTAGTTCGGCAGGTGGTGCTTGGCGAAGTTCAGGACCACCTCACCGCCGTACAGCACGGCCCCCGCGTTCTGCGGCGCGCCGGCCGGCTGGCCGTACTTCGGCTGGGCGGTCGCGCAGCGGTCGAGGTAGCCGACGATCACCGGCAGCTCGCCGAAGCCCTCGTCGGCCAGGCGGGCGGCGAGGCTGCGCAGCGCCGCCCGGGAGGCCTCCACGAAGGACGACCTGAGGGCCAGGTCCTCGACGGGATACCCGGTCAGCGCCATCTCGGGGAACGCCACGAGATGCGCTCCCTGCTCGGCGGAGTGCCGGGTCCAGCGGACGATCGACTCGGCGTTCTGGGCGAGGTCGCCGACGCTCGAGTCGATCTGGTTCAGGGCGAGACGTAGTTGAGGCACGGGCCCAGTGTAATCGTCAGAGCGACGCAATAGGGTGGTGTGGGCCACCCCACACCACCCCTGTCCCCTTGCGGAGGTCAGCGGCTCCGGTACGACTCCACGTAACCGCTCGCGGGCGTGCCCACGCCGGTGACGTCGTCGTAGCCCTTCACGGCGGACAGCGAGCTGTCCTTGCCCAGGCTGCGCACGGACGTGGCCAGGCCGCCCGTGGCGTCGTAGCCGTTCACGAAGTCGACGCGGGCCACGGCCAGGCCGGAGCCCGTCGGGTTGTCGGTGACGTCGTGGTAGGCCTTCGAGCCGGCCTTCGCGTAGATCGCCGGGTTGGCGAACCCGATCGCCTTGCCGCCGCGGGCCTCCTGGGCCAGGGCCTGGACGGCCGCGATGACCGGCGCCGCGAGCGAGGTGCCGCCGATGCGGTACTCGCTGTACGCCTGCGTCTTCCCGTCGGGCATCGTCTGGGTCTGGCCGACCAGGAAGCCGGTGTTCGGGTCGGCGATCGCCGCGATGTCCGGGACGACACGGTTGCCGTCCGCGCTGTTGGCCTTCGCCAGCGCCGACGGCACGACGCCCTTCTGGTACGAGGGCTCGGCGACGGTCCTGCTGGTGCCGCCGCCCGCGCCGGAGGTGAACGCGCCGGGGAAGTCCGTCCAGCTCTTGCCGTCGGCCGACAGGCTCGCCTTGTCGGTGCCCCAGCCGGTCTCCCACAGGTACGTGTCGCCCTTGCCGACGGCCAGCGAGGTGCCGCCGACGGCGGTCACCCACGCCGAGTTGGCCGGCGAGTCGACCTGCTTCGTCCCGGAGCTCGCGACCTCGTCGCCGTCGTCACCGGAGGAGAAGTAGAAGCCGATGCCCTCGACCGCGCCCAGCTGGAAGACCTGGTCGTAGGCGGCCGCGAGGTCGGGCGTCTGTGCGGCCTCGACCTCGCCCCAGGAGTTGGAGACGATGTCGGCCAGGTGGTGGTCGACGACCTTGCCGAGCGCGTCGAGCAGGTCGGCGTCGGTGCAGGACGCGGCGCCCACGTAGGTGACGTCCGCGGCCGGCGCGACCGCGTGCACGGCCTCGACGTCCAGGGTCTCCTCGCCGTACCAGCCGGAGGCCGAGCAGTCCTTGGTGTTCGTGTACTTCTTCGGCAGCACCTGGTGCAGCTGGCCGGTCTTCCAGGCCGCGTCGCCGTGCTTGCCGGCGTAGGTGGCCGCGTCGTAGGCGATCGTCGGCGAGGCGTACGCGTCCGTGATGGCGACCCGTACGCCCTTGCCGGTGCGCGTGCCCGCGCCGTAGGCGGCCCGCAGCTGCTTGCCGGTGTAGCCCTTGACCGCGTACGGGACCTTCGTGCCGTACGCGTCCGGCAGCGTGCTCGCGGTGTTCGAGCCGTAGTACGAGGAGAACGGCCCGGCGTTGCGGAACACGGTGTCCGGCGGCGGCAGCCGGTCGTCGTGCGTGACCATGTGCGGGGCGTTGTCCAGGCCGGTGACGGTCAGCACGGCGCCGGCCAGGTCCGCCGGGACGGAGGCGGTGCTCGCCGGGGCGCGGTAGGTCTTCGCGCCCTTGGCGAAGTTGTGCAGCTGGGCGCCGAACGCCTTCTCCGCGGCGGCCACGTCACCGGTGACGGAGACGTAGTGCGCCGTGACGCCGGTGACCTTCAGGCCGGCGGCCGTCAGCCAGGCCTTCACGGCCGCCACCTGCGCCTTGGTCGCGCCGAAGCGGGCCTGCGCCTGTCTGGCCGTCAGGTACTTGCCGTACGAGGCCGACGTCGGGTCGGAGACGGCCCTGGCGTACGCGGCGAGGCCGGACGCGTCGCGACCCCGGAGATAGACCCGGGCCGACACCCCGGCGCCGTCGGAGACGGCACCCTTGTCGGCCCTGGCCGTGGCCCAGGCGGGCTTGGTCCCGGCGAGCAGGTCACGCAGCGGGTGGTCGGCGGCGTGCGCCGCGGGTATGCCGAGCGCCAGCGCACCGGCGAGCATCGGCAGTGTCGCTGCCATGCTCAGCCCGGCGCGCACCTTGGCGCGGTTGGATCTCATGGAACCCCCTGTGCGGTTCGTCGCGAGTGGATCACTCGACGGTCGCCACTCTCGCGATGAACGGTTCATGCCAGGGGAATGCGCACCCCAAGAAGCGCCCTGCGGAGGCCAAGAAGAGCCCAAGAGGCCGTAAGAAAGGGCGATTTGGGGGCTTACGCCCTAGGTGCGCGGCGTCGCGCCCCGCTCCTTCAGCAGGTCCGCCATCAGACCGATCTCCGACTGCTGCGCGTCCACCATGCCCTGTGCGAGCCGCTTCTCCACGCCGACCGCGCACTTCTCGACGCAGCCCTCGGCCATGTGGATGCCGCCCTTGTGATGGTCCGTCATCAACTGGAGGTAGAAGATCTCGGCCTGCTTCCCGCTCAGCGTGCCGAGCTTCTTCATCTCGGTGTTGGTCGCCATGCCCGGCATCAGCGCGCCGTCCTTGCCGGAGGCCATGCCCATGTCCATCCAGGTCATCGGCGCCTCGGAGGACACCTTGGGCAGCCCCCACAGGTCGAGCCAGCCGAGCATCATGCCGCGCTGGTTGGCCTGCGTCTGCGCGATGTCGTACGCGAGGCGCCGCACCTCCTCGTCCTTGGTGCGGTCGCGCACGATGTACGACATCTCCACGGCCTGCTGGTGGTGCACCGCCATGTCCCGCGCGAACCCGGCGTCCGCGGATTCGGCGGAGGGGGCCTGGCCGCCGCCGTCGTCCCCGGCGACGGCATAGGTGATCGCGCCGGCCGCGACGAGCGCCGTCGCCGCGGCCCCCGCGATCAGAGCGGCCTGCCTCACTGCGACAGCCCGTTCGTGCAGGCGGCGCCCGGCTCGGGGGTCTGCCGGCCCTGGACGAACTTCTCGAAGAACGTGTCGACGTTCGGGTCGCTCGCGCCCGTCACCGTGCGCTGGTGTCCCCACGCCGAGAGCATGATCGGATCCTTCTGGTCGTCCATCGGGCTCATCAGCGTGTACGGCGTCTTCTTCACCTTCGCCGCGAGCGCGTCGACGTCGGCCTTCTTCGCGTCGGCGTTGTACGTCACCCACACCGCGCCGTGCTCCAGCGAGTGCACGGCGTTGGTGTTGTCGAGTTCCTTGGTGTAGACGTCGCCGTTGCAGTTCATCCAGACCTGGTTGTGGTCGCCGCCGACCGGGGGCTCGGAGGCGTACTTCACGGCCTTGGTGACGTGGTTGCGGGACAGCTTGCCCTCCCAGGTCTTCACGCCGTCCTTGCCCGTGACGAACTTGCCCTTGGCCGAGGTGTCGCTCGCCGCCGTGTCGCTGCTGCCGCCGCCGTCGGACTGGGACCGCACGAGCACGACCCCGCCGGCGACGAGACCGCAGACGATCACGACACTGGCCCCGATGGTGAGGATCCGGTTGCGGCGCTCACGGGCCTGCTCGGCGCGCCGCATCTCCTCTATCCGAGCCTTGCGTGCCGTGCTGCTCTTGTTGGCGGAGCCCATGGGGTGTCCTTCGTGGGAAAGGTGGGACAGTCGGGTGGCCTGATCGTAATGGGGGAGACGGGGCCCCTCGTAGGGCGGTCGAGGGAATGGGCTGAATCGATACGGCACCGACAGGTGCCCGACAGCTTCCGCGGATCAGGTGAACCCGGGCTCCGGATTATTTGAACCTGAGATTCCGATTATCTAGGCTGCGGGTATGCGGCTGCTGCGCTCCACCGACCTGGCCCTGAGGGTCCTGATGCGGCTCGCCGTCACCGGCGAGTCCACTCCGACGACGCGGGACGTCGCCGCCGGCATGGACGTGCCGTACACCCACCTGGCGAAGGTCGTCGCCGAGCTCCAGCACATGGGCCTGCTGGACGCCCGGCGCGGGCGCGGCGGCGGCCTCACGCTCACCGAGCGGGGCCGCACGGCGTCGGTCGGCGCCGTGGTGCGCGCCTTCGAGGGCGACGGCGACGTCGTCGACTGCGAGGGCCCCACCCCCTGCCCCCTGAACTCCGCCTGCCGCCTGCGCGGCGCCCTGCGCCGGGCCCAGGAGGCGTTCTTCGCCTCCCTGGACCCGATCACGGTGGCGGACATCGTGGCGGAACCCACCGGGGCGCTGCTGCTGGGGATCTCGCGGGGCGCCGATCCCCGTGACGTCTAGGCCGTCTGACCCGCCAGCCACAGGTCCGGCCCGAACACCTCGTAGTGGATGTCGGCCGGTGCCACGCCCTTGTCGATCAGCTGGGCCCGTACCGCGCGCATGAAGGGCAGCGGTCCGCACAGGTACGCGCGCGTGCCCGGCTCGACCGGGACGCCGGCGAGGTCGACCAGGCCGGAGCGGGTGCCCGCCGGGGCGTCCTGCTCGTACCAGAAGTGGACGGCCGCCCCGGGCAGCTTGGCGGCGTAGGCCTCGTGGTCGGTGCGCAGGGCGTGGGTGGCCGGTGAGCGGTCGCCGTGCACGACGGTGACCGGGGCGCGGTGTCCCGAGCCGGCGAGGTGGGCCAGCATCGCGGTCATGGGGGTCACGCCGATGCCCGCCGAGGCCAGCAGCAGCGGGGTGTCGGGGCCGGCGTCCAGGACGAGGTCGCCGTAGGGCTCCGACAGCTCCAGGAGGTCACCGACGGCCACGCGCGCGTGGAGGTGGTTCGAGACCTCCCCGTCGGGGGTGCCGTCGCCGTGCACGCGCTTCACGCTGATCTGCCTCAGGTCCGGGGCGGGCGCCCCGGAGAGGCTGTACTGCCGTATCTGCCGGGCGCCGTCCGGGAGGGCGACGCGGACGGAGACGTACTGGCCCGCGAGAAAGTCCCGCACCGGACCGCCGTCGGCGGGCCGCAGCCGGAACGTGGCGACGTCGTCGGTCTCGGCGACGCGCTCGACGACCTCCCAGGCCCGCCAGGCGTGCCCGCCGCGCTCCTGACGGAGCCGCTTCTCGACGGCGATGAGGGCGTTCGCCATCAGCCAGTAGACCTCGTCCCAGGCGGCGGCGACCTCGGGCGTGACGGCGTCGCCGAGCACGTCGGCGATGGCGGCGAAAAGGTGCTCGTGGACGATGCCGTACTGCTCGGGCGTGATGCCCAGGGAGGCGTGCTTGTGGGCGATGCGGTGCAGCATCGCGTCCGGCCGCTGCTCGGGGTGGTCCAGCAGGTGCGTCGCGAAGGCGGCGACGGATCCGGCGAGCGCCTGCCGCTGGGTGCCGGCGGCCTGGTTGCCCCGGTTGAACAGGTCGTTCAGCAGCTCGGGGCGGGCCGCGAACAGCCCGGCGTAGAAGCGCTCGGTGATCGTGCCGAGGGCCGCGCCGACGGCGGGAAGGGTGGCGCGGACGGTGACGGCGGACTGCTCGGACAGCATCGGGACTCCTCAGGACTCGACTGCTGTGTACGGTATTTAAAGTTGCATCTTAAATGCAAATTAAGTGGGCGGGGTTGCGGAGGGAACCGGCCGTTACGGATGTCGGTGCGAGCAGGCACTATGGGCGGAAGAGCAGTTCACCTGCCGTACGTGAGGCGTTCGGTCCCGGGCCGGCCGGGCGATCATGGTGCGCAACGCGTACGAAATGCTCGTGTGGTGGGATGCTCAGGTGCCCGACCGCCTCCCGTGGTACGGAAGACAGGCGGCCTGACCAGCAAGGATGGGGAAGCGGAAGATGGACAAGCAGCAGGAGTTCGTGCTCCGGACGTTGGAGGAGCGCGACATCCGGTTCGTACGCCTGTGGTTCACGGACGTCCTGGGCTTCCTCAAGTCCGTCGCCGTGGCCCCGGCCGAGCTGGAACAGGCCTTCGACGAGGGCATCGGCTTCGACGGCTCGGCCATCGAGGGCTTCGCCCGGGTCTACGAGTCCGACATGATCGCCAAGCCGGACCCGTCGACCTTCCAGATCCTGCCCTGGCGCGCGGAGGCCCCGGGCACGGCCCGGATGTTCTGCGACATCCTCATGCCGGACGGCTCGCCGTCCTTCGCCGACCCGCGCTACGTGCTCAAGCGCTCCCTGGCCCGCGCCTCCGACCTGGGCTTCACGTTCTACACGCACCCGGAGATCGAGTTCTTCCTGCTGAAGGACCGGCCGCTGGACGGCAGCCGTCCGACGCCCGCCGACAACTCCGGCTACTTCGACCACACCCCGACCAACGTCGGCATGGACTTCCGCCGCCAGGCGATCACCATGCTGGAGTCGATGGGCATCTCCGTCGAGTTCTCCCACCACGAGGGCGCCCCGGGCCAGCAGGAGATCGACCTGCGCTACGCCGACGCGCTCTCCACGGCCGACAACGTCATGACGTTCCGCCTGGTCATGAAGCAGGTGGCGCTGGAGCAGGGCGTGCAGGCGACGTTCATGCCGAAGCCGTTCTCCGAGCACCCGGGCAGCGGCATGCACACCCACCTCTCCCTCTTCGAGGGCGACCGCAACGCGTTCTACGAGTCGGGCTCCGAGTACCAGCTCTCGAAGGTGGGCCGCTCCTTCATCGCCGGCCTGCTGCGGCACGCGGCGGAGATCTCCGCGGTCACCAACCAGTGGGTCAACTCCTACAAGCGCATCTGGGGCGGCGCGGAGCGCACGGCGGGCGCGGGCGGCGAGGCCCCCTCGTACATCTGCTGGGGCCACAACAACCGCTCGGCGCTGGTCCGCGTCCCCATGTACAAGCCCGGCAAGACGGGCTCGGCCCGGGTCGAGGTCCGCTCCCTGGACTCCGGCGCGAACCCGTACCTGTCCTACGCCGTCCTCCTCGCCGCCGGCCTGAAGGGCATCGAGGAGGGCTACGAGCTCCCGCCGGGCGCCGAGGACGACGTCTGGGCCCTCTCCGACGCGGAGCGCCGCGCGATGGGCATCGAGCCGCTGCCGCAGAACCTGGGCGAGGCCCTGACCCTGATGGAGCGCAGCGACCTGGTCGCCGAGACCCTCGGCGAGCACGTCTTCGACTTCTTCCTGCGCAACAAGAAGTCGGAGTGGGAGGAGTACCGCAGCGAGGTCACGGCGTTCGAGCTGCGGAAGAGCCTGCCGGTGCTGTAGGGGTGGTGCCGTCTCCGGGCGACCCGGGAGAGGGGCCGGCGGTCATCGACCGCCGGCCCCTCGTCCGTTTCTACGGCTTCGCGGCCTCCCCGAGAAGCCGCCGCAGCTCCGCCACCTCCGGCTCCAGTCGCTCCACGCACGAGTCGAGGTACGCGTTGCCCGCCGCCGCGCCCTGAACGGACGACGCCAGCCGGTGATGCGTGTCGATCTCCTGGAACAGCCGGCCGATGGCGAACGGCATCTCGATCATGCTGATCCGGCCGCGCTCGCTCGTCACCGAGGTGCGGTCGCCGAACAGCAGGTCCCCGTTGTCCCGGATCACCTCGAGCAGCGTCCGCAGCGACGTGTCGACGACGTCCCAGCGCGTCGGCCCGTCGCTTCCGGGCGCGGGCGCGGCGGGGAGCAGCGGAAGCAGGCGCGCGGCCAGGGTCCGTTCCGCGTCGCTGACCGGCCATTCGCCCTCCAAGCCGATCTCGGGCAAGTTGACGTAGACCATGGCGGCGAGCGTAGGGGGGTCCGGCCGGGACCCCTCCCGGGACCACCGGGACCCGCAGCTTCGTCGCCTACGACCGGACCCCCTGGAGCCGGTCAGCCCCCCTGCCGCTTCAGGTCCGCCAGCAACTGGTGCAGCGGCTCCGTCGCCCGGCGGCGGTACTCCTGGATCGCCCAGCCGTTGCCGTCCGGGTCCTGGAAGTGCATGAACGTGGCGCCGTCGTCGGGGGCGTACTGGACCGGCTCGGAGACGTCGAGGCCGCGTTCGACGAGTTCCGCGTGGGCCGCCTTGATGTCGGCGACGCACAGTTGCAGGCCCTGGTAGGAGCCGGGGGCCGGGGTGGGGCCGGGGGTCATCTCCCAGATCGAGTCGCCCAGGGCGATCGAACAGCCGGAGCCCGGAGGCGTCAGCTGGACGATCCGCATCCCGGGCATGACCTCCTGGTCGATGTCCACGTGGAAGCCGACCTTGTCCCGGTAGAAGTCCCGGGCACGGTCGATGTCGGTCACGGGCAGCGGGATGACTTCGAGCGTGAAGTCCATGGCGTGACTCCTTCGTCAGGCATCGGTGAACCGCCACCTCGTCTGGCTGAACGGCTCCCCCTTAGCGAAGCCGAACACGGTGCGCGGCGCCACCGAGTAGACGGCCGCGTGCCCCGCGCCGTGGTGGAAACAGCCCTCCCGTACCTCGAAGTGCCAGAAACTGCCGTACTTCGTCTCCCACGCGGCGGCCAGCTCGCGTAGCCGCCCGTCGTCGGTCACGCGGGTCGCCTCGCCCTCGACCACCAGGTCGTAGCCCTTGTTCCAGGTGTTCGTGCCGGTGGTCAGCACGATGTGCGGGTTCTCCGCGAGGTTCCGCGCCTTGCGCTCCTCCGGGCCCGTGCAGAAGTGCAGGGCGCCGTCCGACCAGACCGCCGGCAGCGGGGTGACGTGCGGGCGGCCGTCGGGGCGCACCGTCGTGATCCAGAACAGTTCGGCCTCCCTGAGCCGCGCCTCGGCCTCCCGCCAGTCCGTCGCGGTGGCCGTCTCGTCGCTGTAGCGGCGGTCCAGACGGGTTTCCTTCGGGTGCGTCGTGGTCATGAGCGTCCTCCAGGCCTTGTGGCTTCACAGGTGCAGACCCCGTTCGCCCGCGGAACTCATCGGAGCTTCCCCCTGGCTCTGCGGTTAGGCTCAATTGCGTACGACCTTGATCCGATGCACGTCCGAGAAGAGTGTGGGAGGCCCGGATGACGGCGGCGCCGGGGCGCAGGAGCAGTACCTTCACGCGGCTGCTGCGGCACGGCTTCACCGACGCCTCCGCCGCCGAGCGGCTCCTGGACAGCGCCGAGCTCGTGCCGCTGCGCGACGACCCGGTGCTGCTGGACGCGCTGGGCGCGACCGCCGACCCCGATCTCGCGCTGCTCGGACTGGTCCGGCTGCTGGAGGCGCAGCCCGACCCCGGCGCCCGCCGGGAGCTCCTCGACACGCTGATCTCGTCCAAGCCGCTGCGCGACCGGCTGCTCGGTGTGCTCGGTGCCTCCACCGCCCTCACCGACCACCTCACCCGGCACCCGGACGACTGGCAGGCGCTCGTCATGTACGAGGCGCACGACCTGCACCCCGGGGTGGAGGAGTTCGAGGCCGGTCTCGCGGAGGCCACCGACCCCGTCTCCCTGCGCGTCGCCTACCGGCGCTGCCTGCTGTCCATCGCCGCCCGGGACGTGTGCGGCACCACCGGTGTCGCCGAGTCCGCCGCCGAGCTCGCCGACCTGGCCACCGCCACCCTGCGTGCCGCCCTCGGTCTCGCCGGGGCGGCCGCGCCGGAGGACGCCGCCCTGTGCCGGCTCGCGGTCGTGGCGATGGGCAAGTGCGGCGGCCACGAGCTGAACTACGTCTCCGACGTGGACGTCATCTTCGTCGGGGAGGCCGTCGAGGGCGCCGACGAGACCAAGGCCATCCGGGCCGCGACCCGGCTCGCCTCGCACATGATGCGGATCTGCTCCGAGACGACCGTCGAGGGGTCCATCTGGCCCGTGGACGCCAACCTCCGGCCCGAGGGCAGGAACGGTCCGCTCGTGCGGACCCTCTCCAGCCACCTCGCCTACTACCAGCGCTGGGCCAAGACCTGGGAGTTCCAGGCGCTGCTCAAGGCCCGGCCGGTGGCCGGCGACCTCGACCTCGGCGCGGAGTACGTCGCCGCCGTCCAGCCGCTGGTGTGGAAGGCCGCCGAGCGCGAGAACTTCGTTCCCGACGTGCAGAAGATGCGCCGCCGGGTCGTGGAGAACATCCCCGCGGCGGAGGTCGACCGCCAGCTGAAGCTGGGCCCCGGCGGCCTCAGGGACGTCGAGTTCGCCGTGCAGCTGCTCCAGCTGGTGCACGGCCGGGCCGACACCTCGCTGCGCAGCGGCACCACCCTCGACGCGCTGAAGGCCCTCGCCGCCGGCGGGTACGTCGGCCGGGCCGACGCCGCCCAGCTCGACGAGGCCTACCGCTTCCTGCGCTCCATGGAGCACCGGATCCAGCTGTTCCGGCTGCGGCGCACCCACCTCGTGCCCGAAGACGAGGCGGAGCTGCGCCGCATCGGCCGCTCCCTCGGCCTGCGCACCGACCCGGTCGCCGAGCTGCTGCGCGAGTGGAAGCGGCACGCCACCGTCGTACGCCGGCTGCACGAGAAGCTGTTCTACCGGCCGCTGCTCGACGCGGTCGCCCAACTCGCCACCGGCGAGGCCCGGTTGAGCGCCGAGGCGGCCCGGGAGCGCATGGTCGCCCTCGGCTACGCCGACCCGGCCTCCGCCCTGCGCCACCTGGAGGCCCTGGCGTCCGGCGTCACCCGCAAGGCCGCCATCCAGCGCACCCTGCTGCCCGTTCTGCTGGGCTGGTTCGCCGACTCGGCCGACCCGGACGCGGGCCTGCTCAACTTCCGCAAGGTGTCGGACGCGCTCGGCAAGACGCCCTGGTACCTGCGGCTGCTGCGGGACGAGGGCGCCGCCGCGGAGAACCTCGCCCGTGTGCTGTCCGCCGGCCGGCTCGCGCCCGACCTGCTGATGCGCGCCCCGGAGGCCGTGGCGCTGCTCGGCGACGGGGACGGCGGCGGCCTCGAACCGCGCTCCCGCGCCCATCTGGAGCAGGAGATACTCGCCGCGGTGAAACGGGCCGACGGCGCCGCCCAGGCGGTCACGGCCGCCCGCGGGGTGCGCCGCCGCGAGCTGTTCCGTACGGCAGCCGCCGACATCGTCGGCTCCTACGGCACCGAGGAGCAGGCCGCCGAGGCCGACCAGGGCGCCCTGGTGGACCGGGTCGGCGGCGCGGTGTCGGACCTGACGGCCGCGACCCTGGCCGGCACGCTCCGCGCGGTCGTGCGCGACGGGTGGGGGGACAGCCTGCCCACCCGGTTCGCGATCATAGGCATGGGCCGCTTCGGCGGACACGAACTGGGCTACGGCTCCGACGCGGACGTGCTGTTCGTGCACGAACCGCGCGACGGCGTCGAGGAGCGGGAGGCCTCCCAGGCCGCCAACAAGGTCGTCTCCGAGATGCGCCGGCTGCTCCAGATCCCCAGCGCCGACCCGCCCCTCCTCATCGACGCGGACCTGCGCCCGGAGGGCAAGTCCGGCCCGCTCGTGCGGACCCTCACCTCCTACGCGGCGTACTACCGCCGGTGGGCCCTGACCTGGGAGTCGCACGCGCTGCTGCGGGCCGAACCCGTGGCCGGGGACGAGGACCTGGGCCGCCGGTTCATCGAGCTGGTCGACCCGCTGCGCTACCCGGCGGACGGGCTCGCCGACGAGGCCGTGCGCGAGATCCGGCGGCTGAAGGCCCGTATGGAGTCCGAGCGGCTGCCGCGGGGCGCCGACCCCAAGCTGCACGCCAAGCTGGGCCCGGGCGGTCTGTCCGACGTGGAGTGGACGGTGCAGCTGCTGCAACTGCGACACGGCGCGGCCGAGCCGGGCCTGCGCACGACCCGGACGCGCGAGGCTCTGGCCGCCGCCCGTACGGCGGGTCTCATCGGGGACGAGGACGCGGCGATCCTGGACGAGGCCTGGGTCCTCGCGACCCGCGTCCGCAACGCGGTCATGCTGGTCCGCGGCCGGGCGGGCGACACGTTCCCCACGGAGCCCCGTGAGCTCGCCGCCGTGGGCCGCTACCTGGGCTACGGCCCCGGCCACGCCGGCGACATGCTCGACGCGTACCGGCGAACGGCCCGCCGGGCCCGGAGCGTGGTGGACGAGCTGTTCTACGGAGTCTCCGAGCGTTAGGGATTTCGCGGATGGCGCCACCGCCGTCGCCGTACGCGACGGGCTGATCGCGGCGGTCGGCGACGATACGACGTCCGCGACGGGCGCGGCCCGGGCACCGAGGTCGTCCACCTGGACGGCGCGCACAGCCACCCCGTGTGGGGGCTGGACATGACGACCGGCACGGAAGAGCGCACGGACCTGCGGGACGCGGGCGCGGTGGTGGCCCTCGGCTCGGACTGGCCGATCGCGCACTACGTCGGCCGCGCCGTGCTCGCCGACCTGACGGCCCTGGGACTGGACCCGGTATCCGCCCCGGCGGACGAGCTGACGGAGGCACCCGTACGACTGACGGTGACCGGGGGGGGCACGTGGTGTACCGGGGGAAGTGAGACTCGAGCCGCTTTGCCGGGGCAGCGCGGTCGGCCGCCCGTCGGCGGCGGTCAGGGCTTGATGGAGGGTTCCGGGGCGGGCCGCCCGCCTGAGTCGGCGGTGTCCCGCCGCGGCACGTCCCTCGGCAGTGCGTACGGATGCCTCCCGTACCAGACCCCGGCCACCGCGAATCCGAAGGCCAGGCAGAGCAGGCCACCGACCGCATCCAGCCAGAAGTGGTTCGCCGTGGCGACGATGACCACCAGCGTCAGCGCCGGGTACAGCAGGCCCAGCACCCGCACCCAGGGGACCGTCGACAGGGCGAAGATCGTCAGGCCGCACCACGTGGACCAGCCGATGTGCATCGACGGCATCGCGGCGTACTGGTTGGACATGTGTTTCAGGTCGCCGGACGCCATCGACCCCCAGGTCTGGTGGACCGTGACGGTGTCGATGAAATCGCCGCCGTTCATCAGCCGTGGGGGCGCCAGGGGATACAGGTAGTAACCGACCAGGGCGACGGCGGTCGTCGCGAACAGCACCAGTCGGGTCGCCGCGTACCGGCCGGGATGGCGACGGTACAGCCATACGAGCACACCCAGCGTCACCACGAAGTGCAGCGTCGCGTAGTAGTAGTTCATACCGATGATCAGCCAAGTCACCGAGTTCACGGCCCGGTTCACCGACTCCTCGACGGCGATGCCCAGAGCGTGCTCGGTCTGCCAGATCCAGTCGGCGTTGCGCAGTGCCTCGGTCCTCTGCTCGGGCACGGCGTTGCGGACGAGCGAGTACGTCCAGTAACTCACCGCGATCAGCAGGATCTCGAACCAGAACCGGGGCCGGCGGGGGACGCGCCGCCGGGGCAGGAGACCCCGTCCCGGATCGGCCGCGACCGGGTCCGGAACGGCCGCTTTCCGGCCGTCCAGCGTCGTCACGGTCGTGTCACCCATAGGCACAAAGTCTGCCAGAAAAGCCCTGATCCCCCGATCATCCCCCGCTCTGGTGCGGACCGCATGTTCTGCGGCGAAATCCAGCCGCGAACCTCAGTCGCGAACCTCAGGGGCGAACCCGGTCCCCGGGCGCCGAGGCGGTCGAGCCGCGCACCACCAGTTCCGGCATGAACACGAACTCGCTGTGGGGTGCGGGCGTCCCGCCGATCTCCTCCAGCAGCGTGCGGACCGCCGCCTGCCCCATCGCCGGAACCGGCTTGCGGATCGTCGTCAGCGGCGGGTCGGTGAAGGCGATCAGCGGCGAGTCGTCGAAGCCGACCACGGAGACGTCCGTCGGAACCTCCAGACCGCGCTGGCGCGCCGCCCTGATCGCGCCCAGCGCCATCATGTCGCTGGCGCACACCACGGCCGTGCAGTTCCGCTCGATCAGCGCCGTGGCCGCGGCCTGCCCGCCCTCCAGGGTGTAGAGGGAGTGCTGGACCAGCTCCGTCTCGACGGCCTCGGCACCCAGCCCCAACTGGTCCTGCATGGTCCGCACGAACCCCTCGATCTTGCGCTGCACGGGCACGAACCGCTTGGGCCCCAGGGCCAGACCGATCCGCGTGTGCCCGAGGGACACCAGGTGCGTCACCGCGAGGTTCATCGCCGCGCGGTCGTCGGGGGAGATGAACGGCGCCTGCACCTTCGGCGAGAAACCGTCGACCAGCACGTACGGCACGCCCTGCGCGCGCAGCCGGTCGTAGCGCTGCATGTCGGCCGTGGTGTCCGCGTGCAGCCCGGAGACGTAGATGATGCCGGCGACCCCGCGGTCCACGAGCATCTCCGTGAGCTCGTCCTCGGTCGAGCCGCCCGGCGTCTGGGTGGCCAGCACCGGCGTGTAGCCCTGCCGGGTCAGCGCCTGGCCGATGACCTGGGCCAGGGCCGGGAAGATCGGGTTCTCCAGCTCCGGGGTGATCAGGCCCACCAGACCCTCGCTGCGCTGCCGCAGCCGCACCGGGCGTTCGTAGCCCAGCACGTCGAGGGCGGCCAGCACGGACTGGCGGGTGGTGGCGGCGACGCCCGGCTTCCCGTTGAGGACGCGGCTGACGGTCGCTTCGCTCACCCCCGCCTGAGCGGCGATGTCGGCAAGCCGTGTGGTCACAGCACCGGACTGTAGCGGCCGGGGTTCCGCTTGCACACCGACGGGACGCCTGGTGCGGGCCGGCGCACGGCCCGCTGCGGGTTGCTTGGTCATCGCGGTCCCTCGAAGTCGTGGTCGGCGTCCGATCCGCAAGGGATGATTCACCCGACGGCAATGGATGGCAAGTGCTTGCAGAGTCTTGCACAACTGCCCGACTCCCCGCCGATCAGCCGGAAATCCCTGTTCCACAACGGTCAGAAGGAGACCGGGAAGAGATCACGGCCGGATAACCTTCCGCACCCCTTGCATCTTTTTGCTGCAAGGTCTTTCGCAAGTCGTTGAGGCGCGGCTAATCTCACCGACGCCCGGCGGCCAACGGCGCAGTCGGCAGCACGAAACGGGCTTTCACCCTCAAGGAGAACTCATGCGGCGTGGCATAGCGGCCACCGCGCTGGTGGCGTCCCTCGCCCTGGCGGCGACGGCGTGCGAAGGAAGCGACAGCGGCGACGAGGCCGGCGGCCCGGTCACCATCACCTGGTGGGACACCTCCAACGCCACCAACGAGGCGCCGACGTACAAGGCCCTGGTCAAGGAGTTCGAGGCCGCCCACAAGGGCATCAAGGTCAACTACGTCAACGTCCCCTTCGACCAGGCGCAGAACAAGTTCGACACCGCCGCCGGTTCCAAGGGCGCCCCCGACGTGCTGCGCTCCGAGGTCGGCTGGACCCCGGCCTTCGCCAAGAAGGGCTTCTTCGCGCCGCTGGACGGCACCGAGGCCCTCGCCGAGCAGGGCAAGTTCCAGCCCAGCCTGATCGAGCAGGCGAAGTACGACGGCAAGACCTACGGCGTCCCCTTCACCACGGACACCCTCGCCCTCGTCTACAACAAGGCCCTGTTCAAGAAGGCCGGCGTCGAGGCCCCCAAGACCTGGGACGACCTGAAGAAGGCCGCCGCCACCATCAAGGACAAGACCGGCGTCGACGGCTACTGGGGCTCCACCCAGGCCTACTACGCCCAGTCCTTCCTCTACGGCGAGGGCACCGACACCGTCGACGCCGACGCCAAGAAGATCACCGTCACCTCGCCCGCCGCCAAGAAGGCCTACGGCACCTGGCAGAGCCTCTTCAAGGGCAAGGGCCTGCACAAGGCCGACACCACCGCCGACGCCTACGCCCATATCCAGGAGGCGTTCGTCAGCGGCAAGGTCGCCTCGATCGTCCAGGGCCCGTGGGAGATCACCAACTTCTACAAGGGTTCCGCCTTCAAGGACAAGAACAACCTCGGCATCGCCACCGTCCCGGCCGGCTCCACCGGAAAGGCGGGCGCCCCGACCGGCGGCCACAACCTCTCCGTGTACGCGGGCTCGGACAAGGCCCACCAGGAGGCCTCGCTGAAGTTCGTGAAGTTCATGACGTCGGCGAAGGCCCAGGAGGCCATCGCGCTGAAGAACTCCACGCTCCCCACGCGCGAGGACGCCTACACCGCCGAGGTCAAGGCCGACCCCGGCATCGCCGGCTACCAGGGCGTGCTGTCCTCCGCCCAGCCGCGCCCGGCGCTGCCCGAGTACAGCTCGCTGTGGGGCCCGCTCGACGACGAGCTGATCGAGATCGCGGGCGGCAAGGAGTCCCTGGACAAGGGCCTCGGCGACGCCGAGACCGCCATCACCAAGCTGGTGCCGGACTTCTCCAAGTGACCGCCGCGTGGCTGCCGGGCCCCCGGTCACGGGGGAGGGGCCCCGGCAGCCACCGGCCCGCGTCTGCGCCTGCGTCCACGGCCGCGCTTGCGCCTGGGCAGCTCCCTTGACCTCCTTGAACCTCCAGAAGGTGTCGAACCATGACCGTCGTCATCGACCGAGCGACCGGCAAGCGGCGCGGTGAGCGGGAACCGCGCCCCGGGCCGGGCCGGCGGCTGAAGCACGGCTTCCACAAGCACTGGTACGCCTACGCGATGATCGCCCCGGTGGTGATCGTCCTCGGCGTCCTCGTGCTGTACCCGCTGGCGTACGGCCTGTACCTCACCCTCACCGACGCCACCAGCCTCAACACCGCCCGCACGATCGGCGTCAACCACATCGACGCCACCTACCAGTTCATCGGCCTGGACAACTACGCCGACATCCTGTGGGGCCCGACCTCGTACGACCGCTTCTGGTCGCACTTCCTCTGGACGGCCTTCTGGACGGCCGCCTGCGTCACCCTGCACTACGGCATCGGCCTCGGGCTCGCCCTGCTGCTCAACCAGAAGCTGCGCGGCCGCACCCTCTACCGGATGATCCTGGTCCTGCCCTGGGCCGTGCCGACCTTCGTCACCGTGTTCGGCTGGCGGTTCATGCTCGCCGACGGCGGCGTCATCAACTCCGGCCTCGACTTCCTGCACCTGCCGACACCGCTGTGGCTGGAGGACACCTTCTGGCAGCGGTTCGCCGCGATCATGGTCAACACCTGGTGCGGTGTGCCGTTCATGATGGTCTCACTGCTCGGCGGACTCCAGTCGATCGACGCGAGCCTGTACGAGGCGTCCGAGATGGACGGCGCCAATGCCTGGCAGCGGTTCCGGTACGTCACCCTGCCCGGTCTGCGGTCCGTCAGCACCACGGTCGTGCTCCTGGGCGTGATCTGGACCTTCAACCAGTTCGCCATCGTCTTCCTGCTGTTCGGCAACACCGCCCCGGACGCCCAGATCCTCGTGACCTGGGCCTACCAGCTGGGCTTCGGACAGCAGCCGCGCGACTACGCCCAGTCCGCCGCCTACGGGATCCTGCTCCTGTCCCTCCTGATCGTCTTCACGTCCTTCTACCGCCGCTGGCTGAACCGCAACGAGCAGCAGCTCGCGATCTGAGGCAGGAGTCCGACATGAGTACGACCACCCGCCGCCGCGGCGAGCACAGCCGCGCGGCCTCCCTGGTCTCGCACACCGTCCTGGCCGGCGCGAGCCTGATCGCGCTCTTCCCGATCGCCTGGCTGGTCTTCCTGTCCCTCGGCCCGGACAAGGACGACTACCTCCACCCCGGGCGCATCTGGGGCAAGATGACGTTCGACAACTACACGTTCGTCCTCAAGGACACGAGCTTCTTCGACTGGCTGACGAGCACGCTGGTCGTGGTGCTGGGCACCACGCTGATCGGCGTCGTCGTCGCGGCGTCCACCGGCTATGCCGTCTCCCGCATGCGGTTCCCCGGCTACCGGAAGCTGATGTGGGTGCTGCTCGTCACCCAGATGTTCCCGATCGCGGTACTGATCGTGCCGATGTACCAGATCCTCTCGGATCTGCAGCTCATCGACAGCTACCTTGGTCTCATCCTTGTCAACTGCACCACGATCGTGCCGTACTGCGCCTGGCTGATGAAGGGCTATTTCGACACCATCCCGTTCGAGATCGACGAGGCCGGACGCGTCGACGGGCTGACCCCCTTCGGCACGTTCGCGCGGCTGATCCTGCCGCTGGCCAAGCCGGGCCTCGCGGTCGCGGCGTTCTACAGCTTCCTCACGGCCTTCGGTGAGGTCGCGTTCGCTTCGACGTTCCTGCTGAGCGACGACAAGTACACGTTTGCCGTCGGTCTCCAGACGTTTGTGAGCGAGCATGACGCGCAGCGGAACCTGATGGCCGCGACGGCTGTACTCATCGCGATACCGGCTGCCCTGTTCTTCTACCTCGTGCAGAAGAACCTGGTGACCGGGCTCACTGCCGGCGGTACGAAGGGGTGACCTTCGCCCCTTCGGGCGCGTCCGTTCACATGACCACACCTCTGTTACGCATCAAGGACGACATGAGCCAGCACTCTGCCGCACCTGCCCCCACTCCCACCCCCACGTCCGCCGTGGCCGTCGCCAAGCGTCGCGACTGGTGGCGGGACGCGGTGATCTACCAGGTGTATCCGCGCAGCTTCGCCGACAGCAACGGCGACGGCATGGGCGACCTGGAAGGTGTCCGCACCCGCCTGCCGTACCTGCGCGACCTCGGCGTGGACGCCGTGTGGCTCAGCCCCTTCTACGCCTCGCCGCAGGCCGACGCCGGCTACGACGTCGCCGACTACCGGGCCGTCGACCCGATGTTCGGCAACCTCCTGGACGCCGACGCGCTGATCCGCGACGCCCACGAGCTGGGCCTGAGGATCATCGTCGACCTCGTGCCCAACCACTCCTCCGACCAGCACGAGTGGTTCAAGCGGGCCGTCGCGGAAGGCCCGGGCTCCCCGCTGCGGGACCGCTACCACTTCCGCCCCGGCAAGGGGAAGAACGGCGGACTCCCGCCCAACGACTGGGAGTCGATCTTCGGCGGCCCGGCCTGGACACGGGTCCCGGACGGTGAGTGGTACCTGCACCTCTTCGCCCCCGAGCAGCCCGACTTCAACTGGGAGCACCCGGCGGTCGGCGACGAGTTCCGTTCCATCCTGCGCTTCTGGCTGGACATGGGCGTCGACGGCTTCCGGATCGACGTCGCCCACGGCCTGGTGAAGGCGGAGGGGCTTCCCGACCTTGGATCCCATGACCAGGTGAAGCTGCTGGGCAACGATGTCATGCCGTTCTTCGACCAGGACGGGGTGCACGAGATCTACCGGCAGTGGCGGCTCATCCTCGACGAGTACTCGGGGGACCGCATCTTCGTCGCCGAGGCGTGGACGCCGACCATCGAGCGCACCGCCCACTACGTCCGCCCGGACGAGCTGCACCAGGCCTTCAACTTCCAGTACCTCAGCACCCACTGGGACGCCGCGGAGATGCGCGAGGTCATCGACCGCACCCTGGACGCCATGCGCCCGGTCGGCGCCCCCGCCACCTGGGTCCTGTCCAACCACGACGTGACCCGGCACGCCACCCGGTTCGCCAACCCGCCCGGCCTCGGCACCCAGATCCGTCTGGCCGGCGACCGGGAACTGGGCCTGCGCAGGGCCCGCGCCGCGACCCTGCTGATGCTCGCGCTGCCCGGCTCCGCCTACCTCTACCAGGGCGAGGAGCTGGGGCTTCCGGACGTCGTGGACCTGCCGGACGAGGTGCGCCAGGACCCGGCGTACTTCCGGGGCGCGGGCCAGGACGGCTTCCGTGACGGATGCCGGGTGCCGATCCCCTGGACCCGGGCCGGGTCGTCGTACGGCTTCGGCGACGGGGGCAGCTGGTTGCCGCAGCCGGAGGGCTGGGGCGAGCTGAGCGTCGAGGCGCAGACCGGTGAGCCCGGCTCGACCCTGGAGCTGTACCGGGCGGCGCTCGCCGTGCGCCGGGAGCAGCGCGACCTGGGCGCCGGTACGGCCGTGGAGTGGCTGCGGGCGCCCGAGGGCGTGCTGGCCTTCCGGCGCGGGGAGGTCGTGTGCGTCGCGAACACCACCGGCGAGTCGGTGGCGATGCCGGCGTACGGCCGGGTGCTGGTCGCGAGCGGGGAGATCGTCCAGGTCGACGACGAGGCGAAGGTGCCCGGCGACACCACGGTGTGGTGGACCACCGCCTGATTTTCCGTTGAATTTGGCACGGCCCGCTGCCCTTCGGGGCGGCGGGCCTTTACCATCTCCGTCACCGCAAGGTTTCTGAACCTTGCAGCAAGAACCGTCAACAGTCCTTCAACGAAGAAGGAAACCCCACATGGCACGCAGACACCTCGCCGCAGCCGCGCTCACCGCGGCTGCGGTTGTCATGAACCCGACTAGCGCACAGGCCTCCCCACCTGGCACCAAGGACGTCACCGCCGTCCTCTTCGAGTGGACGTACGCCTCCGTCGCCCGCGAGTGCACCGCCGCCCTCGGCCCCGCCGGATACGGCTACGTCCAGGTCTCCCCGCCCGCCGAGCACATACAGGGCCCGCAGTGGTGGACCTCGTACCAGCCGGTCAGCTACAGGATCGCCGGCCGGCTCGGTGACCGCGCGGCCTTCCGGAACATGGTGAACACCTGCCACGCGGCCGGTGTGAAGGTCGTCGTCGACACGGTGATCAACCACATGTCGGCGGGCAGCGGCACCGGCACCGGCGGCTCGTCGTACACGAAGTACGGCTACCCCGGCCTGTACTCCTCGTACGACTTCGACGACTGCACGAGCCGGATCGGCAACTACCAGGACCGCTGGAACGTCCAGCACTGCGAACTGGTCGGCCTCGCCGACCTCGACACCGGCGAGGACTACGTCCGCAGGGCCATCGCCGGGTACATGAACGACCTGCTCTCCCTCGGCGCGGACGGCTTCCGCATCGACGCGGCCAAGCACATGGACGCCGCCGACCTGGCGAACATCAAGTCCCGCCTGACCGACCCGAACGTGTACTGGAAGCAGGAAGTCATCCACGGCGCCGGCGAGGCCGTCCAGCCCACCGAGTACACCGGCAACGGCGACGTCCAGGAGTTCCGCTACGCCTACGACCTCAAGCGGGTCTTCACCAACGAGAACCTCGCCTACCTGAAGAACTACGGCGAGGGCTGGGGCTACCTGACCAGCGGCGTCTCCGGCGTCTTCGTCGACAACCACGACACCGAGCGCAACGGCTCCACCCTCAGCTACAAGGACGGCGCCACCTACACCCTCGCCAACGTCTTCATGCTCGCCTGGCCCTACGGCGCCCCGGACATCAACTCCGGGTACGAGTTCACCGACCAGGACGCCGGTCCCCCGAACGGCGGTCAGGTGAACGCCTGCTGGCAGGACGGCTGGAAATGCCAGCACAACTGGCCCGAGATCAAGTCCATGGTCGCCTTCCGCAACGCCACGCGCGGCCAGGCGGTCACCGACTGGTGGGACAACGGCGGCGACGCCATCGCCTTCGGCCGGGGCGGCAAGGGGTTCGTGGCCATCAACCACGAGTCCGGCTCCCTGACCAGGACCTACCAGACCTCGCTGCCGGCGGGGACGTACTGCGACGTGCAGGCCAACACGACCGTGACGGTGAACTCCAGCGGGCAGTTGACGGCCACGCTGGGACCGAACACGGCCCTGGCGATCCACGCGGCCAAGCCGAACTGCTGAAAGTTCTTTCCAGAAGTTGCAGGACTCTTGCTGAAAGCGTTTCGGCGGCGATACGTTCGCGCGGGGTCGGACCCGAGAGCCGCAAACGCAAGGAGTCCACGTCAGTGATACCGAGATGGCCGGTGCCGTCCAGGCGCCGAACCTCCCCTGCCGGACGGGTTGCCGCGGTCACCGCGACCGCGCTGGCCGCAGCACTCGTCCAGCCTCTCGCCGCCGGGGCGGCCACCCCGCCGGCGCCCCCGTCCGACGCGAAGCTCGCCGCCGAGCCCGCCCGGCACGACGCCACCCGTGAGCAGTTCTACTTCGTCCTGCCGGATCGTTTCGCCAATGGAGACGCGGGCAACGACACGGGCGGGCTGACCGGTTCGCGCCTGTCCACCGGCCACGACCCCGCCGACAAGGGCTTCTACCAGGGCGGCGACCTCAAGGGCCTGACCCGGAAGCTCGACTACATCAAGGGCCTCGGCACCACCGCCCTCTGGATGGCCCCGATCTTCAAGAACCGGCCCGTGCAGGGGACCGGCAGCAACGCCTCCGCCGGATACCACGGCTACTGGATCACCGACTTCACCCGGGTCGACCCGCACTTCGGCACCAACGAAGACCTCGAAACCCTCATCGACAAGGCCCACGCCAAGGGCATGAAGGTCTTCTTCGACGCCATCACCAACCACACGGCGGACGTCGTCGACTACGAGGAGAAGTCCTACGACTACCTCTCCAAGGGCGCCTTCCCGTACCTGACGAAGGACGGCGTGCCCTTCGACGACGCCGACTACGCGGACGGGCGGCGGGACTTCCCCCGGGTCGACAGCGGCTCCTTCCCGCGCACGCCCGAGGTGACCAGGAACAGCAAGGTCCCGTCCTGGCTCAACGACCCGACGATGTACCACAACCGCGGCGACTCCACCTTCGCCGGTGAGAGCTCCACCCACGGCGACTTCGGCGGCCTCGACGACCTGTGGACCGAGCGGCCCGAGGTCGTGCGGGGCATGGAGCGGATCTACCAGCGCTGGATACGGGACTTCGACGTCGACGGCTTCCGGATCGACACCGTGAAGCACGTCAACATGGAGTTCTGGACCCAGTGGGCCACCGCGCTGGACGCCTACGCGGCCAAGCAGGGCCGCGACGACTTCTTCATGTTCGGCGAGGTGTACTCGGCCGACACGTCCGTCACCGCCCCCTACGTCACCCGGGGCCGCCTCGACGCCACGCTCGACTTCCCCTTCCAGGAGGCGGCTCGCCGGTACGCCTCCCAGGGAGGCAGCGCACAGCAGCTCGCGAGCGTCTTCCGCGACGACTTCACGTACACGACCGACAAGGCCAACGCGTACGAGCAGGTCACCTTCCTCGGCAACCACGACATGGGCCGGATCGGGTCCTTCCTGAAGCAGGACGACCCGAAGGCCACCGACGCCGAGCTGCTGAGGAAGGACCGGCTCGCCAACGAGCTGATGTTCCTCAGCCGCGGCAACCCCGTCGTCTACTACGGCGACGAGCAGGGCTTCACCGGCGCGGGCGGCGACAAGGACGCCCGGCAGAGCATGTTCGCCTCGCGCACCGCCGACTACCTCGACGACGACCTGATCGGCACCGACCGCACCCACGCCGAGGACGCCTACGACACGAGAGCACCGCTCTACCGCCAGATCAGTGCTCTCGCGGGCCTCCGCAAGGCCCACCCTGCCCTGGCCGACGGCGTCCAGCAGGAGCGGTACGCGGCCGACGGGCCGGGCGTGTACGCCTTCTCCCGCACCGACGCGAAGAGCGGCATCGAGTACGTCGTCGCCGTCAACAACGCGGACGAGGCGAGGAGGGCGACCTTCGCGACCGGCTCGGCCGGTATGGCCTTCAAGGGCATCTACGGCACCGGCGCATCCCTGAAGAGCGACGGCGACAGGAAGCTCACCGTCACCGTCCCGCCCGGCTCGGCGATCGTCCTCAAGGCGGCCGGCCGGCTCGCCGCGCCCGCCAGCGAACCGACGCTCACCCTGAAGGCCCCGGCGGCCGGCGCCACCGGCACGGTGGAACTCTCCGCCGATGTCGACGGCGGCCAACTCAACCGCGTCGTCTTCGCCGCACAGGTCGGCGACGGCAAGTGGCGCACCCTCGGCTCCGCCGACCACGCCCCGTACAAGGTCACCCAGACCATCGCCGGCGACGTACCGCCCGGCACGGCCCTGCGCTACAAGGCGGTCGTGGTCGACTCGGCCGGCCGCACCGCGAGCGCCCTGGCCGCCTCCACCACCGGCACCCCGCCCGCCGAGGAGCCGCCCGGCGCCTCCTCCCGCGACCACGCGATCGTCCACTACAAGCGCGCCGACGGCGACTACGCCGACTGGGGCCTGTACGCCTGGGGCGACCTCGCCGACGGCGAGACCACCCAGTGGCCCGACAGCCACCCCTTCACCGGCCGTGACGCCTACGGTGCCTTCGCCTACGTCAAGCTCAAGCCCGGCGCCTCGACCGTCGGCTTCCTCGTCATCGACAAGGACGGCGACAAGGACGTCGCCACCGACCGCACGATCGACGTCACGAAGACCGGCGAGGTCTGGATCGAGCAGGGCAAGGAGACCGTCACCACCGAGCGCCCGGACTCTCCGGCGCCCGACCGGACCAAGGCCGTCCTGCACTACCACCGCGCCGACGGGAACTACGACGGCTGGGGCCTGCACGTCTGGACGGGCGCCGCGCACCCCACCGAGTGGTCGAACCCCCTGAAGCCGGTCAAGACTGATACGTATGGTGCGGTCTTCGAGGTACCGCTCAGCGACGGTGCCACCAGCCTCGGCTACATCCTCCACAAGGGCGACGAGAAGGACCTGCCCGCCGACCAGTCGCTCGACCTCAAGGCGAACGGCCACGAGGTGTGGCTGTTGAGCGGCCAGGAGAAGTACCTGCTCCCGCAGCCGGCGGGCACCTCGCCCGCCCTCGACCCGACCACGTCCAAGGCGGTCTGGATCGATCGGGACACCCTCGCCTGGAACGGCTCGGAGGCCGCCGCCTCCACGCAGCTGCTGTACAGCCGGGACGGCTCGATCGCGGTGAAGGACGGCGCCCTGACCAGCGACGACGAGAGGTGGCTCCGTCTCTCCAAGAGCGCTCTCACCGATGCCCAGAAGGCGAAGTTCCCGCATCTGAAGGAGTACGGCGCCTGGACCGTCGACCCGCGCGACCGCGACCGGGTCCGTGAGGCCCTGCGCGGCCAGGTCGTCGCCACGCAGCGCGCTGCCAACGGCGCCGTCCTGGCCGCGACCGGCGTGCAGATCGCCGGCGTGCTCGACGACCTGTACTCCGGCGCGACGAAGGCCGACCTGGGGCCGACGTTCTCCCGGAGCCGCCCGACGCTGTCCGTGTGGGCACCGACCGCGCAGTCCGTGGCACTGGAGATCGGCGACTCCACCGTGCCGATGCAACGCGACGACACCACCGGCGTCTGGTCCGTCACCGGCCCGAAGTCCTGGAAGGGCAAGCCCTACCGGTACGTCGTGAAGGTCTGGGCGCCCAGCGCCGGCAAGGTCGTCACCAACAAGGTCACCGACCCCTACTCGGTCGCCCTCACCGCGGACTCCGAGCGCAGCCTGGTCGTAGACCTCGGCGCCACGTCCCTGGCGCCGAGCGGCTGGTCGACGTACACCAAGCCCGACGCCGTACCGCTGCGGGACGCCCAGATCCAGGAGCTGCACATCCGGGACTTCTCCGTCGAGGACAGGACGGCGAAGCACCCCGGCACCTACCTCGCCTTCACCGACCAGGCGAGCGACGGCTCGAAGCATCTGCGCGAGCTGGCGAAGGCGGGCACCTCCTACGTCCACCTCCTGCCCGCCTTCGACATCGCCACCATCCCCGAGCGCAGGGCCGACCAGGCGAGCGTCGACTGCGACCTGGCCTCCTACCCGGCCGACTCCGACAAGCAGCAGGAATGCGTCGGGAAGATCGCCGCGAAGGACGCCTACAACTGGGGCTACGACCCGTACCACTACACGGTCCCCGAGGGTTCCTACGCCACCGACCCGGACGGCACGGCCCGCACGGTCGAGTTCCGGAAGATGGTGAAGGCCCTCAACGACGACGGACTGCGGGTCGTCATGGACGTCGTCTACAACCACACCGCGGCCGCCGGCCAGGAGCGGACCAGCGTCCTCGACCGGATCGTGCCCGGCTACTACCAGCGGCTCCTCGCCGACGGCTCGGTGGCGAACAGCACCTGCTGCGCCAACACCGCCACCGAGAACGCCATGATGGGCAAGCTGGTCGTCGACTCGATCGTCACCTGGGCCAAGCAGTACAAGGTCGACGGCTTCCGCTTCGACCTCATGGGCCACCACCCGAAGGCGAACATCCTGGCCGTACGGAAGGCACTGGACGAGCTGACCCTCGCCGAGGACGGCGTCGACGGCAAGAAGATCATCCTGTACGGGGAGGGCTGGAACTTCGGCGAGGTCGCCGACGACGCCCGGTTCGTCCAGGCCACCCAGAAGAACATGGCCGGCACCGGCATCGCCACCTTCTCCGACCGGGCCCGGGACGCCGTGCGCGGCGGCGGCCCCTTCGACGAGGACCCCGGCGTGCAGGGCTTCGCGTCCGGCCTCTCCACCGACCCCAACTCCTCGGAGCACAACGGCACCGAGGCCGAGCAGAAGGCCCGCCTGCTGCACTACCAGGACCTGATCAAGGTCGGGCTGTCCGGCAACCTCGCCGGCTACCGGTTCACCGACACCAGCGGCAAGGAGGTCAAGGGCTCCGAGGTCGACTACAACGGCTCACCCGCCGGCTACGCGGACGCCCCCGGCGACGCCCTCGCCTACGCCGACGCGCACGACAACGAGTCCCTCTTCGACGCGCTGACCTTCAAACTGCCCGCCACGACCAGCGCGTCCGACCGGGCCCGGATGCAGGTCCTGGCCATGGCGACCGCGACCCTGTCCCAGGGCCCGGCCCTCTCCCAGGCGGGCACCGACCTGCTCCGCTCCAAGTCCCTCGACCGCAACTCCTACGACAGCGGCGACTGGTTCAACGCCGTCCACTGGAACTGCGCCGACGGCAACGGCTTCGGCCGCGGACTGCCGATGGCGGCCGACAACGCCGCCAAGTGGCCGTACGCCAAGCCCCTGTTGAGCAAGGTCCGGGTGGGATGCGAGCAGATCGACGGCGCCTCGGCGGCCTACCGTGACCTGCTGCGGATCCGTACCACCGAGCGGGACTTCTCCCTGGGCACGGCCGAGCGGGTGCAGTCCCGGCTCTCCTTCCCGCTGTCCGGCAGGGACGAGACACCCGGTGTGATCACCATGCGGCTCGGTGACCTCGTCGTCGTCTTCAACGCCACCCCCGACCGGCGGGAACAGCGCGTCCCCGCACTCGCCGGGACCGGCTACCGGCTGCATCCCGTGCAGGCGGCGGGGGCGGACCCTACCGTCAAGTCGTCCTCCTACGCGGCGGAATCGGGCACGTTCGCCGTTCCGGGGCGCACGGTCGCCGTCTTCACCCGGGCCGCCGGATAGCCGCACTACGTTGGGTGGGGCAGGCCGCGACCGACGGTCTGCCCCACCCACGTACGCCCCGAGGGCCCAGTCGAGATGGACGCCAACGGTACGCAGCACAACCCCGGCACCACCGTGCTGGTCGTGGACGACGTCGCGGCCAGCCGGTACGCCATGGGCGCGGTGCTGAGCCGGGCCGGCCACCAGGTCGTGCCGGTCGCCAGCGGCGGCGAGGCGCTCGTCGAACTCGACGTCCGGCTGCGCGACGGCACCCTGCCCGACGTGGCCCTCGTCGACGTGGGCCTGCCGGACATGAGCGGCTTCGAACTGTGCCGCCGGGTCCGGGCCCGGCCGCCCATGGCCGCCCTGCCCGTCGTGCACTTCTCCGCCGCCGCGACCGCGCCCGGCGACCGGTGCCGGGGCCTGGACGCGGGCGGCGACGCCTATCTGACCGTGCCCGCCGAGCCCCAGGAGATCCAGGCCGTCGTACGGGCCGCCGTGCGCGGGGCGCGCCGCAGCACGGGCGCCGAGACCGCCGTCCACCGTCTGACGCTGCTGTCCGAGGCCATCGTCACCGTGCAGGCCGCCCGCTGCCCGCGGGAACTCGCCGCCGCGGCCGCCGACGGAGCCGCCCGCCTCACCGCCTCGCCCGCCGTGGCGTTCGTGATCGGCCCGGACGGCGAGCCGTACCGGGGCACGGCCCGGTGCCGTCCCGCGCCGGCGGACACCGGCGCCCACCAGGCGGCGGCACGGCTGGTCACCCGGCTCGCGGAGGGCCGTACGGGCGTCCACACCACCGTCGTCCCCGTGCCGCTGTGGCCGGCCGGGATGTTCCGGCCGGGCGTCGAGGAGGACGCCCGCCTGACCGTGGCGATCGCCCAGGACGGCCGGACGGCGGTCTGCCTCGCCACCCCCGTACGCCGGGCCGCGATCACCGACCCCGCGGCCGACGGGCTGCTCGCCCGCCTCGCCCAGGCCTGTGCGCTGGCCGCCGAGCCGCTGCTGCTGTACCGCGTGGAGCGGCACGTCGCCCTCACCCTCCAGCACAGCTTCCTGCCCCAGCCGCACAAGCTGCCGCATCTGCCCGGCGTCGACATCGTCGTCCGCTACGTGCCCGCCTCCCGGCAGACCGAGATCGGCGGCGACTTCTACGCCGCCCTGCGCACCGGCGACGGCGTGCTCACCGCCGTCGGGGACGTCGTCGGGCACTCGCTGGACGCGGCCACCGTCATGGTCGAGATCCGGCACGCGCTGCGCGCCTACTGCGTGACCGAGAGCGACCCGGTGGTCCTGGCCGGGCGGCTCGACCGGATGCTCCAGCGGTACCACCCCGACATCACGGCCACCGTGTGCCTGGCCCTGCTCGACCCGGGCAGCGGACGGGTGCGGATCGCCAACGCCGGGCACATCCCGCCGCTGATCCTGCGCGACGGGGGCGGCGCCGAGTACGTCGACGCGTGCGGTCCGCTGCTCGGGCTGGGCCTGGAACGGCCCGAGCCGACCGAGCAGTACCTCAAGCCCACCGACCGCCTCCTCATGGTCACCGACGGTCTCATCGAGACCCGCGGCACCCCCCTGGAGACCTCCCTGGAACAGCTCCGCACGGCCGCCGCAAACGCCCCGGCCGGCCTCGACCCCCTCTGCGACGTGCTGCTCGGCTGCTTCGGCCGGGACCCGGAGGACGACATCGCGATGCTGGCGCTGCGGCTAGGGTGAGCCCGTTGGCCGCCGCCCAGAACAGGAGTGCTCATGCCGCAGATCACCGTCGACTATTCCGCCGACCTCGCGGACGACTTCGACCGGCCCGGGTTCGCGAAGGCGCTGCACGAGGCGACCGTCGAGATCGCGGCCGCCAAGCCGGCGGCGTGCAAGACCCGGTTCCGCCGGACCGAGGACATCGTGGTCGGCCCCGAGACCGGCGGGCACTCCCATGTGCACGTCCACTTCGCGCTGCTCCCCGGCCGCACCGAGGAGACCAAGGCCCGGCTCACCGAGGCCACCCTGGAACTGCTGCGCACGCATGTGAAGGCCGCCGAGGGGCGCGCGCTGCACGCCTCCGCCGAGGTGCGCGAACTGGACGCGTCCTACCGGAAGTCCGAGAGCTGAGAAGCTGAGAAGTCCACAGCCGCGCGGCCTCAGGTCGCCAGCGCCAGGAGGCGGCCGGCCAGCTGGGCGAACGGGCCGTCGGCCGGCTCCTCCCGGGCGATGCGGCGCATCAGGGCGCCCATCTCCGCGTCCTGGGCCGCGCTGACCGCGGTGAGCGCGGCGAAGTCGTGGACGAGCTGGACCTCCAGCTCGGCCCGCGGGATGCGCCGGCCGTCCAGCCAGATCAGCGCCGTCGACTCGGCGAGCGAGATCCAGGAACGCACGACCAGTTCCAGCCGCGCGGGCGGATCGGTCACGCCCAGATGCGAAAGGATCTGGACATAGGCGGCCTGCCGTACGGAGTCGATCAGCGCGTTGGTCGTCGAGGAGCCGACCGCCGGGCCGCCGCGCATGAGGGCGGAGAAACCGGGGCCGTGCTCGTCGACGAAGTCGAAGAAGCGGCGCATCACACGCAGCAGCCGCGCCCCCAGCGGCCCCTCGTGCGGCTCCACGAAACGGGCCGCGAGATCGTCCGAGGCCCGCTTCAACGCGGCCTCGTACAGGCTGAGTTTGCCGGGGAAGTAGTGGTAGACCAACGGGCGTGAGATGCCCGCGGCGGACGCTATCTCGTCGATCGAGACCTCGTCGGGCGAGCGGCGGCTGAACAGTTCGAGGGCGACGCCGATCAACTGCTGCCGCCGCTCCTCGACTCCCATTCTGCGGCGAACCCCGGTAGTCATGCGAACACCTTACCGATCGATTCCGGCCTTGAACGGATCGGATCGATCAGGGATGTTCACCCGGGTGCCCGGGCGGGTGCCCGGGCGGGTGCCCGGGCCGTCGGTCAGTGCAGCCCGCCGATCGATCGCCCGTCCCGCAGCGTGCCCTTCAGTTCGGCCCGCGCCCCCCGCTCGGCCGGCACGGTCAGCAGACTGCTCGGCGACGATCCGGCGACCCCGCCCGTCGCCCGGACCGACGCGGTCTCCCGGCTGCCGGCGGCCAGCAGATACCAGTCGCCCGCCTTCGACATCCACAGCACTCCGGCCAGGACGTGCGGCTCGCGCGCCCCGCACGCAGGGACGTTCTCGGCCTTCGCCGCCACCGCCCCGTACGTCCCGCCCGGCGTGTGGAACTGCGCGAGCACTCGCGCCCCGCCGCCCCGCCACGTCTCGGCCCGGGTGCACACCCACGCGGCCGAACCGCTAGCGTCCGGCAACGGCTGCTCGTTGAACGCCCAGGCGTTGACGCTCCGCACTCCCGCCGAGCGCACCGTGGCCAGCGAACAGGCGAACGGCGCCCAGGTGCGCAGCGCCTTGGCGCCGGACGCCTCACCCGGGGACCCGGGCCGTCCGGCGGTGAGCCGGGCCGGGACCAGTTCGCCGAGGTCGGTCAGCAGCCGCGTCTTCCTGCCGTCGGTCAGTTGCAGCACGTTCCACGACGTACACGCCCCGGACCGCAGGACCGGACTGGCCAGCGGCGCGGCCACACCGTCGGTGAGGGCCAGCTCCATCGCGCCGGAGCCCGGCTTCATCAGGTCCCGCTCGCCCGCCTTCTTCACCCAAGGGGCGGTCAGATAGCGGACGTTGCCGTCGGCCCGGCCCAGGACCACCGCGCCGGCCCCGGCCCGGCCCGCGCCGTCGACCCGGGCGAAGTCGAGAGCGGCGCCCTGCGTGCCCTCCTTCGGCTCGGCGTACCGGGCGATGCGCAGACCGTCGTAGAGGATCACCACGCGCGCCGCGTCGACCGTCCCCGCGTACAGCAGCTGGGGCGGTCCGGCCGGGCCGCCCCAGCTGCTGTACGCG
>NZ_MUKA01000556.1 GCF_002150735.1 Streptomyces africanus
CGATCCGCGGATCGGCCAGGACCCGGGCGCGGACGGTCGCGTCCAGCAGGTCCCGGCCGGCGAGGATCACGTGGTGGGACTCGGCCCAGCGCCGGAACCAGCCCCGCGTCCCCAGGGCGACGACGTCCGTCGTGACCGGCAGCCGGTTCGCCCCGGCGTCCCGGAGTGCCCCGGTGATCCCCGGCAGCAGTTCCTCCATGGCCCGCGCGCCGCCCGACCAGAGCATGTGCGCGTGCCGGGCCTGCGGCAGCCCCTTGCGGGGGCCGGGAGCGGCGGGCAGCGCGTCGCGCTCCACCACGACGACCCGGTCGGCGACGTCGGCCAGGGCGCGGGCCGCGAGCATGCCGGAGTGGGATCCCCCCAGGACGACGGCGGTTCTGGCGGGGGTGGGACGGTCAGTCATGCGCGGGCGTTCTCTCTCCCGGGGGCGGCCGCGCGTGAGCGTACCGCCTCGATGTGGTCGCGGTGACGCAGGGCCAGGGCCACGGCCTGGATCTCCTGGAGCAGGTAGGCGGTGTCGGGGCCGGACGGGGAGGCGGCGCTGTCGGCCTGCGGGGCCCGCTCCCGCGCGGCGACGGCGTCCAGGATCGTGACGGCGGCGGCCAGCGCCTTGGCCCGGCCGGGCTCGAACCCGAGGTCCAGGGCCGCGGCGCAGGAGCGTTCCCGCAGGTCCTCGTCGAGGTGCCGGGAGAGCTGGAGGAGCACGTCGCGGATGTACGTCTCGCGGCGGATCAGGCGCAGTTCGCCGGTGGCGCGCGGGGCGAAGGGGGCGCCGGCGCCGTTCACGGTGCGCAGCAGGAGGTAGAGGGGGCGCAGTTGCCAGTGGGCGAGCCGGATGCGCCAGCGCTCGTGCAGGTACTGGCCGCCGTGCGGGATGATGAAGCCGATCGCGACCATGGTGGCCGACAGGCAGGCGGCCGAGGGCGCCAGGTAGGTGCTCAGCCAGTCCAGGTCGTGGCCGGTCATCCGGGCGATGACGGCGGTGAGTTTGGCGACGTCGAACAGCAGGTTCGTCGCGTAGCCGACGCCCAGGAACCTCAGGCCCCAGCGCAGCCAGGCGTCGAGGCCGTCGGTGCGCACCCAGTTCCAGATCAGCCGGGCCGTGACCGAGCAGGCCACGGTGTGCGCGAGGAGATAGAGCAGGATCTCCTCGCGAATGAAGGGCGTGGTGGCGTAGTACGTGTCCAGGTCCCGGCGGCGTTCCACAGGGACGTCCGCGAGCCAGAACAGCACCCACAGGGCGACGACCACTCCCGCGTAGGCGAAGACGACCCACCGGGCGGCGCGGCGCGTCGAGGCCGAGCGGTCGGCCAGGCCGTTGCGCCAGGCGACGATCAGCAGCAGCCAGGACGCGCACAGCGCGGTGAGCAGCGAGTACACCAGCGGGGCCGCGATGTTCGGCACGCCGGTGACGCGGTTGGTCCAGCCGATGACCGACGGGGACGCGAAGACGAACACGGCGCAGGCGAACAGCAGCAGCCCGCCGACGGCCCGCAGCATCGGGTCCCGCCACATCCTCACCAGGCTGGGCAGCTTCATCACCAGGGCGACGGTCAGCGCCCCGATCGGCAGCCAGAAGGAGATGGAGAAGGTGCCGAGGACGTCCCGTGCCTCGGTCATCGCACGCCGCCTCCGCGTCCGTGTCCGCGGTAGCCCATCGACCGCCGCACGGGGTCGAGCGCGGCGTCCGGCTCGTCCGCGACGGTGCGGTCCGCGAAGGAGCGGAAGGCGGCGGCCAGCCGGTGCCCGAACGCGTCGGCCTCGGCCTCGTCCCGCTCGCGCGAGCCGTCCCGGGCCGCCACCGTCAGCGCCACGGACGTCCAGCCGGGTTCGCGGTCCAGGGCCCTCGCCGCCGCTGTCCCGGCGACGTGGTGGTGGCGGTGCCCCGCGTGCAGATGCCACAACTCATGTCCGAGGATCACCAGTTGCTGCACGGCCTCGGCCCGCTCCTCGACGATGACCAGGTCGAAGTCATGGAACTCCACCCACAGGCCGGTCACTTCGATCTCGTCGGGGAACCGCTCGAAACGCAGCTCGACCGGACGCCCGCCCCGCCGCGTGCTCATCTCCTCGCACAGCGCCCGGCACAACGACCGTACGCCGTCCGGGACCTGCTCCCGCGCCCGGACCGCGGCGGCGAGCTCGGCGGCCAGGCGGCGCATGGCGGAACCACGCCGCGACCGCCTGAGCACGGCGGTGACTCGGGCTCCGGTCCGCGCGCCCGCGATGCCCATCACTCCCCCTTCTGACCGCCGCCCGGCGGCTTGGCAGCGGGTCCGAGACTACGCGCCCGAAAGGTTTCGCGTCATGCGATTCGACGCCCGTAGTTCAACGGAGAACGACCATTTCTGCCCGAAAGCCCTGGGCAAAGTTCTGGGCCGACCATTGACGTGCAAGCGCTTTCTCCTTACCGTCCCGTTCGAAGTCACGAGCACCTTCCGATATATCGAACACGACAGCAAGGGCAGGGCATGGGACGACCTGACCTGAATCGCAGGCAGCTCCTCGGCGGGCTCGGAGGGCTCTTCGTCGCGAGCAGCTTCGGCTTCGCCGCGCTGGGCACGGGCGCCGACGCACTCGCCACCGGCGCCGACACCCGCGTGCGCTACTGGAACCTCTTCAGCGGCGGCGACGGATCCAACATGATCGCGATGCTGGACGCCTTCCGCAAGGCTCACCCGGACATCGCCGTGAAGGACTCCACCCTCCAGTGGGGCAGCCCCTTCTACACCAAGCTCGCCATGGCCGCCGCGGGCAACCGCGCCCCCGACCTGGGCGTCATGCACCTCGGCCGGGTCACCGGCTTCTCGCCCGGCCGCTTCCTGGACCCCTGGGACGTGGACCTGCTCGCCGAGTACGGCGTGCGGGAAGCGGACTTCAACCCCGCCCTGTGGAAGCGCGCCGTCATCGACGGCAAGCTCTACGCCCTTCCGCTCGACATCCACGTCCAGCTCTGCTTCTACCGCAAGGACGTGCTGAAGAAGGCGGGCCTGCTCGGCGACGACGGCCGGATGGTGCCCGTCACCTCCCCCGACGAGTGGTTCGACGTGCTGAAGCAGGCGAAGCGGGCCACGAAGAAGGGGCTCCAGACCATCGGCCTGTGGGTCAACGACCAGAACTTCCAGTGGTGGTTCTTCGTCGCGTTCTACACCCAGCTCGGCGGCACCTGGTTCAACGCCGCCAACACCGAGGTCACCTTCGACACCGGCAAGGCCACCCAGGTCCTGGAGTTCCTGCGCCGGCACATCACCGACGGGTACGCCGACCCGGGCTTCGCCGGGGCCGCCGGCGCCGAGCAGTTCCTCAACGGCTCCCCCTTCGTCTGGGAGGGCAACTGGTCGGTGCCGGTCTTCTCCGGCGCGAAGCTCGACTACGGCGCCACCCCGCTGCCGCCCGTCTTCGGCAAGCCGGCCACCCACGCGGAGTCGCACGCCTTCGTCCTGCCGCACCAGTCCGACCGCGGCGGCCCCGCCGACGAGGCCGCCCACCGGCTCGCCGCCTACGTCGTCCGGCACGCCCGGCAGTGGGCCGCCGGCGGCCACATCCCCGCGTACACGCCCACCCTGTCCACCGCCGCGTACAAGGCGCTGAACCCGCAGAGCGAGTACGTGTCGGCCATGGACCACCAGGCCACCGAGCCGAAGGTGTGGTTCGCCGGTTCCACCGGCATCCTCGCCCAGCGCGTCGGCCCGATCGTCGTCGCCTCGACACTGGGCTCCGCCAAGCCGGAGACCGCCGCCCGCCGGATGAAGAGCACCCTCACCCAGCTGCTCGCCATGAAGAACCCCATGGACGGCCGCACGGCCGCACAAGGAGGTGCGGCCGCATGACGGCGACCAGCGCCCAGACCATCACCGCACCCGCCCGCGCCAGAACCGCCGCCGACAGCGCCACCATCCGCCGGCCGCAGGGCTTCCAGCACGGCGGCTGGTTCGTGGCCCCGTTCCTCCTGCTGTTCGCGCTCTTCGTGATCTGGCCGCTGCTGCGCGGCGTCTGGCTCAGCTTCACGGATGCCAACATCTCGGGCGAGGGCGCGCGTTTCATCGGCCTCGACAACTACCGTGAGGCCCTGAAGGACCCGCTGATGTGGGACTCCCTCGGCCACAGCGCGTTCTTCACGCTCATGGTCGTCCCCTGCATCACGGTCCTCGCCTTCCTCCTCGCGATGCTCGCCCACCACATCGAGCGCGGCAAGTGGCTGTGGCGGCTGTGCTTCTTCGCCCCGTTCCTGCTGCCGTCCACCGTCGCGGCCAACCTGTGGCAGTGGCTCTTCAACCCCGGCACCGGAATGATCAACTACGTCTTCGGCATCGAGACGCCGTGGCTGACCGACAAGTCGTACGCGATGCTCGCCATCGTCATCCAGACCCTGTGGTGGACGGTCGGCTTCAGCTTCCTGCTCTACCTCGCCGCCCTCCAGGGCATCCCCGGCCACCTTTACGAGGCGGCCAAGCTCGACGGCGCGAACGCCTGGCACCGCATGGTCCACATCACCCTGCCGATGCTGCGCAACATCACCGGCCTCGTCGTCGCCCTCCAGATCCTCGCCTCGCTGCAGGTCTTCGACCAGGCCGTCGTGATGATGGACTTCCTCCCCGGGCCCGAGGGATCGACCCGCACCTTCGTCCAGTTCACCCTCGAAGAGGGCTTCACCAGCTACCGCGTGGGCTACGCCTCCGCGATCTCCGTCATCTTCTTCGTGATCATCGCGGCCGTCGCCCTCGCCCGGATGTGGCTGCTGCGCAACCGTGAGGAGAGCGCCCGATGACCACCGCCGTACCGGTGAAGTCCCGCAAGCCGTGGACCCCCAGCCAGATCATCCTGACCCTCCTCGGCACAGCCGTCTCGGCCGCCTTCCTGGCCCCCTTCGCCTGGGCCCTGTTCACCTCCCTCAAGTCGGAGACCGAGGCGGTGGAGGTCCCGCCGCACTGGCTCCCCGAGGTCTGGACCGGCCAGGCCTGGCAGGCCCTCTTCGAGACCGGCAACATCACCAACTGGTTCGTCAACTCCGTGGCCGTCTCGGTCTGCGTGACGTCCGTGGTGCTGCTCGTGAGCGCACTCGCCGGATACGGCTTCGCCCGCACCGAGTTCCGCGGCAAGAAGCCCCTGATGGGCCTGGTCATGGCCGGCCTGATGATCTCGCCCGCCGTCCTGGGCGTGCCGCTGTTCACCACGGTCCAGCAGATGGGCATGGTCGACACCTACTGGGGCATGATCCTGCCGCAGTGCGCACCCGCCGCGATGGTCTACATCCTCTACAAGTTCTTCCAGGGCATCCCGCGCGAACTGGAGGAGGCCGCCTTCATCGACGGCGCGGGCCGCTGGCGCGTCTTCTTCACCATCGTCCTCCCGCTCTCCCGTCCCTCCCTCGCCGCGGTCGGCATCTTCACGTTCATCGCCTCGTGGAACAACTTCCTCTGGCCGTACATGGTGACCAACAACCCCGACCTGATGACCATGCCGAACGGCATCGCGACCGTCATGAACTCCTACGGCATCCAGTGGGCCCAGCTCATGGCCGGCGGCCTGATGGCGGGCCTGCCCCTGATCATCGTCTTCGTCTTCTTCCAACGCCAGATAGTGGCGGGCGTCGCGCACACCGGCTTGGCAGGGCAGTAGTAGACCAACCCAGGGGCGCGGGGAACTGCGCGACCAGCCACAAACCACCCGAAGACGAAACTGCACCTCGAAAGGCGAACATGCACAAGGCCCGCTTCACCCTCGACCCCGCCTTCACAGTCGGCGAAGTGAACCCCCGCCTCTTCGGCAGCTTCGTGGAACACCTCGGCCGCTGCGTCTACACGGGCATCTTCGAACCCGACCACCCCACAGCCGACGACAAGGGCCTGCGCACAGACGTCCTCGAACTGGTCCGCGAACTCGGCGCAACAGCCATCCGTTACCCCGGTGGCAACTTCGTCTCCGGCTACAAGTGGGAAGACTCGGTCGGCCCCGCGGAGAACCGCCCCCGCCGCCTCGACCTCGCCTGGCACTCCACGGAGACCAACCGGTTCGGCCTCTCCGAGTACATCGACTTCCTCCGCAAGATCGGCCCCCAGGCCGAACCCATGATGGCCGTCAACCTCGGCACCCGAGGCGTGGCCGAAGCCCTCGAACTCCAGGAGTACGCCAACCACACCGAGGGCACCGCCCTGTCCGACCTCCGCGCCGGCCACGGCGACAAGGACCCCTTCGGCATCAAGCTGTGGTGCCTCGGCAACGAGATGGACGGCCCCTGGCAGACCGGCCACAAGACCGCCGAGGAGTACGGCCGGGTCGCCGCCGAGACGGCCCGGGCCATGCGCCAGATGGACCCCGGCGTCGAACTCGTCGCCTGCGGCTCCTCCAGCCAGTCCATGCCGACGTTCGCCGCGTGGGAGGCGACCGTCCTGGAGGAGACGTACGACCTCGTCGACTACATCTCGCTGCACGCCTACTACTGGCCCGAGAACGGCGACATCGACTCCTTCCTGGCCTCCGCCGTCGACATGGAGTCCTTCATCGACAACGTCGTCGCGACGGCCGACCACGTGGGCGCGAAGCTCAAGTCGAAGAAGCGGATCAACCTCTCCTTCGACGAGTGGAACGTCTGGTACCTGCCCGAGTGGGAGTCGCACGCGAAGACCTTCGAGCAGGACGACTGGCCCGAGGCGCCCCGCCTCCTGGAGGACAACTACAGCGTCACCGACGCGGTCGTCTTCGGCTCGCTCCTCATCGCCCTGCTCCGGCACGCCGACCGCGTCACGGTCGCCTGCCTCGCCCAGCTCGTCAACGTCATCGCGCCGATCATGACCGAGCCGGGCGGCCCGGCCTGGCGGCAGACCACGTTCTTCCCGTTCGCGCAGGCGAGCCGGTACGGCCGCGGCCAGGTCCTCGACGTCCGTGTGGACTCGCCGACGTACGAGACGAAGAAGTACGGCGAGACGGACCTGCTGCACGCCACCGCCGTACGCGCCGAGGACGGCACGGTCACGGTCTTCGCGGTGAACCGCAGCCGCACCGAGGCCCTCCCGCTCGACGTCGCCCTGAACGGCCTCGACCTCACCCGGGTCGTCGAGCACAGCGTCCTTGCGGACGCCGACCCCGACGCCCGCAACACCCTCGACGCCCCCGAGCGGGTCGCCCCGCACCCGGGCGAGGGCACGGCACTCCAGGACGGCACGCTGAGCACCGTCCTGGAGCCGCTGTCCTGGAACGTGATCCGGCTGGCGTGACGGCCGGGGCGGACCGGTCAGCGTTCGATGCGCGGCTGGGCGGAGGTGGACGGCATGGTCGACGTCGCTCCCACCGCCCAGTAGCCACCCGAACCCGGCACTGGAGCGAGGGCGTTCATGACGACGGGGGTCGTGGCGACCGGCCCCCGCTCGCTCACCCACGCCGTGCCGTCCCAGCGCAGGTAGTGGGCCCGGGTCTGGTCCCAGAAGTCCCACCCGGAGATACGGTCGGGACGCCCCTGAGCGTCGCCCACGATGCCGGTCAGCACTCCCACGCCGAACGGTGCCGTGACGTACTCCCAGCCGGTGCCGTCCCCGTGCAGCAGCCGGACGCCGGGGGGCTTGCCGGGCGGGCCGCCGACGCCGTAGTCGTAGCCGGTCATCCAGATGTCGTCGCGGGCGACCGCAAGCAGCCCGGTGAAGCCGGCACGGATCCCGCCGGGCGCCGGCAGCGTGGTCCAGGCCGTTCCGTCCCAGCGGGCGACGAGTTCGCTGCCGTAGACCCAGATGTCGCCGCAGGGCGCGCGGTGGATGCCGTAGGGCGGGATGGTGGTCGTGGCCGGGGGTGCCTCCAGCCAGGTCCACGTGCCCCGGTGGCCGTGCAGCAGCACCGAGCCGTCGCTGCTGCGGCCGGAGACCCAGACGTGGCCCCGGGGGCCGGTCGTGACGGCGGCCAGGGACGTACCGGGCGCCCCGCGCCCGGGGAAGTCGGCCTCCCGCCACGTCGTTCCGTCCCAGGCGAGCAGCCGGGCGGTGCGGGAGGTGTCGGTGCCGACGGCCCAGGCGCGGCCGTCGGACGCGGCGGCGACGGAGCCCAGATAGCCGTCGAAGCCGGGGCCGGTGCGCTGCCAGGCGGTGCCGTCCCACACGAGCGCCAGCGTCGTCCCCCGGGCACTGCCGTAGCGGCCCTCCTCGCCCACGGCCCAGGCGAGGCCCGGACCCGCGGCCGCGACGTCGAGCAACTGGGCCGCCGGGGCGGCCTCCGGGGCGGCGACGGCCTGCCACTCGCGGGCCTCACCCAGGAGACCGGGAGCCGCCCAAGCCGTTCCGTCCCGCAGCGGGGCGAGCCCGAGCCCGGCCCCGGCCACTGTGCCTAATCCACCGATGAAACGCCGTCTTCGCACGAGGTTCCCCTCCCTGTCGGCAGCTGGAAGGCCAAACGGTGGCCCAGCCCGCCGGAGAAGGCAATGCACACGGACGGCTCGATCCGGTCACACCGGCGTGACCGGCACCCCTCCCGCCGCCGCGCCCAGCAGCGTCAGCCGCACCTCCCCCGGCCCCGACGGTGTGGTCCCGTCGGACAACACCGCCAACGCCAGTGTGTTGGCACCACGTGTGCGGAGGATCCCGTTCGGCAGCACGAACGTATGCTGCGGACCTACGTCGTTGATGTACTGGCCCATGCTCCAGCCGTTGAGGAAGATCTGGACGCGGTAGGCCCGCTTCGGGTCGTCGTCGAGGACGAGCCCGATCGAGGCGTCGACGCCCGGGTCGACGTCCAGCCGGAAGTCCGTCCGGTACCAGGTGACGCCCTGCCGCCGGTCGGCACGCGGCAGTTCGGCGTCCTTCCAGTCCCCGTCGTCGTACTCCGGGAGATGCCAGCCCTCGCGCTCCCCGTACAGCCCGCCGTTGTTCATCGGCCCGCGCACGGGATCGGGCGCCGACGCGCCCTGGATCCGCCACGTCACCTTCGGGGAGGCGCCCTCGAAGGTGACGGCGGTCAGCCCGCGCGCTGCCTTGTGCGTGTCGCGTGCCGTGCCGTCCATGTCGTGCTGCATCCGCCGGACGAGCACGGACAGCACGTGCCGGTCGGCACGCTCGTCCTGGTCCTCACGGAACTTCTTCGGCAGGGCGAAGGTGGCCTTCGCCGTCCAGGTGCCCTGCCGGGCCCGGTCCTTGTCCGGCACCGGCATCCGGTGCGTGCCCAGCGGCTCGCCGTCCAGCCAGGCCATCAGCAGGCCCTGCGTGCCCGTGCTGTAGTCGAGGGACACGGACTCCAGGTCGGGTCCGTCCCTCCACTCGCCCCGGTACCAGACGTCGCCGTAGTGGAAGCCGTAGTCGTCGGCGAACAGGACGGGCTGCCCGTCGGGCACGGGCGTCGTACTGAACGACGTCTTCCGGTCGGCCGCCGTCCAGTCGGCGTCGTCGAAGCCGGGCTCGGCCTCCGGGTTCTCGGTCCGCCGCCGCCAGCCTGCGAGGGCGGGCAGGGCCGGCCGGGTCACGCCGGGCAGCGGGCGCAGCGCCAGCAGACTGCCGGAGGCGCTGATCCGGGTGGGCACCGGGCGCCCGTTCCACGTGACATGGGTGATCCCGCGCGGCCCCCACACCTCCAGGCCGGTCTGGCCGATGGTGTCGCCGGTGAGGTGGACCGTGGAGCCGCGCAGCTTCGCCGACCGCAGCAGCGCCGGGCCGTAGACGAGGAGCGGGCCGGACGGCGTCTCGTACGGCCACAGCCTGAGGGCCGTCGCGTCGTCGGCGAACAGCAGCAGCATCGGCGTGTCCACGCCGTCGCCCTCGACGCGCACCCGGCTCAGCCCGCCGGCGCCGAGCGGAGCGGTGACGTTGAGCTTGCCGAGGTTCCAGGACCACGCGGGCTCCGCGTCCAGCCGCATGGGCGTCGGCTCGTCCGCGCAGTCCAGTACGACCTGCGCCAGATCGCCCCGCCGGCCCGCGAACACCGCGATCTCCTGCCGTCCGGCCGTCAGGCTCAGCATGGGCTGCACCGTGGCGTGCACCAGCGTCCGCTGCCCGAGCTTCAGCCCGGCGGCGATCAGCTTGGCGTCCCGCGCCGGGACCGTGACCGGCACGTCGATCCCGGCGTCCGGCAGCGTCGAGGACACCGCCTCGCCGGAGTCGTTGCGCAGGACGTAGAAGTGGGCGCCGGTGTCGGGGTTGGCCAGGTGGTAGACCTTGATCCGCTCGTCGGCGGCGCGTACGGCCTTCGCCCGGTTCAGCCTGGCGAGGTCCGGCACGTACCGCAGCAACTGCCCGAGCTGGTGCATCGGGGCGAGCTTCGGGGTGGCGTTGCGGGCCTCGTCGAACGCGGCCCCGTAGTCGTACGACGTGTAGACNNCCGCCGTACGTCATGTAGACGTTGTGCAGTGTGATGCCGTTGGCGAGGTTGGTGAGGTGGAAGCGCCGCTCGTACGCCGCGTCCCGGGTCCGGCGGGCCTCGGCGTAGCCCTTCCCGTCGAACCAGGACCCGCCCCACGGGTCGAACCAGCCCCCGCCGAACTCGGGCACGAACCCGGGCGTGCGCGGACTGGCCGTGGCCCCGCCCTTCGTCC